>NZ_QOVX01000059.1:0-2509 GCF_008365395.1 Neorhizobium sp. P12A | reverse complement strand
GTAAGCGCGTAGGCCATCCCACGTATCTTTCGGACTGCTGATCGGCGATTTTCTGCATGAGTCATGCGGAGAGTCCTATGAGTGATAGTGTGAATCAGCCTCGAACCTTTGAGATTTTGACCGCGGAGCCCGTGCGAAGACGACGCAAGCCGCGGGACTGGTCGGATGACGAAAAGGCGCGGATCGTCGCCGCGACGCTGCAGCCTGGGGCCAATGTCTCGGCGGTTGCCCGGTCTGAAGGCTTGGATCCCTCGCAGCTTTATGGGTGGCGTCGCAAGGCACTGGCATCGGGCGTTGTTGCACCCCTGACAGAGGGAACGGGCAATCAGATCAAGTTCGCGCGCGTTGAAACGGTAAGCAACGGCTCGGTCGATATTGTCATTGCGGATATGGTCGTGCGCGTCGGCGGCGATTTTGACGCCGATCACCTGGTGAGGGTTCTACGGGCGGTTCGCAAGGCATGATCGCTTCGGGTGTGGTGGTCTATGTGTCGTGCCAGCCGGTCGACTTCCGCAAGGGGGCCGCCTCGTTGATGGCGCTGGTGCGGGATGGCGGTCTCGATCCCTTCAATGGCGCGCTTTACGTCTTCCGCTCGAAACGGGCCGATCGTATTCGCATTGTCTGGTGGGATGGCAGCGGGGTCTGCCTCTATTCGAAAACCCTGGAAGATCAGGGCTTCTGCTGGCCGGGCATATCGGCGGCACGGATCCGGCTGGACCATTCTCAGCTGATGGCGTTGCTGGCCGGAATGGATTGGAAAAAGATCCGCCCGGCCAAGGTCAGGCGACCCTTGTTGACGGGCTGACAGCGCCTGCGGCAAGATGAATCATGCCGCTGTAATGGTTGGGAAAACGGCTGTTTTTGTGCTCTACTCATTGCCATGGATTTGCCCCCTCACGACCTGCCGGACGACGTTGACGCGCTGAAAGCGATGGTCCTCGCGATGGCGCGCGAGCAGGCTGCGAAAGAAGCCCGACTGAAGGCCGCTGAAGCTGAGATCGCCCGGTTGGAGGCGGTGGAGAAGAGCGCCAACGAGCGGATTGCCAACCTCACATCGATCCTGAAGGTTCTGCAGCGTACCCAACATGGCACCCGTTCCGAGCGACTGCGCCGTGGTGTCAATGACGAGCAGGTGTCCTTTGCCTTCGAGGAAGTCGAGACCGGCCTTTCGGCAATCCAGAGCGAGCTTGATCACGCGGCCAAGGACAAGCCGAAACGGGCAGCACGTCCGCGCAAGGGTTTTGCCGCTCATCTCGAACGCATCGAGGAAGTGATCGAGCCGGAGATCCCTGCTGAATACGTGGGCTTGGAAAAGGTCCTGATCGGTGAGGACCGCTCCGAACGGCTGGATGTCGTGCCGCCGAAGTTCCGGGTCATCGTGACGCGCCGCCCCAAATACACCTTCCGCGGCCACGATGGCGTGCTCCAGGCTTTGGCACCGGCGCACATCATCGAAAGCGGCCTGCCGACGGAGCGGCTGCTCGCCTATATCGCCGTCTCCAAATACGCCGACGGCCTTCCGCTTTACCGGCAGGAGGCAATCTATCTACGCGACGGGGTCGAGATCAGCCGATCGTTGATGGCCCAGTGGATGGGGCATCTGGGCTTCGAACTTCAGATTTGCGCCGATTACATCCTTGAGCGCGTCAAGGAGGGTGAAAGGATCTTCGCCGACGAAACGACCTTACCCACTCTTGCGCCCGGTTCGGGGAAAGCGACGAAGGCCTGGCTTTGGGCTTATGCTCGCGATGATAGACCCTATGGCGGAACCAGCCCGCCGATGGTGGCCTATCGGTTTGAGGACAGTAGGGGCGCTGACTGCGTGGTGCGTCATCTCGCCGGATTCAGCGGCATCCTGCAAGTTGACGGCTACTCGGCTTATACCAGTCTCGCCAAGACGCGTGCCAAAGACGGCAGCAATGAAACGATCCGGCTCGCAGGATGCTGGGCGCATCTTCGCCGCAAGTTTTACGACCTTCACATCAGTGGTGTCTCAAAGGCTGCAACGGACACGATCATCGCGATGACCGAGCTGTGGCGCATCGAGGATGATGTCCGCGGTCGGGATGCCGACAGCCGTTCCATGCTGCGTCAGGAAAAATCTGCAACAATCGTCTCCGAACTCTTTGATCTTTGGGAGAAGGAGCTGGGCAAGGTCTCTGGCAAGTCCAAGACCGCCGAAGCAATCCGTTACGCGCTCACCCGGCGCGAAGCACTGGAGCGTTTCCTGACGGACGGCCGGATCGAAATTGACTCCAATATCGTCGAGCGCGCGATCAGGCCCCAAACAATTACGAGAAAGAACAGTCTATTCGCCGGCAGCGAGGGCGGTGGACGGACTTGGGCGACGCTGGCCACGCTTCTCCAGACGGCCAAAATGAACAAAGTCGATCCGCTCGACTGGCTTTCCCAGACCTTGACCCGCATCGCGAAAGGCTGGCCAGTATCCGAGCTCGAGGCACTTATGCCATGGAACTTCAAGCCTGACGCCATCGGCTAACCGCTTACG
>NZ_QOVX01000058.1:0-3809 GCF_008365395.1 Neorhizobium sp. P12A | reverse complement strand
GCGTTGTTCCCGTCATACAGCACGGCAGGGTTTGCGACCGTTCCTAATTCGGGAAAAGCCTCTAGGGGGACTGATACTTTCATGATCAAACGCATTGCCGGATCGGTGGAACGACAACGCACGGTTTGACGTAAATGGTCACTTTGTCAACAGGGCCTAGGTTCCAGGCTCGTCGCGCGTGGACATATTACTGATTTTCAGGAATGAAACGCCTCGGCATCGGCCCTCGAGGCGGGGCAATCCTGAACGGCCTTGTTACCGAGCGGCTTCAGCGAGGATCGCGGGTCGCCCGCCGCCGCCTTGACCAGGTGTTCGGGAACGAGGCGGTACCAGAAGAAATAAAACTGCGTCTTATTGGTGGCTTGGTCGTAGTATCCGCACTTCAGGACGCCGTAGTGCTGCTTGTCATCAAATTCGGCCATCGCAGCGGCGCATTCACCGTCTTTCGGATGCGACGCGCACAAGGCGGGAATGTCCGTCTCGACTAGCGTGAAGAGCAATCCCTTTGATCCCGGCGGCGCAAAGCCCAGTGTTCCATCGGTGGCCGGGTTGGGAAAAACCCGTCGATCGTCGTGATGCATCTTCGATGAGATGTTCATGACGTAGGCAGCGACAAGCGCGATGAAGGCGAAAACAACGATCGGTCGAAGGAACGATTTGAGCGGGCCGTCGGCGATCTCGTAGGCAATGACAAAGCCTTGCCCATGGCATTTCCTGCAAAGAAAATTGCCTGTGCTCCAATGGCAATTTGGACATGGTCTTTTCACGTCAACCATGGGCGCTCCTCCGCACGCCATGAGGATCGATACAATCGCACATTGCTGTTGCGACGGTAGCTGCCCATTCGGGGTAGGCAACCAACCTTCGGAGCGGCGACTAAGGCCGTTCGCACCACCTCTTCCGCCGGTCTCACCCTGGGTCGCTATGACTGCGTCCGGCGGCCGTCAATGATTGTGTCCGGTCCAGCAACGGAATGTGTCAAGAGGTGTGACAATCAGATTACATACGATTAAAGGTCCGCCATCGTGATCATCTTTTCCAGACCACCGTCAAGGATGATGACTTGCCCGTCCCTCATCGGCCGTACCTCCCCAGCACTTGATTTCCAGGCCGCTAGCTGCACCGTCACTATCGGGCCGAAGGTCTCATGATCCATATGCGGCAGGATGCTATAATCGACAAAACCGAAACCAGTATTGTCGCCGTCGCCGAGCGAAGGGTCATCGAGTTCCCGCGCATATCCGATATCGGGTGTTGCAACAACGGAACCTGCGCTCGACCCCATGTATACGAGTTTCCCTGCAAGGACCGCGTCGCGGATCATGTCGAAGAAGCCGGTTCGTTTCAGGTGTTTGAGCAGGAAGAAGGTGTTGCCGCCACTGATGTAGATTCCCTGATACTGGTCGAGGAAACCGCTGCTCACCGTATCGACCACGGACGCATCGAACATCGTGACGGTAAAGCCCATGTCACGAAATGGCTGGACATCTTCCGCGTCGACAGGGTACCAGCCCTCGCCGATAGCCGCCGTCGGAACGAAAAGCAGGTTACCCGTGACGCGCCCTGCAAAGAAACTCCGTACAGTCTCAAAAGCATTAGAGAGATCGGATGCCAGAAGGACAGTCATGTTGTTCATTGATTGATCCTTTGGGCTCGCGCTCGGTATCCGTCATCAATTGACACGTGCGCTTCGTTGCGACGCCCACCTCGGGGATCTATCACTTTCGCGCTCGACAGGAACCACATCCAGGAGGTCGGCGACACCATAGCGTAGTGTTCGGCCACTAACCGCGAACACTATGCAGTTGGCTTCCACATAAACATCCGTGGCAACGAAGTTGCGCTCATCGCCGTTGTCCAGAACAGATACGACAAACATTTGGACCACCGATTGCTAAGGCACAAAAAGTTCAAGAGAACGCGTTATTAGCGACGACTAAATATTGCCAAAATGTAAATGCAATCACAAATGCAAACCTAACAACCAATAATGGCCCGAAAGGGGACCCAAGAGCCACAGGCACCTTCCTCGTGTTCGTTCACGTCGCGCGGGCATAAGGCATCATCCCCGCCTCGTGAGCATGCCGATAAACAGCTCTTGCCGCATCGAACGAGATCACCCACGACATCATGCTCAAAAGGACTGCGATAATATGGATCTGAATACGCATCTGGTTGCCGTGCGGGTAGAATGCGCCAAGCCTGTAATGCACTAAGCTGATTTTATCTTGAATTGAAGCTGCATCGCGTCGGACCGGGTTTCTGCTGTCATGGATCTGCAGAAAGAAGCCCCGCATCTTCAGGAGCGCGGGGCAATGGACGGAAAGAAAGTGAGATTCGTTACTTTAGTACTCTCGAAATGATCTTCAAGATGACCAATGACGCGATAGCTGACTCCGCCGCGGGGGAGGGTGTGGTCTGTCGCCATCCTAAGGCACGGCGTCGGACTGCATTGAAAGCAATTCCGAAGGACGCACCCAAAGCAGCGCCTACTGCCTTCACCATTGCGTCCGCCAGCTCAGGATGTCTGGTCTCCGACAAGAATTGAAGCGCTTCGATGCCGAAGGCACCGGCTATGCACATCAGTGTCACAGAGAGCCAGCGATTGGGATAGGCCACGACGAAGGCGCCGGTCATCAGGAAGAACGCCAATGCCCGATCGAGTTCCACAGGAAGATAGTCATGCGGACGCACGCTGATTGGGCAAACAGTGGCGAAAATAATGAAGGCAAGCAGAAGCCAGGCCGCAGGTCGGGAACGAGGATGTTTCATCCTTCCGTAATATGCGATTGTGCAGTGCAGCGCTATGGCGAATTGGGAGTAGCCTTAACGGCCGCTTCTCGCACCATTTCCGGGGCCTTTTCTTCTTATAGCTGTTTCACCAAATACGATGAAAGACCTGCGGGCTCAACAGCTGGCATGATGGCATTGCATACAGAAAGGGGCAGCGGGTGGCTACCGAGGAAATAAACATGCCGGTGAAGTTTGAGACATGGCGGGTGAACGTCCCGAACGTCACCATCATCGTGGGCAGCATAGCAGTGAACGCGGCCTGAGCCGGCTATATCTGGAACGATACTCTGCGCGATATCAAGGCCCGGCAGGTGGAACAAGCAATCGCGCAGCAGGTTCCAGACCTATCGCGCGGAGTACCATTATGAGCGGACCACCGGGGGATCCATTCGGGTCATCAAACAAGAAAACGCAATACGAAGGGCAGGGACGACGCGGCGCCCGAAGCGGAAAAGCGCGCTCTGGATGGGCCTTGGTATTCGCTGCGCTGTTCCTCGTTGGACTTGCCGCATGGATTTTGCTCCGGCCGCACGGCGGAAACGGTCTAGGCGGTTCGTCGAGCAACGGAACATCGACCGGATCCCCAACGAATTCCCGATTTCTGGATCGCTTTGAGTACTATGCGACGATTCCGACAAGATAGTCGCGCGACCGCAGGCCAAATTGCAGCAGCTTGCTACAAAATTCGATTTCGCCGAGACCATTGGTGCTCGTCGGATGCACCATCCTGTGGAATATCAGAGATTCCGAGGGTCGCGAGCTGGGCGACCGATTGGCTGGACAAATCCAATCAATTGTCTCCGGTAGGTTGTTTGGTTGGACGTGAACACGGTCTTTGGTCCGCTTCTACCACAACAGCAACAATGCTGAAACCGTCGCTGGTTCCATAACCAATCTTATGCGACTTACGAATGTAATGGCATTTTAGAGATGCGACACATAGGCCAGTTAGAGATGCGACAGTCGTCGCCTCTTGGGATGCTGGTCGAGCGTCAGCATTGGGAAGCAAGATTAGC
>NZ_QOVX01000057.1:0-4463 GCF_008365395.1 Neorhizobium sp. P12A | reverse complement strand
TCAGCGCAGTCTCAATCGCAAGATCGGAGTAGCGCGGCTGGCCGCCACGCGTCGTCCGCTTCGGCGCCTGCCAGGACGACAGTGCCTCCGGCGTCATCCAAAGCGTCAAACTTCCGCGCCGACAAAGGCCTGCCTCGTATTCCGCCCAGTTCGTGACCTTGAACTTCATCTTGCCAATGCGATGGCGGCGGGAGGCATTGTGCTTGAAAGGCATTGTGACGAGGACCGGTTATTGCGATTGCCGATCACCTACGACAATGCCATTAACGATCCGCGCACCAACGCCCAGCGGAACCGCTGATTGATGGCGTTTCCCTCCGGCGGCATCTTGTCGAGATCGATCTCAACCATGCGATCACAGCGCGTGCAGGCGACGACATAGCGTAGGTTCATGGCCTTCATGCCGGCCCATGTGGAATTGTCGACCATGGGCGATGAAGAGAGCGACGAACGGGGGGAGTCAAGCCTTCCGTCGCATTGACAATGCGATCGCCATGGGATTTCTCTTCAACCGTTGATGTTTGGGGAGTGATTTATGCGACGATCTTTTTTACTTCTGGGTGCGTTTGCACTTCTGTCTGCCTGCACTTCAGTTCCGAATGACGCCGCCCCGCTGTCGGTGTCATTCACGTTCTCGCCGTCCGATCGGTGCGGTGAGACAAGCCCAGCGA
The DNA here is from genome assembly GCF_008365395.1 of Neorhizobium sp. P12A. Classification (NCBI taxonomy): domain Bacteria; kingdom Pseudomonadati; phylum Pseudomonadota; class Alphaproteobacteria; order Hyphomicrobiales; family Rhizobiaceae; genus Neorhizobium; species Neorhizobium sp. P12A. The sequence goes on along the minus strand of NZ_QOVX01000057.1, from coordinate 3,792 downwards.
TTTCTGTCGCCGGAGCTCCGGCCGGAACGGCGAGCTATAAGGTTTCGATGAGCGATCGGGATGCTCCTGGCTTCAACCATGGCGGCGGAACCGTTGCAGCGAATGGCGGTACGATCCCGCGCGGTGCGCTGAAGTCGTTCACGGGGCCTTGCCCGCCAACCGGCAAGCATACCTACGACATCACAGTCCTGGCGCTGGATGCCGGCGGGAAAGTGCTTGCCGCGGGGAAAGCAAGTCAGCTTTTCTGAAGACGCTTAAATCGAAGATCTGCAATGAAACCCGGCGATGAGCTGGGTTTTTTCATGCCCGAAAGCAGGGTGAAATTGATTGTTGTCCCCAAAACCGAGATCAAAATGAATGTGACCAAGCTTATGTCGGACCAGGTATCTGGATTCGGATCCAGCACCGCTTCGGTCCACGGATGACGGAATGGTTCCTCGCGGGGCATACCACGATGTGGGGAATGGTCCTGGTGATGAACAAGGATCTCTTCGACCAGGCCGCGTGGACCGGCTTCAAAGCCCTGTTTGGGGAGAGCGAAGGGTGGGGGTGATCTCACTTCCAGACACCGAAGTGATCTCGCATGTACTCGACGCATTTCCGGTTTGCTTCCATGCGTCGAGCTCCATCGATCGTCGCCTCAGCGGCCTTCCGCTGGATTGCCCCCTGGGGCACGACACGCTGACAAAGCCGTCAATCGACCCTGCCAACCCGCAACCGCTTGAAAACCCGTTCTTCCGCAATTTGCTTTTCGAGTTGCTTTTCGAGATCTTTTGGTTCTCGCTCTGGCTCTATGACGCGCCATTCGCGCTCAAGTCGTTCGAACACGTGAAACGGTATCATAGCTTGCCGCATTGGCTCCTCCTGGTTGCGTCGCGCAGATAAGCCAGGATCGTGGCGCATTGCAACTGAAACTCAGGATGAAGGTAAGAAATTAACCTTAAACCGCCGCGTACCATTTCGGCCGAAATTTGCTGCCAAGGCTAGGCTCAGGAGTGTGGGGTTACTCGCCGCCACGCTCGAACAAAGGCGCGAGATGGCCGTAGCGCCAGCTTCTATAAGTCATCCTGATCACACGCGGTGCGAAGATCGCAGCAGCGATGGCGGTAAGGGCTACGGACAAGGCGATCCTGGGCATTGCGGTCAACTCTTTAATTGAAGCCCTAAAAGTATCTCACATTTCAGGAAAAACTGTGACAGTAATTTAGGAACGTCTCAATCATCCAAGGATGTGGGTGACCGCTGCCAATCGGTAAAGCTTCCCCCGTGGGCAGCGGTCTGACCTCGCCAAGATCGAGGCCGCTGTCGTAGATATGCGCCCTGCGAATTTTTCAAGGGCGGGGGGCCGTTCGAACCTTAGGTCGCTGGAGCCATCGAGACTCTGCGCGCTCAACGGACTGGGCTTCAGAAGGCGCACAGAGATTCGCGTTTGCGATGAACAAGCAACCTGGTTCTGGGTTCACCTCTACCACGGCGTATGAGGATGACCCATGGACAATCCAAAAGTTGCGACGGTAAAAGTTCGGCTTCCTGGCGAGGGTGCTTATCGCGAGTTGACATCAATAGTGGACTTGGCTGACGCCTTGATGAAAGAATGGCCTTTCGAAGGATCCTCTCCGGCTCGATATAGGGCTCGGGTCAAGTGCCTTGATGCTATGAATGGGCTTTGCGGGCCGGAAGATGCCAGGACCGCCTTTATAGCTGCATGTCGTGAGGCAGGTATCGACTTTGTCTCCGGATGGTCTGTCTGCTTAAAACGGCGATCCGAATTTTAACGTCTTTCAGAAGGCCTGAGCTTACACCGGGATTTTGATGGTTGCGGTAAAGCCGCTGCAGGCAAATACCACGCTGCCACCCAGATGGTGAGTGGTGGTATAATTTCCCTTAGATAACTAATTTCTGCATATCTGGGACGCTAATGCGGCCGAATCAAATTTCGATCATTGCAGGAGAATTTGGATGGACGGTACAAGTCGTGGAAAATGGCTTTGTTACCGAGCAAACCTTCACGTTTGAGAAGCATGCGTAGCGGCAATCTAAGTGAGATTCGTCTCATCCTGATCGCCGCGCTATAAGAAGCATGCGATGGCTTGGGCAAGCGGTCAGCAGATCCGGCTTGAACTACATGAAATCGACCATCAGGAGAATACAGAGCGGTCCACATCACCCCGCCATCCTAATGACAGGCCGTAGGAGGGGGTTCTGTCCAGCATCGATCGGCAGCTGGTACCAGCGGCCAGGATCTGACGGCTAATCTCGGGGAACATCCTTATAAGGCTGGTCTTGCGGATATTCTTCTTTGTTGGGGCCTTCGAATATGCTCGGATTTAATCTGAGCGTGCTACCTTCGAGACCTTTGATCTTGACCATGATCCGCCACGGGTTTTCGTCCGAAAATCGCAGGTAATAGGTGTGGATCACACCATCGTCGTCCTCAAAACCTTCCTCATAATGCAACTGACCGAGCTCTTCGACCGTGATTCCTAGTTCCCTCGCAATTAGTTCCCTATTCTGGTCGACAAACATTGCTTTTCTCTCATTAAACGGCTCTGGGGCGGTCCCGGCTGTTACAGTCTAGCGGCGTGAAGCGTCGAGGAGGCTGGCTTAAAGCGGCTTATCGCCGTGCTCAGCGGATTCTTCGGGTCGATGGTGAGCCAGGCACTCGGTGAATGCTGGTGGAAACAAGGGCACCTGGCTCTGCTTACATGGGGACATAAGCAAAGAATCAAATCGCCTTCGGCCGGAAAGTTCCCGACAGATCCGGGTCTTTTTATGGTTGTCTGTTGCAATCTTAGGTGCCATTCGGGCCGCATGTCCGATCCGATCCAGAGCGCTTTTGCAATCTCGACGGCAGCCCAGCACAGGCCGAGGTCCCAACCAATAGGGTAGCGATCATTAGGACTCTGGCGGCAATGGAAAGAAAGGGCGCCGACCGCAGTTGAGGCCCCCCGGCGCTGCAGTCGGCTTAGATCGGGCTTGGACCGATCCCACACTAATAACTGCAGATGCCTGCTACTGTTCCCGCCGAGAGGCCAGGGGCGAGCCAGGCGATTTCGGATTTGGGGGCTGGGGCGATAGCACCTGGCTCTTCTCACTGTGGGAGTGAGCGATGAATCAAATCTTCGGCGGGAAGGAAAGTTCCCTCGCCATCACCACTGATGTCGCGAAAAAAGGCCGCTGCCGCAACGCATCTTGCCCGAGGCAGCAGCCCTACTCTTGATCCCTCTCGATAGAACAAAAATAGGTTTGGCGCGCCTGACCGGACATTGCCCGTTCGGGTTAGGGGACCTTGGTCTGAAGGTGCTGAAGCCGGCAGTAAGCGACTTTCGAACTGGGGAGATCGCTCCCGAGAAAAGTCCGGCGGAAGTGGAAGGGGTGAGCCAGGCACTCGCGGTGATGCTGGTGGAAACAAGGGCGCCTGGCTCTGCTTACATGGGGACATAAGCCGCAGCTAAATCGCCAGCGGCTGTGAAAGTTCCCAACCGACTCGACTCTTTAACCGTTCTCTGTTGCAATCCGGGACATGGCAAAAGTCCCGCGTAAGCCATCTCAACCTCTTCTTCGCGATACGGACGTGCCGCTGCGCAGTAGCGGCAGAATATCCATGGTAAGAGGATGGCGCGCTTCGTTTGATCTCCAAGACTTAGGTCTCTCTGCCTGTCCCATCTCAGAGCCTGACCGAAAAAGAGTTGAGTGATTTCAGTAGGATGTGATTCCGTCGGATTTGTTCAAGATTCGAAGGAGTTCACGATGGCCTGGACCGAAACCACTCGGCGGCAATATGTTCGTAAA
>NZ_QOVX01000056.1:0-4475 GCF_008365395.1 Neorhizobium sp. P12A | reverse complement strand
TTCATCTTGCCAATGCGATGGCGGCGGGAGGCATTGTGCTTGAAAGGCATTGTCACGAAGACCGGTTATTGCGATTGCCGATCACCTACGACAACGCCATTAACGATCCGCGCACCAACGCCGGCCCGCTCCATTCGCTACCAGCTCAGCATTGCCAAGCTGCCGCTTGCAAAGGACATCGATGACTTCGACTTCGCCGATACGCCCGTCAATGAACCCCTGGTGCGGGAGCTGGCTACTACCGGTACCTTCGTCGCCGATCAGCGCAACGTCGTTCTCGTCGGCGGCACCGGAACGGGAAAGAGTCACCTTGCCATCGCGATTGCCCGCGCGCTGATCCGCAACGGAACACGCGGTCGCTTCTTCAATGTCGTCGATCTGGTCAATCGGCTGGAAACGGAAACGCGCAACGGCAAGCAGGGTCGGATGGCCGATTACCTCACACGCCTCGACTTCATCATTCTCGATGAACTCGGCTATCTGCCCTTCGCGCAGGCCGGTGGTCAGCTCCTGTTCCACCTGATCAGCAGGCTCTACGAGCGCACCTCGATCATCGTCACCACGAACCTTGCCTTCGGCGAATGGCCGTCGGTGTTTGGTGATGCCAAGATGACGACAGCGCTGCTCGACCGCCTGACACATCACTGCGAGATCGTGGAAACCGGAAACGAGTCCTGGCGCTTCAAGAACCGCTCTCAAAGCTCACATGAGGATTTCGCCGTCAAGTTCAATCATAGTTTCATAGCTTGCCCCTTCGATTTTGTATCGAACCCATGGTCTGAGCCACCTTGCATGACGCGGCACGTTTCCGTCACCGGTTCAAACTCACATACGGTCGCCGTTTTGCCCGGCAGCACCATTATCCCGCTTGCGTAGCGGCAAGGCTCAGGAGAACGGGACCAATCTAAAGCGCGGCATTTAAAGCCCGACTTTGAGGCGGTTCGCTCACCTGGATCCGCCAGGAGTGATCAGTCCTGGAAGATTTGTGTGTTCGGCAATCTTTTGGGGTCGTCAGGCGGTCTTCATGACAGCCCCCTCGATGACAACACCTGCAGTGACAAACTTCCACAGCGCGATAAGGAGTTTGCGCGCCAGGGCAACTATCGCGGCTTTCTTTAAGCGTCCACCATTCGACTGAACCCGATCCACAAACCAACGGCTAAGCGCTGATGCTGGCTGATTGCGTAGCCACAACCAAGACAGTTGGATCATCGTGGTGCGCAGCCGAGGGTTTCCTGCCTTTGAGACACCCTGTTCGTGGTCGATGGTCCCGCTCATCCATGGGGTTGGTGTCAAACCTGCATAGGCGGCAATCTGCCGCCTATTATCAAAATGCCGGGACAGGGCTTCGGTCCAAAGAACGGCGGCAAATTCAGCGCCAACACCCTTCAAGGACAGCAGCATCGCTGCGGGCGAGGTTGCCTCAACCGCTGGCTGCTCGTCCATCGATAGGAGAGAATTACGCTCGCTCTCCACTGCAGCGATCTGTTCTAGCAGCAACTCGAGACGGTCGAGTTCGCGATTGATTTGAGCCTTCAGGTGTTTCGGTAACTCGCGCCCATCTCCGGTCTGGAGTTCCTCCAGCCGCTGACGGCGATCCTTACGGGGCGGTTGATAGCCGCTGACGCCTTGAGCGAAGAGTAGCCCCGTCACGCGATTGACATGCCTGACCCGCTCAGCAATCAAAACTTTGCGTTCCCGGCAAATCCGACGCCGATCTTCGTCCTTCGGATCTGGCGCTCTGACCATCGCACATACGCGAGGCTCGCCGCGCTTGAACGCAAGCAATGTGCGCGTCAGAGCCTCTCCATCGATCTTGTCGGTCTTGGCACGTCGACGTCGACGGGAAGTCGCGATCGAAGCTGCGTCGACGACGTAACTCTCGATGCCGTGAGTCTCCAGCACGCGGTGTATCCAGAAGCCGTCCAATCCTGCCTCTTGGATCGTCACGATGGGAAATAACTTCCCTGTTCTCAACCGCGCCTTCTGTTGTAGCTGCTCAAATCGATCCAGCAGCTCGGCTACATTGCCACCGGCCACTGCGTGCTTCGACATCTTCTCGCCACTGCCCGGCGACAACGAAGTGATCAACCAGGTCGATCGGCTCAGTTCCAATGATACAAAAATTGCGCCAAGATCAATGCGGACAGCGGTCGGATGAATGGATGCAGGTTCCATAAACTGCTCCTCCTGAGCGAGTGTTTTGATGCAACCTCACTCTGCCAGAGCGGCGCCCGCTGTTCACTCCTCATGGGATCTAAAGCCGAAGATACCATCACCCGCACTTGGCCTACCCTCTGCAACCCCGGTCAGCGCCGGGCAGGCCAAGCGCTGATCGTCTACAGGGGCTGAATATTGGACGCCGATAAGGGGTCAACATTCCGCACCGATTGCATTGCATAGCAAGCGGTCTCGCCTATTCGCAGGCTCCCGCGGAGATTCGACCTCACCCTGGATCTTTCCCGCCTTCCAACTGCGCTCTGGCCAAGGCGGCGGCGTTACCTCACTGATTTGACATCTAATATATCTCGCCAGCCGAGTTCGTTTTTCATCTGAAATACAGCTCCTATAGTTCATGTCATTTGTAACACATTTAAGATTGCCGGATATCTCTGTGAGGAGTTATGCTTTCTTCCGAAACTATATTCTCGGTATTATTCTTACCGTTCTACGAGTATATGTCGGATAAATTCATTTGGATGCGATAAGGAGCAGTTCTGTCCCGCCGTAACAGGTCCTCCATATCCGAATACTTCCAATTGATATGCGAAGAAGATCGATACAAAGGAATATGTACATGCGTAGCGAAGCCGTGAATACCCGTTCGGATAATCCAGAATTTCTGCGGGAATTGAGCGCCTTGGAGCGCGGATTCCATTTATTTTCGAAAGTATATCCTATTGTCATCTGCAACGTCGTCGAGGTTCGGGAGCGATTGTCCCAAGAGAGAATCCTGCGGGCGCTCGCCGCGGTCCAGAGGCGCCATCCCATCTTGCAGACCCGCATAGTGCCACTTCCGTCGGGAGGGGTGGCGCTGTGCAAGTCGACTGCCGAAATCGGCGTCGAATTCAACCAGTCGAAGTCCGAGATAGATTGGAGGCCGATGGTCGCATCAGGCCTGGCGATGCCTTTTTCTGCAGGCGATACGCTGGCGCGGCTATCCGTCGTTGAAGGCCCCGAGCGAACGGTAATCGCACTCTTCCTGGATCACGCGATTGCGGACGGGATTTCGTCGACCTACGTCGTCGAAGATCTTCTCAGGGCTCTTGGCGGGGAGAACATCGGAGAGGGAAGCTTGCTGCCTTCGGCGCCCGACCTGATCGGCAGCCTGGTCTCCAACGAGACAAGTTTCGTGAAGTCGCCCGCAGCGGACATAGCCGAAGCGATGCCATCGGCGCCGGCAGCGTTTCCACCTCCATACGTATCGACGATCGCCCTGTCGCAGGAAGAGACCGCGGCGCTTGCTGGTCGGGCACGTCTTGAGGGCGCAACCGTCCATGGCGCGCTCTGCGCCGCACTGACGTTCAGCCTGGCAGAGAGTGCAGGCAAGAGTTCGCATGTGCTGGTCTCGCCTATCGACCTGCGCCGCATCATTCCTGTCGATACCCGCACATGTAGTCAGATTTTCACGATGCTGGCCGAAACACTGGACATGTCCGGAAGCTTCTGGGATATCGCCCGTCGATCCGTATCGGGGGTCGAGGCAGCGCGCTCCCTGGAAGCCTTCATGATAGGCGCGCAGATGATGGAAAACTTCATCCCTGCAGGTTCGACCAGCGCGACTGCCCATGCGGTCATGAGCGGCGGGATTGGCGAGAACATGCTCAGCAATCTGGGTGTAATCGATATGCCCGACCGATATGGCGACCTATCCGTGGAGGCGTTCTGGGGACCGATGGCCGCCAATCGTCTCGACGGCTATCATTTCATCGGTGCCGCAACCTACGGGGGCAGCCTCCGTCTGACCTGCAGCACACACGAGCTTTTGCCGGACTTGCTCACCGCTATGGGGGAGCATCTGCGCAATGCCTGCTAGCCAACGCCGCGAGCTGAAGGCGAAGGGATTTGCCTTCAGCTCCTGGCGTCTTTCCTGGTTTTGAATGGAATTTTTTGGCGCAGTAATGATCGGAGGGGGGTAGCAAGCGGTGGAGACGGCATGCTTCGCCGGCGAACAGATCGCGTTAGAACGTTTTTCGATCAGTCTGCATCGAACGCTCTAAGTATGTCCACAAGGTCATATCCGCAGGCTGTGAAGTAGTTTGCGCATTCTTGCGGTTTGAAGAGAGCGACGATCTTGCCGATTGTGTCCATAATCCCTCGACGGCTCGTTTTGCTCTGAAGCGCAGGATTGCCTTAGAGCCTGACCGAAAAAGAGTTGAGTGATTTCAGTAGGATGTGATTCCGTCGGATTTGTTCAAGATTCGAAGGAGTTCACGATGGCCTGGACCGAAACCACTCGGCGGCAATATGTTCGT
>NZ_QOVX01000055.1:0-5647 GCF_008365395.1 Neorhizobium sp. P12A | reverse complement strand
GATGCGGATGATGATGGGTGTGAGTTCTCGTCGATTCAGTAAGAACGTGATTTTAGTCGAGATTGAATTCTCAACATGAGAGTTTGATCCTGGCTCAGAACGAACGCTGGCGGCAGGCTTAACACATGCAAGTCGAGCGCCCCGCAAGGGGAGCGGCAGACGGGTGAGTAACGCGTGGGAATCTACCTATCTCTGCGGAACAACTCCGGGAAACTGGAGCTAATACCGCATACGCCCTTCGGGGGAAAGATTTATCGGGGATAGATGAGCCCGCGTTGGATTAGCTAGTTGGTGGGGTAAAGGCCTACCAAGGCGACGATCCATAGCTGGTCTGAGAGGATGATCAGCCACATTGGGACTGAGACACGGCCCAAACTCCTACGGGAGGCAGCAGTGGGGAATATTGGACAATGGGCGCAAGCCTGATCCAGCCATGCCGCGTGAGTGATGAAGGCCCTAGGGTTGTAAAGCTCTTTCACCGATGAAGATAATGACGGTAGTCGGAGAAGAAGCCCCGGCTAACTTCGTGCCAGCAGCCGCGGTAATACGAAGGGGGCTAGCGTTGTTCGGAATTACTGGGCGTAAAGCGCACGTAGGCGGATATTTAAGTCAGGGGTGAAATCCCAGAGCTCAACTCTGGAACTGCCTTTGATACTGGGTATCTTGAGTATGGAAGAGGTGAGTGGAATTCCGAGTGTAGAGGTGAAATTCGTAGATATTCGGAGGAACACCAGTGGCGAAGGCGGCTCACTGGTCCATTACTGACGCTGAGGTGCGAAAGCGTGGGGAGCAAACAGGATTAGATACCCTGGTAGTCCACGCCGTAAACGATGAATGTTAGCCGTCGGCAAGTTTACTTGTCGGTGGCGCAGCTAACGCATTAAACATTCCGCCTGGGGAGTACGGTCGCAAGATTAAAACTCAAAGGAATTGACGGGGGCCCGCACAAGCGGTGGAGCATGTGGTTTAATTCGAAGCAACGCGCAGAACCTTACCAGCCCTTGACATGCCCGGACAGCCAGAGAGATTTGGTTTCCACTTCGGTGGCCGGGACACAGGTGCTGCATGGCTGTCGTCAGCTCGTGTCGTGAGATGTTGGGTTAAGTCCCGCAACGAGCGCAACCCTCGCCCTTAGTTGCCAGCATTCAGTTGGGCACTCTAAGGGGACTGCCGGTGATAAGCCGAGAGGAAGGTGGGGATGACGTCAAGTCCTCATGGCCCTTACGGGCTGGGCTACACACGTGCTACAATGGTGGTGACAGTGGGCAGCGAGCACGCGAGTGTGAGCTAATCTCCAAAAGCCATCTCAGTTCGGATTGCACTCTGCAACTCGAGTGCATGAAGTTGGAATCGCTAGTAATCGCGGATCAGCATGCCGCGGTGAATACGTTCCCGGGCCTTGTACACACCGCCCGTCACACCATGGGAGTTGGTTTTACCCGAAGGTAGTGCGCTAACCGCAAGGAGGCAGCTAACCACGGTAGGGTCAGCGACTGGGGTGAAGTCGTAACAAGGTAGCCGTAGGGGAACCTGCGGCTGGATCACCTCCTTTCTAAGGAAGCTGTGGAACTGGTAAGACGCTTGGCCTGATCTTCGGATCAACCCAGGATGAACCTTCCCGTGCTTTTTAGAACATAGATCGGACCAGTCAGGTCACGATCGAAACGCAATACGTCACGGAGCCTTCATGGCCCGATGATATGGCGAGCCTCGCCGTCCACGTTTCTCTTTCTTCACAAGGATATCGAACCATTTGTTTGCGCTCACGCGCCGTTCGCACCTTCGGTGCTGCGCTCCGCGAGGGCGCCAGACGACTGGCGACGGCCTCTGGCCTTTATGGGTGCCTGATAGCAGACTTGAAGTTCGGCAAGTTAGGGCCCGTAGCTCAGTTGGTTAGAGCACACGCTTGATAAGCGTGGGGTCGGAAGTTCAAGTCTTCCCGGGCCCACCATTTGCCCGAGCAAACGCAAGTTTTGCTTTTTGGTGAGTGGTTTGTTTGCGGTTTACTGATCCCTGACGGCTTGGCTGTTCGGGTGTTTGCGATGGTTGGGGCTGTAGCTCAGCTGGGAGAGCACCTGCTTTGCAAGCAGGGGGTCAGCGGTTCGATCCCGCTCAGCTCCACCAATTGCATTTGGTGTCGAGTTGGCCGGATATCCTTTGAAGAAATACAAGTTTGCATCGACTTCGGTCTGATGCCTGTTCTGCATATATCGTGAAGAGAAGATTGATCTGGAGGCTTCCAGGTGTCGGGTTTTACCTGACGTCCGAGCCCAGTTCCTGAGAAACCATGGATGGCCTAGCCGGCCGGATATGGTGGAGGAACTGGAGGTAGGAAGGAAGCTTGTTACTCTGAGTTTATCGTTGTTGTCGTCCCCAGGGGTGGCTCTGACGATGGCTTGATGGCCGTTGCCTGACCGCGCGGTCCCGGATTTAATCTCGAGAAGCTGGTCTTAAAGACAGACTGCAAGCGAACTGCTCGGCGTAGTTCCAATAAAGCAGATCTGTCGAACACGTTAATGGCATCATTGATTGGTTCGGGTTGTAAAAGGTAACCCGGACTTTGGGTCTGGCATATTCGGCTTGTCCGGATAGTCAGATTTGGAACCCCTTTGAGCGCAAGCGAGAAGGATAGGAATTCCAAATCCAATAGGTGATGAGCATTGGCAATGAGAACGATTAAGTGTCGTAAGGGCATTTGGTGGATGCCTTGGCATGCACAGGCGATGAAGGACGTGATACGCTGCGAAAAGCCGTGGGGAGCTGCGAATAAGCTTTGATCCATGGATCTCCGAATGGGGCAACCCACCTTAAGTGCTTGGAAAATCATTCTGGTTGTTTAGGCAACCCGAGTGGTTTCCAAGCATTGTTATAAGGTATCTACACCTGAATACATAGGGTGTAAGAAGCGAACGCAGGGAACTGAAACATCTAAGTACCTGCAGGAAAGGACATCAACCGAGACTCCGCAAGTAGTGGCGAGCGAACGCGGACCAGGCCAGTGGCATCAAGTGTTAAAGTGGAACAAGCTGGAAAGCTTGGCCGTAGTGGGTGACAGCCCCGTACGCGTAGATACATTTGATGTCCTAGAGTAGGGCGGGGCACGTGAAACCCTGTCTGAACATGGGGAGACCACTCTCCAAGCCTAAGTACTCGTGCATGACCGATAGCGAACAAGTACCGTGAGGGAAAGGTGAAAAGCACCCCGACAAGGGGAGTGAAATAGAACCTGAAACCGGATGCCTACAAACAGTCGGAGGGCGCAAGCCTGACGGCGTACCTTTTGTATAATGGGTCAACGACTTAGTGTAACAAGCAAGCTTAAGCCGGTAGGTGTAGGCGCAGCGAAAGCGAGTCTGAATAGGGCGATATAGTTTGTTGCATTAGACCCGAAACCGAGTGATCTAGCCATGAGCAGGTTGAAGGTTGGGTAACACCAACTGGAGGACCGAACCCGCATCTGTTGCAATAGATTGGGATGACTTGTGGCTAGGGGTGAAAGGCCAATCAAACTCGGAAATAGCTGGTTCTCCGCGAAATCTATTTAGGTAGAGCGTCGAGCGAATACCCCCGGGGGTAGAGCACTGGATGGGCTATGGGGACTCACCGTCTTACTGATCCTAACCAAACTCCGAATACCGGGGAGTACTACTCGGCAGACACACGGCGGGTGCTAACGTCCGTCGTGAAAAGGGCAACAACCCTGACCTCCAGCTAAGGTCCCCAAGTCATGGCTAAGTGGGAAAGGATGTGAGGATCCCAAAACAACCAGGATGTTGGCTTAGAAGCAGCCATCATTTAAAGAAAGCGTAACAGCTCACTGGTCTAGTCAAGGGTCTTTGCGCCGAAAATGTAACGGGGCTGAAGCCATGCACCGAAGCTGAGGATTCCCGCAAGGGAGTGGTAGCGGAGCGTTCCGTAAGCCTGTGAAGGGACAGTCGTGAGACATCCTGGAGGTATCGGAAGTGCGAATGTTGACATGAGTAACGATAAAGAGGGTGAGAGACCCTCTCGCCGAAAGACCAAGGGTTCCTGCTTAAAGTTAATCTGAGCAGGGTTAGCCGGCCCCTAAGACGAGGCGGACACGCGTAGTCGATGGGAACCACGTTAATAATCGTGGGCCTGGTGGTAGTGACGGATTGCACAAGTTGTTCTGGTTTATTGGATTATCAGGGCAGCGGAGCGGTTCCAGGAAATAGCTCCACCGTATAGACCGTACCCGAAACCGACACAGGTGGTCAGGTAGAGTATACCAAGGCGCTTGAGAGAACTATGTTGAAGGAACTCGGCAAATTGCACGCGTAACTTCGGAAGAAGCGTGACCCTTTGATACGCAAGTATTTGAGGGTGGCACAGACCAGGGGGTAGCGACTGTTTACCAAAAACACAGGGCTCTGCGAAGTCGCAAGACGACGTATAGGGTCTGACGCCTGCCCGGTGCTGGAAGGTTAAGAGGAGAGGTGCAAGCTTTGAATCGAAGCCCCAGTAAACGGCGGCCGTAACTATAACGGTCCTAAGGTAGCGAAATTCCTTGTCGGGTAAGTTCCGACCTGCACGAATGGCGTAACGACTTCCCCGCTGTCTCCAACATAGACTCAGTGAAATTGAATTCCCCGTGAAGATGCGGGGTTCCTGCGGTCAGACGGAAAGACCCCGTGCACCTTTACTATAGCTTTACACTGGCATTCGTGTCGGCATGTGTAGGATAGGTGGTAGGCTTTGAAGCGGGGACGCCAGTCTTCGTGGAGCCATCCTTGAAATACCACCCTTATCGTCATGGATGTCTAACCGCGGTCCGTCATCCGGATCCGGGACAGTGTATGGTGGGTAGTTTGACTGGGGCGGTCGCCTCCGAAAGAGTAACGGAGGCGCGCGATGGTGGGCTCAGACCGGTCGGAAATCGGTCGTCGAGTGCAATGGCATAAGCCCGCCTGACTGCGAGACTGACAAGTCGAGCAGAGACGAAAGTCGGTCATAGTGATCCGGTGGTCCCGTGTGGAAGGGCCATCGCTCAACGGATAAAAGGTACGCCGGGGATAACAGGCTGATGACCCCCAAGAGTCCATATCGACGGGGTTGTTTGGCACCTCGATGTCGGCTCATCGCATCCTGGGGCTGGAGCAGGTCCCAAGGGTTTGGCTGTTCGCCAATTAAAGCGGTACGTGAGCTGGGTTCAGAACGTCGTGAGACAGTTCGGTCCCTATCTGCCGTGGGTGTAGGAATATTGACAGGATCTGTCCCTAGTACGAGAGGACCGGGATGGACATATCTCTGGTGGACCTGTTGTCCTGCCAAGGGCATAGCAGGGTAGCTACATATGGAATGGATAACCGCTGAAGGCATCTAAGCGGGAAACCAACCTGAAAACGAGTATTCCCTATCAGAGCCGTGGAAGACGACCACGTTGATAGGCCGGGTGTGGAAGTGCGGCAACGCATGAAGCTTACCGGTACTAATAGCTCGATTGGCTTAATTGTTCTCATTGCCGATGTTCATCAAAGATGAACATGGCCATTGTTTTGTCCTCACGCGCTGTGGCGCTGCGGACGGCGCGCCGGACGCCCGGCGGCTCGGCTTTGCCGGCTGCTGGTGCCACGCGGAAAGTTCAAAGACGTGTTCACCCGGCGAGTATCGTATACTCGTCCGGAAA
>NZ_QOVX01000054.1:0-6403 GCF_008365395.1 Neorhizobium sp. P12A | reverse complement strand
GTCGATCCGCTCGACTGGCTTTCCCAGACCTTGACCCGCATCGCGAAAGGCTGGCCAGTATCCGAGCTCGAGGCACTTATGCCATGGAACTTCAAGCCTGACGCCATCGGCTAACCGCTTACGTCGAAGCAGTCGATGATGGGCGAAAGATATACCTTGCCGGCCGAGATCTGGAATTCGCACAGCCCAGAGGCAGATCGAGGCATTGCTCGTATTCGCGGTGCCACACCTTCAACGCGTTCTTCGTTGGGTAACCCAGCTGGCGAATTGTCGCTCGCACACGTTTGCCCCAGCTTGATGTAGAGCTCGGCCGCTCGGATCCTGTCTTCGTGGGAATACATGAACTACCTCCTCGGCAGTCCAAGTTTTCGTCCGCATCCCCGAAGGGTCAGCTCTCAATGCAAATCAACAGCCGCACACCAGACCATGATCATCACGGATACATTCCCTTCGCCATGTCTGAACTCGTGATGCAACCGACCCCTGCAATCTCGGCAGTCAATCCTGGAACGATTGTTGCCGCAGCAACGCTCGGCAGCGGGTGGGACCCATCCGGAATAGCCGCGGCGAGTTCTGCAGGCGACAGCCGCAACCAGGCGGGACGATTGTCGAAGAAGTCAAAGCCTTTCGCCTCTGCAAGCTGGCGATGCGCGTCTATATAGCTCTGAAGAAATGGTCGAGCAAAACCCCGGATGCCCGAAATCGGGTTCATCCCCATCACAATCACTCTTGCCGCCGGCAGGCTCCGTTTCAGCTTGCTCAATATTTCGTCCATATTCGCCCGGCTTTGGTTCACCGTCATGAAACGATTGAGGGCAGCGTCGTTCGCGTAGAACTCAACGAGGACAACATCCGGCTTCTTTTCGATGACGCTGTCCGCCATCGTTATTGCCCAGCCGGATGTCGCGCCGCTTCGAGCGACGGTCTCCACGGTGACCGGACGTTGCAGGCAATCGCGCAGCGCCGCCTCGAGAGGCCGTTGCCAACCACCCCGCGCTGTCAGCGAAGTCCCGAACGCCACGATCCTCAATTTCCTCGTTTCCATCCCTTCCGCTTCGCTTGACGTTGTCTGCATCAGGCTCAGGAGCAAAAGCATCGCGCAATAGGCAAGGGCACATTTTGCCCGTGAGCCAACAGACATACTCAGCGAGACAGAGCCTTCTGATAGGCTGCGATCAGGTTCGGAATTTGATATGGCCATGCGAGTTTCGTAGCCACGCGTTCGCGTCCGATTGCCCCCATCCGTGCCCGCTCTTCCGGATTTTCCAGCAGACTGATGATCTTTTCGGCAAAATCGACCGGATCGTTCGCCTTGGCATAGAGAGAGGCGCCTTCAGCACTCCGCCGGCCTTCGGTGACATCGAACTGAACGATTGGCTTTTCGAGCGCCATATATTCGATGATCTTGTTCATCGTGGATTTGTCGTTCATCGGATTGACGCGATCGGGATTGACGCAAACATCCGATGTCGAAAGGACTTCGAGAAGATCGTGGTCGGATACGCGGCCTGTGAACGTGATGTAATCCGTCAGCTTCATTCTCTCGACGTCGGCTTTCAGCCCCTTTACGCTGGGACCATCGCCGACGAGCACGAACTGGATATCCTGCCGCTTCAACTCGTTGACGATGTAATCGACGGAGGCAATCAGGAGATCAACCCCCTCCTGCGCGCCCATAACGCCGACATAGCCGACGAGATAGCGATGCCCGTTGCGCAATACCGGATTCGGCTCGGTCGCGACGAACCGCGACAGGTCAGGCCCGCTGCGCACCACGAAGATTTCGTCTCGCTTTTTCCCGCCGCGGGTCTGGGCGATTTCCCGGTAGCTTTCGTTGGTCGAGATCACGACCTTTGCCGCTTTGAACGTCACCCATTCGAATGCACACATCAACCGCCAGAAGAAGCCGCGGCTCCCGTATTTCGCTTCGTAAAGCTCGGGATTGATATCGTGATGGTCGAATAGATAGATCTTCCCGAAAATCTTGAACTGGAGCGCGACAAGAAAGATCAGGTCCGGAGGATTGCAGCCGTGAATGATCTCGAAGCCGTGCCGGAAGAATATCTTCCATGCAAGCAGCGTCTCCCAGAAGAGCGCTGCTCCGTATTCAAGCAGATATCCCAATGCACCATGCGCATCGAGCGGCAGCGGATGCCGATAGATATGAATACCTTCGATACATTCATATCGCTTCAGGAAGCCCTTGCCGGTCGGACATATGACGCAAACCTGCGCCCCCGATGCCTTCAATGTCCGGGCCTCCTGCCAGACGCGGCGATCAAACGGGACAGGCAGATTTTCGACGATGATCAGAACCTTACGTCCCTCCAGCGGCAAGGGTTCTGCATCGACCATCTCTAAAAGAGCCATGACATCTCTCACTTAGGAGCAAATGGATTTGATGAGGAAGCGGACGCCCGGCTATCGGGCGCCCGACTTAAGGCAGCGTATGTGTATGAACGACTTTCGCCGCATTGACGGTGAGGCCAGAGAGTGTGCCGTTCGTGTCGATGACGAGATCGTATTCATTGCCTTCCGCGGCATCACGATCCACCATGAGATCGGATATCGAAGGCAGGTGCGAGAACGCGTAGCCCATGTTCTGACCCAGCAACTGCGTCGGCTTGACCGCCGGATCGAAAATGCTGAGCTGATATCCTGAAGTGATCAATCTGTGAGCCAGATTGAGCTGCGGGCTCTCGCGCAGATCGTCGCTTTCCGCCTTGAAGGCAAGGCCAAGCATCAATATGCGTGCCTTTGCCGGCAGATCACGCGTCACGTAATCAAAAAGGAAGCGCTTGTGCGCTTCGTTAGAGCGCAGCAATGAATCGACGAGATGGTTGAAGGCGCCGACTTCCTCGGAGATATGGACGAGCGCGCGAACATCCTTCGGAAGGCATGACCCGCCGAACGCGCCGCCGGGGCGCATATAATAAGGTGAGATATTCAGCTTGCGGTCCGATACGAATATCTCATGGACCTTCTTGGCGCTGATATCCAACTGGACGCAAACGCGGCCGATCTCGTTTGCAAAGGCAACCTTCACCGCATGCCAGGTATTATCGACGAACTTGGTGAATTCCGCTTCGCGATAGCCTGTTACGAACATCGGCGCCGAGATGTTTGCATAAAGTTCGGTCATGCGTTCGGATGGCAAGCCGTCATGGGTTCCGACAACAATTTTCGGCGGATTGAAGTAGTCTTGAATCGCGACGGATTCGCGCAGGAATTCCGGATTGTAGACCAGCTCCACCACCTTGCGGAAATCCGCACCGAGGTGGGTCTTGAAGATCGGGGCAATCAGGTCATCGATCGTGCCGGGGCGCACCGTGCTTCTGTAGATCACAGTGAGCGGACGGATGCGATCGCGGTTTACCGCCATTGCGATCTGTCGCGAAACTTCCGCTATATAGGTCATATTGTGCGAGCCGTCGGATGCGCTGGGTGTGCCAACACAAACCAGCGCCACATCGCATTCAGCGAGAAGGTTCCCGACCTGGGTCGTCACGGTCAAACGTTTTTCCGCCAAACCCTGGGCAAGAAGATCGTCCAATCCTGGTTCGTAAATCGGGGAGTGACCAGACAGAATCATCTTGATCTTATCTTCATGCGGTTCGATGCCGACGATGGAGTGCCCTTCTTTTACCAAGCATCCCGCCCCTGTCAGACCGACATAACCAAGTCCAAAGATGGCTATCTTCATTCCACTACCTCTAAAAACGTGAACGCGAACGATAAAATATCAGAAAATGCTGCACCGCAACCGGAATTAGACGTTAAGCTTAAGACGTACATAGAACTGCTGTTTGTCAGTTTTCTGAAAACTCGTGGTTCTCTATCGAAAATCGATGAATTAGACCGCTATCAAAGATGACAAACTTGGATTCATACCAAAAATGAACCCGAACTCAGAAAAAGCTCGCGAAGATCGATCTGAAAATATTCTTGTTGGAAAGTCACGAGAGTTCGCTCTTCCAACGGCCTGAGGCCTGATATAGACAAGGGCCTGTCGTGGCTCGGTCTTGGTTAACTCGATGTAAAGAGGATGCGACCGCCTTGAGGAAAAGGGATGCGCATTGTGGATAGGCAAAGGCAGCACAAGCGGCTGGCGATTGCAGTCTTCAGTCAGGATCGTATTGCAACGATTTTTCTGAGTATCTTTCTTGTTATCGTCGTCACGTCACTCTTGTTTTTCGGATCGGTCGGCCAGGCTCCATTTGCAATTGTTGCCTCGTCGATGTTTGCACTGGCCGTAATGGTTGTGTCTTATTTCGGCGAACCGGAGCGTGCGCGTACTCCTTTTCATATTGCGCTAGCGATATTGCTGGTTCTGACCCTATGGGCGTTCCTTCAGACTTTGAATCTACCGTTCGATACGTCGTCCAGTTCTCTCTGGCACTCCGCTCAATTGCTGCTTGGCACAAAGCAAAGCAGCATATCGGTTGCTCCTGCCGACACGGTGGAAGCTATCTTGCGGATTGCGATGCCGTTGGTGACTTTCATCGTCGCCCTGATACTCAGCTCCACGGACGATCGCTCGAAGGCGCTCATTTCGTGCTTGGGACTTGTCGGCGGGGCCATCGGCCTGTTCGGACTTTTTCAGTTCCTTATTTCGCCGGCGACGTTGATTGTCGTCGAGAAGCATTTCTACACCGATAGTCTCACCACTGTATTCGTGAACAGAAATACCGCGGCGACATTCCTCGGCGTCACCATCCTCACCCTTTCTGTTCTTGCCTGGGAAAAGGCCCGGAAGGTCGACGTCCGGCGGGCCGTGGTACAGATGCAGGATTGGCGCTCGCCTCGTGGCGGAGGAACGATCCGTGCGACTGTATATTTGATTTTACTCGGAGCATCGCTTGCAGCACTTTTGCTGACAAAATCCCGCGCCGGCATTGCAAGCACATTTATAGCGCTGCTGTTTCTTGCTCCCTATATGGCTATGAACTGGAGCAGCGAGCGCGAGACCGGTTTCGGCAACACTGCACTCGGCCGCCGTAGCATCGTCCGCTGGGCGATTGCCAGCATCGTCATCCTGGCAGTCTTTCTTGTTCTGAGCGGCCAGGTCCTAATGCGCGCACAGGTGCGCGGCTCAGACGATGCACGCTTCTGCATTTTGCCCGGCATTTTTCGCGCCTTATCCGAGCACTATCTGGTCGGCACCGGTTTCGGGACATTCCAATGGATATTTCCCGCCTACCGGGACCCGGACTGCGGCATTTGGGGTGTCTGGGATCGTGCGCACGATTCCTATCTCGAGGGAGCTTTAAATCTCGGCGTGATTTTTCCAGTCGCTCTTCTTCTTGGCTTTGGAGCTCTGGTGTTTTTCCTGCGGGAAGGTCTGAAGAGCCGCAAGAAGCTGCGGCATTATCCGGCGCTGGGATTTGCCGCGCTCATTTTGGTGAGCCTGCATTCCGCCATTGATTTTTCACTGCAGATTCCCGGCTTTGCGGTTTTCTTCGCTGCATTGATGGCGCCTGTCATTTCCATCGCCGTTGGAAGAAGACCGGATTCGTAGCGGCCAACCGGCTAATCGGGCTCGTAGTTCCGCCTTAGGGCAGAGCCGCGGCATCAAGCCCGGCCTTTTTAAATACGGCCAGCTTGTCCGCGGACACCGATTGAGCGACCTCGCGAAAATACGGGGCGAGATTGCTCCCAACGTTTTTGATCGCGGGCACGATCTCAAATGCGTTGCCGTTCTCAAGGACGGTCTTGATATCACTTTCAACGGAGCTATTCGCAGCTCCCAGCGTGGCAGCACTCGCCTGGTTCCAGAAAGCGAAGCGCGCGAGGATGATGTCCTGGTCTGCTGGCGCCATGCGGACGGATTCTTGCATGAAGGACGCCAGCTCAGCCGGTCGCTCCGCCACCGCCCGCCGGATCAATGCGAGACGGAGCCAATAGTTGCCGTTGGTCGGCATGCACGAAATGGCGTGCACGAAATAACGATCGCCGAGGGACATGGCGTCTGCCCATGCGTCATAGTCGAGACTTTGATTTTGGCGATCGAGATCCGCAAGAATGACCGTCGCGCCGGCGAGAACAATATCCGAGCGGCAATATTCACCCGAAGTCACGCTGTCGGCAAGCTTGGCATATCTATTGAGGACATCGGCTGAAACGGACTCACCCGCTTGCAGTTTCTGCGCCAGGGGAAACAGACTTCCAAAATGCGCTGTCTGCTTCAACTGCAGCGCGCCCATCGCCAGAAAAATGACGCAGGCAATTCCGAAGGCGACCAAAGAGACACTATAGCGACGACGGCTATGCCGCTTGGTCCTACGCCTCGTGGTAGTACGACGTGTATCGCGAGTAGTAATATTCACTTGAGCCATAGGTCCGGTACAGCTTCATCTTTTCGGTATCGACCTTGTTGAGGATGATACCGGCACATTTGTCGACG
>NZ_QOVX01000053.1:0-7732 GCF_008365395.1 Neorhizobium sp. P12A | reverse complement strand
TGCCGAATAGCCGGCCATCAGCGGAATGGCCGAGAGGCCGACGACGCTGCTGACGTTTGCGATCGTGCCGGAGCGGCGCGCCACGAACTGCGGCGTGAAGGCGCGCAGGACACGCAGTGTGCCGAAGTAATTCGTGCGCATGTCGTCTTCGATCGTGCTCCAGTCGCTGTCGGCGTAGTTACCGAAGGCGAGCGTGCCGGCGTTGTTGACGAGTATGTCGACATCCGGAGCGGCGGCTGCCGCGGCGTCGATCGACGTATCGCTGGTGATGTCGAGAGCCAGCGGGACGACGCGCGCGTCGTCAAAAGAAGGAAGGGCTTTCGGATCGCGTGCGGTCGCGTAGACCTTCGCCGCGATTAGCGAGCAAGATCTCAAAGCAAAAATGCAGGACCTTTTAGCCGACGCGACGGAAGAGCTCGGAGCGCAAGGTGGCTCTGTCTAAACGATATTCAATGGTCTGGAGATCCATGCAGGCCTCTTTTGGCAAATGTCACCGAACTCCTTTCGGCCCTCGACCATGATCGTCCATTCCACTGCCATCGTCGCCTCCATCCCGGTTTCCGCTCCCGTAGCGGCGCCACGCTAGATCTCCTGCGGCTGCCCCTTTAACCAGTCAAGCGGCGCGCGAACGGGCTTCGGCTCGGCGCGACCTACGACTGATGCGCTCATCCAAAGAAGGGCGGCCATCCGGTAGACAGCCGCGCGAATGGCAGGAGGAATTCAGCTTGTTGAATTGCGTTCTGATTTGATCCTTTTCTCCGCCTGACGGTGACTCGGTTCGGCAGAGACAAACCCATGAAATATTTAATTATTTTGAAACACCCGTGGATCATTGCGAAGCAGTCATTTGGGGGATCCAGAATGGAATTCAACAGTAGCGGTCGTCCCGACGATATCGCCGGTGCCGTGGTGTGGCTGGCAAGCTCGCACGCCGTTCGTCACCAGCCAAAGCCTCGTAGTGGATGGCGGTTACAAGATCGCCGGCATGCGTTAATGGCGACAACGAGTTAGCGTCCGCTTTATTCGTATTTTATTAAATATGTCGGCGAATACTTCCACCCGGGGGGCGATCGAGACCTGGATAGACGAGTTGATCTCGTGACAACAGAACGGAGACGGCCATGTACAAGTGCACCGTGCTAATCGTCGAAGACGAGCTTCTGATCCGAATGGTGCTCGCAGACACCCTTGACCACGAAGGTTATGACGTCATCGAAGCGGGAAACGTGCTAGAAGCTATCGCTGTTCTCGGCCATAGAAAGGTCGACGCGGTGATCACCGATGTCGACATGCCCGGCGGACTGAGCGGTCTTGATCTCGCGCGGATGATTTCGTCCACCCACCGGAATGTGCCTGTCATCATCGCTTCTGGCGGCCATCGGTTTCTACCCGAGGAGCTGTCATCCGACGCCGTCTTCATACCTAAACCGTATGGTATGAACGCCATCGCAGCGCTGGTCGGTGACATGACCGCGGCAGTTAAACGCAAGATGGCTAGCTGAACTCCTTTGAGCGAGCGCTTGGAACCACGTCAGGCGGACACTGAACGTCCTTCTTCGCCGAATAGGCGTTGCTTCGCCAGCGTGCCCGTATGGACGAATTCCAGTATGAGGGAAGGGACTAAGTCGCGTGTAGGAAGGTCGCAGGTGACTCTCGCCTGTCCTATACGGCCAATCATTCATCGAGAATACTTCCCACGAAGTCGGCGAACGCACGAGCCTTGGCGCTTGCCATCCGCCCTGACGGGTACACCGCCCAAAGATCAATCGTCGGAAGCGACCAGTCTGGCAGCAGGCGGGTAACGGCGCCGCTCGCTAGTTCCGGGGCAAACATCCAGTCAGATGTTACCGCCAGTCCCATGTCGGCGAGAACACCGGCGCGGATTCCTTCCGCGGCGCTGAGTCTCACGCGACCACGTACAGTCACGGACGCTTCCGATTCACCACGCTTGAATGTCCATGTATCATCCAGCTGACTGTAAATCAGGGCGTGATGATTGACCAGGTCGCCAGGTTGTCAATCGGCGTCGTAACGGGACCCCTTATCGGCTCCCAAAAGGGACCCCTGCCTCTGGTTGCATAGGGTCAGCGCGCGTAGGCCCGGAGCTTTCCATTTAGCGCAGGGGCCTGCGGGCGCGGGTTGTTTGTCTTTTCGGCTTTAGCTTTGAGAGCGGCTTTTAAAGCGCCAGGATTCGTTCCCGGTTTCCACGATCTCGCAATGGTGTGTGAGCCTGTCGAGTAGTGCAGCGGTCATTTTGGCATCGCCGAATACGGCCGGCCACTCGCCGAAGGCCAGGTTCGTCGTGACGATGATCGATGTCCGCTCGTAGAGCCTGCTGATGAGATGGAAGAGGAGCTGGCCGCCCGCTTGGGCAAATGGGAGATAGCCCAGCTCGTCCATGATGACGAAGTCGAGCCTGGTGATGAAGTCAGCCAGCCGTCCCTGCTTGCCGCTACGTGCCTCCGTCTCGAGCCGATTGACGAGGTCGACGACGTTGAAGAAGCGGCCTCGTGCTCCGTTGCGGATCAAAGCACGGGCAAACGCGATGGACAGGTGGGACTTCCCCGTGCCGGTTCCGCCGACCAGAACGATATTGTGCTGCTCGGCGAGGAAGGCCCCGGTTGCGAGTTGGCGCACCAGGCCTTCGTTGACCGGCGTGTCGGTGAAGTCGAAGTCGTCGATGTCCTTGGCCAGCGGCAACTTGGCGACGGTGATCTGGTATTTGATGGAGCGCGCCTGTTTCTCGGCGATCTCCGACTGAAGCAGGTCACCGACGATGCGCGGCGGTTCGTGCTGTCGCTTGATGCCGGATGCCATGATCTCGTCATAGGCGCTGCGCATGCCGAACAGCTTCAGCGTGCCCATCATGTCGAGGATTTGGGATCGTTCCATATCAGCTTGCCCTCCTGAGGCTGTCGTAACGGGCGCAATCGGCCAGAGGCTCGTGGGTCAGGCGAAGCGCATCGGGAATGGAAAGGATGGCGGCCGGCTGCGGATCACGCTTGCGGGCCAGGATGTTGATGATGACGGCAGCCGAGAATACGCCCTGATCGAGCGCCTCCTGGCAGGCCGCTTCGACGGCGGGAAGACCGTCCAGGCCCACACATTCGAGGATCGACACCATCTGCCGGTCGCCGTCATGCATGGCCTTCAGCCGGCGGCGCACCTTCTCCATGGCGGCGGGCAAAACCCAGCCGTGGAACGGCGCACCGTTGCGCAGTGCTCCCGGCTTGCGGGTCAGGACCGGCACGTAATGCCAGGGATTATAGATCGTCTCGCCACGGCCGAAGCAACGCTCGTGTTGGCCGATCTCCACGCCATCCTGCCGGATGACGATGCGATCGGCATAGGCATGTATCTCGGCCGGGCGGCCGACTGCCGTGGACAGCACCGAGTATTTGTTGTTGTCGAAACGGACGAGGCAGGTCTTGCCGATCGAGGCTTGCACCGCGTGGAAGCCATCGAACTTGCCGGGATAGCCGACCAGGTGCGGCCGTTCCCCATCGAACACCTCCCAGATCGTGCGCTCCGTTTGATCGACATGCTTATGGGCGCGGGCATAGCTAATGCACTTGTCCAGCAACCAGCCATTCAGCTCATCGTAGGATTTGAAGCGAAGACGTGGGGTAAAGAAGCGTTCTCGCACCAGATTGACCTGGTTCTCGACCTGGCCCTTCTCCCACCCCGACGCCGGCGTGCAGGCCACCGGCTCGATCAGGTAATGGCTGCACATCTGTAGGAAGCGGCGATTGTATTGCCGTTCCTTGCCGACGAAGACCGTCTCCACCGCGGTCTTCATGTTATCGTAGATGCCGCGCGTGCAGGCCCCGCCGAAGAACGCGAATGCCCGGTCATGGGCATCGAAGACCATCTCCTGCGTCTCGCGCGGATAGGCTCTCACATACATCATCCGGCTGTGGCAGAGCCGGACATGCGCCACCTTTACCGTCGTCGTCACGCCGTTCAGCACGATGATCTCGTGGCTCCAGTCAAACTGGTAAGCCTCGCCCGGCGCATAATAGAGCGGCACGTAGGCTTCCGCCGTTACGGAGCCGCGTTCCTTCGCCCAGGTTCGGGCGTAACGCCGGACTGTGTCGTAACCGCCCTCGTAGCCGAGGTCGCGCAAGTCCTCGAATATCCGGATCAGCGTCAGCCGTTCGCGAGAGGATTTGGCATCATTGGCGAGCAGTATTCCATCGAGCTGATCGCGCCAGGGGCCGAGCTTCGGCTGAGGTTGACGGGTCCGCTCGTATTTGAACTCCGTCTCATCGCTGCGCAAAACCTTCCGCACCACTTTCCGCGATATGCCAAGCTCCCGGCAGATCGCCTTGATCGACTTGCCCTGCACACGGGAAAGCCGCCGTATCTTTAGAATTGTCTCCACAACAAGCATCCAAATAAAAAGCCTCCGATGAAACCGGAGGCTGTTGTAACCCCATCGCAGATGGGGGTCCCATTTGGACGCCGATCACCCCATGTGCGGGGTCCTTATTCCATGCCTAATCACACCAGGTATCACGGGCGTACCCGTTCGCGCGAGATAAGCGGGAGTAGCGACGACAGATCGGGCGCCGGTCGCGAGCTTGCGCGCGACCGCTGTGGAATCCGACATTGCTCCCATGCGTAGCGCAATGTCGATGCCTTCGGCGACGACGTCGATCACACGATCGTCGAGAAGGATATCGATGTCGAGCAAGGGATGTTGCGCCAGGAATTCCGGTAGTTTCGGGATAAACATCAGCCGAGCGAAGGTGGTCGCGGCGGAAACCCGCAGCTTTCCTGACAAGCCCGCACCGGCGCCGCGGGCTTCGAGTTCCGCTTCATCGACTTCTTGAATAGCGACTCGGGCACGCTCATAAAAACGAAGGCCGGCATCCGTCGGTGCGAGCGAATGCGTCGATCGTATCAGCAGACGCACCTGAAGCCAGTCTTCGAGCTGGGCCACGGTCTTAGACACCGCCGGCTGCCCAACGCGCATCTGCCGTGCCGCTCCTGAGAACGTGCCGGTTTCAACGACGCGAACGAAGGTCATCATCGCCTGCAGTCGGTCCATCATTCCTCCACGGAATAGCCGTTATCACTTCGCGCAGTCTGCCGGACCATTCATGGAATAGCAATACTCCTACCCATCAACGACGAGGAAGTTTGGCCCCGATCGTTGGGTGAGTTCAACAGTGCCGCCGATGGCGGTCTTTTAGGAGCATGCTATGTCTGGTCTCGAAGGTAAGGTCGCAGTCATCACCGGCGGTTCAAGCGGTATCGGGTTGGCGACCGCCAAGCGATTTGTTCGCGAGGGTGCCCACGTCTTCATCACCGGGAGGCGTCAGGCCGAGCTGGATAAGGCGAAGGCCGAAATCGGCAGGAACGTCACCACCGTGCAGGGCGATGTCGCCAGCCTCGCCGATCTCGACCGGCTTTATGATGCTGTCAAAGCGGAAAAAGGAGCCGTTGACATCGTCGTCGCAAACGCGGGCTTCATCGAGCATGCGAAGATTTTCGACCTCTCGGAAACCCACTACGACAAGACCATGGACATCAACGTCAAAGGCGTTGTCTTCACGGTGCAGAAAGCCTTGCCGCTCATGAACCGGGGTGGCTCGATCATTGTCGTCTCTTCGATCGTCAACGTGAAAGGCATTCCCGCTCACGGCACCTACACTGCCGCCAAGGCGGCCGTTCGCGGTCTCGTGCGCGTCTGGGCTCAGGAGCTGAAAGACAGGGGTATTCGGGTCAATACGCTGAGCCCTGGGGCAACAGAGACACCGATTATTCGTGGGCAGTTCGAGAGCGACGAAGCTTCCGACGCGGCCAAGGGTGTATTTGCTTCAATGACCCCACTCGGCCGTCTTGGTCTTCCGGAGGAACTCGCGGCTGGCGCCTACTTCCTGGCCTCGGACGAGTCCTCCTATGTCACCGGTATTGA
Organism: Neorhizobium sp. P12A; assembly: GCF_008365395.1. Lineage (NCBI taxonomy): Bacteria > Pseudomonadati > Pseudomonadota > Alphaproteobacteria > Hyphomicrobiales > Rhizobiaceae > Neorhizobium > Neorhizobium sp. P12A. Next base: position 1,809 of record NZ_QOVX01000053.1, on the reverse strand, counting down.
TCTGCCTGTTGATGGCGGCCTCGCTCAGGTCTGACCTCCAGGTCGTGATCATCTGCCCGCGGCTGGTTTTGCCCGCGGGCAACCCTCAACAAGATTTATTCTCCATAGAGGAGCAAAGACATGTCTACCTACTTCGTCATGATCCGTGAGCACACAATCGATCCGGCCTCCCTGGCTGAATATGGCCCACGCGCCGCGCTCGCTGCCCAAGGGCATTCGCTAAAGCCTCTCGCTGCCTATGGTGCGCTGGATCAAGTTGAAGGAGATGCCATTGAAGGGGCAGTAGTCCTTGAGTTCCCGGATATGGCAGCCGCTCGCGCCTGGTACGACAGCCCGTCCTATCAGGCCGCTCTCAAGTTCCGACATGCTGGATCCGGTTCTAAAGCCTTTTTTATCGAGGGGGTGTGAAAGACGGTTGACGCGAGCAAGGATCGCCCGCCGGCGGGCCACCGCCGCTGACCGACGGTAGGCTCAACCCGCTCTAGCCACGTAATGTCGCAGCCTATACTCAACTAAACTGTGCCATCGCTTGTCTCTTTGTATGGTTTAGCGAGAAGCACGGCATCTGCGATCAATTCGCGTCCGTTGATCGACGGGGAAGAGGTCGATGTGATAATGACCGCCCATCGATTGCCGGGCACGTCCGGGGCCGATTTCGCTGTGGCGTGTCCGCGGCCGGCAACCGGACCTGGGGATCGTGTTTTCATCGTAGCTAGCGGCATTCCGCAGGTGCAACGGGTCGCCCCGATAAGTGAGCGCCCCAAAACTCAGGAGCCATGGGGCGGCCGGCTTCGGTGTTGTGCCTCGGCCAGGATCAGATCACGCGGCCAAGGAATTCGTGGACGCGACCGGCGATCTCGCCACCCTTGTCGGCGAGGGCACAGTGGCCGCTGTCGAGCAGATGCAGCTCTGCCTTGGGGAGGACACTGAGATACTTCTGCTGGTTGTCCCCGTTGAACAGGATATCGTTCTTGCCGGTTACAATCAGCGTCGGCGGCTGCTGCGCCTTCAGGAAGTTCTGTGCGTTCTGCAATACGGGACCATTGGTGCGAATGTCATAGAGCAGGTCGAGCGATGCATCGCCAGCGCGGGGACGGAGCAGCATTGCATATTCCGACTGATACTGCTCGGGGTCGATTGCCGATGGATCGCTGACGCCGTTGACATAGAGGCCGCGGACAACATCGAGGGTATGATAGTGCTCACCAGCCTTCTGGCGGCTGTCTGCGGACCCAGTCTGCCAGTACGGGAGGATCGGTCCGAACCACGGGCTTTCGGCGAAGAACAGCGGATTGTTCTGTGCAATCAGCGCCTTCATGCGGCCCGGCGATTTCATGGCGACGCGGTAGCCGACGAGCCCGCCGAAGTCAGTCGCATAAAGGGCGTACTGCTTGATGCCGACCTTGTCGACGAACTTGCCAACGACCTCGCCGAGGTTGTCGAAGCTGTATTTGAAGCTCGAGTTGGAAGGAATGGCGCTGTTGCCGAAGCCCGGATAGTCCGGTGCGAAGACGTGATACTTGCCGGCCAGTTCCTCGATTAGCTCACGGAACATCGCGGACGACGACGGCCAGCCGTGCAGCATGAGAACGACAGGAGCACCCGGCTTGCCGGCTTCGCGGTAGAAGACGGAGAGACCGTCGATATCGACGGTCTTGTAGTGGACCTGATGAGCGGCTTTGCCCGGAAGCGCCGCCTTCGTTTCAGGGGTGTTGGACTTGGCGAGGCCGGAGGTGGCGCTGGCAGCAATCACGGCTGCTGAACCAGCGAGGACACTCGTAGCGAAGAAACGACGTGTGATCATGATTT
>NZ_QOVX01000052.1:0-8277 GCF_008365395.1 Neorhizobium sp. P12A | reverse complement strand
TCGTCTTTAGAATCAGTAGCTTGATCTAAAGTATACCTGAAACCGCCGGGCTTTGCCCGCCGATGTATCGCGATTCCGTCAATAATTTCAGCGATTTACCGTTTATGGATGGGCACTAGCTAGTGGGACAAGTGGGGCACGACACGCTGACAAAGCCGTCAATCGACCCTGCCAACCCGCAACCGCTTGAAACCTCGTTGTTCGGCAATTTGCTTTTCGAGTTGCTTGTCGAGATCTTTTGGTTCTCGCTCCGGCTCTATGACGCGCCATTCGCGCTCAAGTCGTTCGAACACGTGAAGCGGTATCACAGCTTGCCGCATTGGCTCCTCCTGGTTGCATTGCGCAGATAAGCCAGGATCTTGGCACTTTGCAACTGAACTTCAGGATGAAGGTAAGAAATTAACCTTAATCCGCTGCGTACCATTTCGGCCGAAATTTGCTGCCAATGCTTGGCTCAGGAGTGTGGGGCAACTCGCCACCTCCACGCTCGAACAAAGGCGCGAGATGGCCGTAGCGCCAGCTTCTATAAGTCATCCTGATCACACGCGGTGCGAAGATCGCAGCAGCGATGGCGGTAAGGGCTACGGACAAGGCGATCCTGGGCATTGGCGGTCAACTCTTTAATTGAAGCCCTAAAAGTATCTCACATTTCAGGAAAAACTGTGACAGTAATTTAGGAACGTCTCAATCATCCACGGATGTGGGTGACCGCTGCCAATCGGTAAAGCTTCCCCCGGGGCAGCGGTCTGACCTCGCCAAGATCGAGGCCGCTGTCGTAGATATGCGCCCTGCGAAATTTTCAAGGGCGGGCTCGCCTTACTCTTTCGAGCAGGGGGATAAGCGAGCCCCGTGTCCCTTGTTGGGAGGACGTGGAGGTTTGGACGGAGGGGAGCGATATTGCAACCCTGAAACAATAGGGTTTACTTATTATTCTTACCCACTCGCCCCGCGATAACCGAAACTGCTTTTGACGCTCGGGTCGAAGTTGCGAGATAATCGTGCCGACAGGATAGCAGATATCCATGAACTTCCTTCGTGTCATCGCCTTGGCGCTCATACTGTTAACACTGCTTGGTGCGGCCTTGGTACGCATCCACATTGATCCCGTGCTCGGCTACTGGGCAATCGGCATTCGCTTTGTCGTGTTTGCGGCAATTAGCGCTGTCATTGCCAAGATTGTGCCGGGGAAGGCGACAGTTGCCATTGTTGCAAGCATTTTGCTTGCGGGCGGCGCAGTCGGCCTACGTGAGGTCTTTATGGGATCGCAGGTTGCCGGAGTGAATTTGATCGCAGCAGTAACGGGATCGGTTTGGGGGGCGGCAATGGCCCATGGAGTGAGAAAGAACTTTCTCTAACCCACCCACGCCCTAACCAAGGGTGGGGGTGATTATTGCCTTAGCCTGCTCTGCGACGAGAAAATCCTTGCCAAATGAAAAGTGCAATCTTGTACGGCAAGACAAAGCGAAAAAGCGCGGGATTGTTTAAACGTTGCTCATTGTGCGGGCCGATGTATCGGATGATCAGACCGGGACCGATCGGAAAAAGAGCAATCAAAGCGAACGCCCTAGTTTCAGGCGAGGCGACAATCAAGGCAGCAAGAAGTAGCAAAAGAAATGCTCTATAAATCCTCAAGTGCTTTGCAAGCAACTCAGCTACCATGTTGATTCCATCTTCTATCGTGGCTTCGCTATTCGTAGAACGATTTTGTTAGACTTGCACTCGCCCGCTTATAGGTGGGGGACTTCCATTTGAAGAGGAATGCCTCGGCTGCTGCATTCTTGCGGCTCTGTTTTACTCGGCATAACGACGTGATCAGCACGGGAAATTCTCGCCATATTGGGCGTGGAACTGCAGTATTTTCTGAACCAGATTGATTTCTGTCGTAGCTACCTTGCTCTTCTCGAAAGATAGAACCGCTGCCGGCTTTCCGGTGCAGGCCCTACGCTTCGCCTTCATTACAGGGCCGTAGACAAAGACATAGTGATTTAGGTCGACGCAGTTTGCCGGTGCAGTAGAAATAACGTTACCGTCGGCATCACAGCTTTGCGTATAGTGATAGCTTCGGGCAGTTGCAGCAAGCCGATCTAACGCCGCCGTCTCACTGAACATGTCCCAGAAGAAGTAGCCACCGACTGCGAGCACTCCGAAGAGCGTGCCCAGCCTCATAAGGCCCAATGCTATGGTCGGTCCAGTTTCGTCGCCTTGCATGGTCCTCCCCAGAATTCGTTAGCGACTGCTTTGGTGCATAATTGCCACCCACACCCGAAGTATGACTGACACCGGGCAGGGGTGGGTTCTACGAAGATATAGCCACTTCTAACCGCATATAGGGCGGGCATTATCAAAGCTCAGTAAATCAAGAAAAGTTTTCCGATAGTGGGCCGCTTTTTCAATACAAGCGTATATGGGTCATAGAGATCTGCTCCCGAAAAAAGATCAAACTCTGCCGTTCCTTTAGCCTGCGTTGAAGAGCGACCGTAAAGAAAGGAGCATTGGGGAGTGCAGGCGATGGTAATTTGATCGTCCTCGTATAGCTGCCTGTCCGTTGTTATTGTGAGAAGAATACTGGGATCTGTGTTATTCAAGATCGAGCATTCTCGACCCGATATACAATCGACATCACCAAGGATCGGCTGTTTTCCGTCCAAGATGAGTGCGAGTTTAACGTGAAATTGCAATGGGGCTGACTCGACTGCGTTCGACGTAGCCGAAAAAAATGCCAGCGCCGCAAACGCGAGCAGGCTTCCCAGGATACGGCCCGCCATCGATAGCCCTTTCGTCACCGAGTCTCAGTCACCCTATTGCATCCCCCCAAATTTGTCAGCAAGCGGCTCTGCCCTGCGCTGATGCCGCCGAAAGTGGCAACCCTCATTACCGAGCCGTAGCGGCACCGACACCCCAAGTATGTTCGTTGGCCGCCATCTTCTCGAGCCAGTCTTCGTCGATCGTTCCGAAATTTTTTCGAAGGCGGAGATGTCCTAAGTTGAAAAATCGATACATCGGTGCAATTTTCAAGTGATCCAGTCCTGGCTTTACCATTTCGCTGACCGCCGAGGAGAGATGACAAATCAAATGTTGCCTTGGGTGATTGGGCCAGTCCCCCTCATTGGAACGATTTTATCTGCTGCTGTTTTTTTGGGGAATGTCATCACTCGAAAGGGATTAACTGTTGGGTCGTTGTTCGCTAGCATTGTGTTGACCGCGTTTATTGTTGGCTATGCGGAATTGGTAACGCAGCCGCCATTGCAGCCGTGGCTGACTATTGCGCTTGCTCAAGTCGCCGGCGTGCCGATACTGGGGATTTTTTTAGTCGTCCTCAGATCTGTTCAGGCTAACCGAAAAGCGCTGCGAAATCCAGATTGGGGTCCGCTTCGAAACGGCATCTGGAAAGCCGTTGCGTTTCTTGCTCTCTGGAATGGACTTACAATTCTTTTTTTTAATACTGGGTGCGACGATCTAACTTACTCAGCCGATTATGAAAAATGCTACACCGGCGAGAAGATCCTCGGAATGCATGGACCTTTTCTAAATGTGTTTATCGTCGTGCTATTTGGCGTGCCATCGCTTTGCATGATCGGATTCGGAATCATTGGCTCGTTTTGGAAGCAGCGCCAAGACGCTCGCAAAGCCGCCACGCTAAGTGATCAACGTATCGGAGAGGTCCGGGACGACACTACGAAGCCGCCACCCTGACAAAGGGTGGGGACTGCATCAAGATTTACTTGCGCGATCGCGCGACCGGCTGAAGATTAGAATGTACAAAGGTTCAACCAAGAATACTTGGAAAAGGAATACAAAAAGCAGCACCAGCGGAACAGCCACATAGTTTGCGTTGCTGAACCAAATAATGACAAATGTAATCGCGCTAAACGATAGCAGCCCCAACCACATTTTTGGGCTGGTTAGTTTGCGCTTTGCTTCACGCTCGCGCTCCTTTTGTACTTCGTCTACCTGCGGCATCGATCTTGACTTTTCAGCGATTGAAATGATTCACCGAGATGAGGACAAGGATTCCGCAATCTTGTGTAGCAAATGCCGCCAATGACTGCCTCGGCCCAGTGCAAATTGAAATCCTTAGCGAGGCCAAATGGTGTAAGAACGCGGGTTTACCAAACGTATTTTCGACCCCGCCAGAAACAGACCTCGTACGCACCGAATAGCAAGCCAAGCCAATGGCACGTAACCCGCAAGGGTGGTGAACGTCAGCCATATCCGAAGGCTCGTTATTTCGGCGTGAATCTTTTCGTGCATTAGGAACAGCGTCGCCGCGCCAATAACGAATAAAACGGCCTGTATCACGAAGTAGGCGGCTGCAGTGCGATACTGCATTTCATAATGAGACCTTTCCCAATCATCTCCGTCGTAACGCCTCCTCTTGGAGAAGATCATCGCGACTATCTGAATGGGAAAGAAGAGAATACCGAACAACAGGATGGCGTAGATCGATGGAACCCCGCCTGTTTTCTTGACTACCACTTCGCTCATTGTAGGCAACCTTTTTCATTTTAGGTCGGGCAATGAATTTTAACTACAACTTCAAGGTTAAATATTGATAGCCAATATCGGCGAATTTGTCCTCGCCAAAAGCTTGACGCCCCTTGGGCGCGACAAATTCGGAGATGCCAAGCTATTGGCGCAATGTTGCCGTGACCGACACCCGTCACGAGGGAGAGTAGACTGGAAATTCTAAATCCAATACTCTCCTAGGATCTGAGAGCCCGTAGCTTAGCGAGTAGAGCGCTGTTGGTGGAAACTCCAGCAGAGGCATCGGTTCGAATCCGATCGGGACGCCAACGCGCCAGCTGACAGTAAGGGGGTGACCGCTGCCAATCGGAAAAGCTTCCCCCGGGGCAGCGGTCTGACCTCGCCAAAATTGGGGTGTCATCATTTCGGTACTGTGTCCCGGAGTGCCGCGGACTTTTCATCCTGTAGCACAAGGCCATCAAAATCCTTTTTGCTAACGTCCTCCACTGTAATTAAAGGCTCAAACGAATTCGCGCACGTACGCGTGTTATAAATAACGCTGAACTCGTATAAATCAGACATATGGCCGTGAGAAACATCCGAAACCGTTGGAAGCAGGGCTATTGCACATCCTCTTTCCTCAGGGGCGAACCAGCCGAAAATCGCCGGCGAGTAGATAGTCTCAGTGTGCGAACACGAAATATCGCCATAGATCTGACGCATCGCCAACTGGGGATATTTTTTAGCCATCACTTCTTTGGCGTACTGCTTTTCGTCGAATCCTTCGCATGATGGATCTTTGGCGCATCCGACAACTTGAGCGCAAAGCAGGGCGGCAGAGATGAGCTTCAATGACGTTTTCAGCAAAGGACGCACAGCTCCAAAGAAACCAACACACTACCTTTACATGAAAAAATCGCGGATGCACGACCTGTGAGGTGGTGGTGGGTGAATTAGAGATCAGAAAGCCAGTCGCCCTAACCAAGGGGGTGACCTATTTCCAGTCGCGCCACCAAACGACATAACATCTAGGTAGCAATGGCAATTCTGTGGAGCATCCAGTCAGCGAGTAGCCTTTGGATGCCATGCAATAATCTAGATGCGTGTTGCTCAGATCAGTGACGATATGCGCTTCCAAAGCTCTCATTTTACATTCTGAATAAGCGCCATAACGGGAGTTTTCGGACCAAATTTCACCGACGCCGTATAGCAGGCCAAACGCTATGAGGGACAGTAGTGATGTACCCAGCAGTTTGAGGGCTACATCGAAAGTGCCTAGAATTTTCATATTTCCTCCCCAAGAAGGCCTAACGGAAAATAAAAAAGAACTGAGATTGATGCAATCGCCGCTAACCACCCCGCCTCAAATATGGGTGGAATGGATCTTCCGTACTATATCGAATACAGAGGCGTTTCAGAAAGTTGATGTCCGGCATGATCGAAGACAAACCAACAGCCATTCGTCGTGCGGCTTCGCTGATCAAAATCCTATGGACGGTTTCGATCATCACGGCAGCAACCGCCGTAGGTGCTTACTTCGGCTGGGAAAGCCACGGCTTGGTCGGAGCGTTGGCATTAGGATTCGTTGGCCTGGTAATTGGCGGTTTTCTCAGTTCGCCATCGGCTCTCTTGCAGGTGCTATCTTGAAACCCGCGACGCACTCGCCGAACACTGATGTCTGATAATTCAGATGCATAGGCCGCGTTTGGTGGCCTTTGCTACCTAGTGCCGCGCATTGGCGATGGGGGGCGAGTCATCGCCGTAACTGATCCCGCTGATAGCTCTAACTTTCATCAGCTTTGCAAGGAGGCTCTCCAATTTGGATTGATCTGTCCGCTGAGACACGGCGAGGCTAATTGCAACTTCCATCGCCTGCCGCCCGGCTTGGCTGTTCACGCTATGCCGATTTTCCTCACACCAACGCCTAACCGCACCGGTCACGATTTCAATCTGATCATCTTCGAGGGAGAGTAGGTTCAGGAGAGACATAGCGGTACTCCTCTGTGTTGGGCGGGAGCACGTATAAACTCTCAAAAGGCCCAGCCGGGAAATGCAATGGAGGCCTACGGGGCGAAGTGTAGCGCAGTTATCGGCTACGACAAGGCGATTGCGGCATAGTTAATGTCATCTGATGAAGGGCACCAAACCTTACGTTAAGTCGGGTGAGGGGCCGCCGCCACAACTCAATACCCGAGGCAGCGACCCTACTCTTGCCACCCCTTGCGATAGCGAGAGAAAATATACTGCCGGAAATCATCCGATCCGCCTATCGGACCGAAGTCTGACGCCGGGGCAGGACCGTGGCGGTGGGCGGGATGTATTCCTTCCGTTCGATTATCGTTCTCGATATCGCTCGTTGGTCTAATTTAGGGGTACTCCTAAAGAGGTAGGCCTCACGGAGAGACGCCTCAGGAAGGGGTGGGGGCCGTTCGAACCTTAGGTCGCTGGAGCCATCGAGACTCTGCGCGCTCAACGGACTGGGCTTCAGAAGGCGCACAGAGATTCGCGTTTGCGATGAACAAGCAACCTGGTTCTGCGTTCACCTCTACCACGGCGTATGAGGATGCCCCATGGACAATCCAAAAGTTGCGACGGTAAAAGTTCGGCTTCCTGGCGAGGGTGCTTATCGCGAGTTGACATCGATAGAGGACTTGGCTGACGCCTTGATGAAAGAATGGCCTTTCGAAGTATCCTCTCCGGCTCGATATAGGGCTCGGGTCAAGTGCCTTGATGCTATGAATGGGCTTTGCGGGCCGGAAGATGCCAGGACCGCCTTTATAGCTGCATGTCGTGAGGCAGGTATCGACTTTGTCTGCTGATGGTCTGTCTGCTTAAAACGGCGATCCGAATTTTAACGTCTTTCAGAAGGCCTGAGCTTACACCGGGATTTCGATGGTTGCGGTGAAACCGCTGCTGGGGTAGGCAAATACCACGCTGCCACCCAGATGGTGAGTGGTGGTATAATTTCCCTTAGATAACTAATTTCTGCATATCTGCGACGCTAATGCGGCCGAATCAAATTTCGATCATTGCAGGAGAATTTGGATGGACGGTACAAGTCGTGGAAAATGGCTTTGTTACCGAGCAAACCTTCACGGTTGAGAAGCATGCGATGGCTTGGGCAAGCGGTCAGCAGATCCGGCTTGAACTACATGAAATCGACCATCAGGAGAATACAGAGCGGTCCACATCACCCCGCCATCCTAATGACAGGCCGTAGGAGGGGGGGCTGTCCAGCATCGATCGCCAGCTGGTACCAGCGGCCAGGATCTGACGGCTAATCTCGGGGAACATCCTTATAAGGCTGGTCTTGCGGATATTCTTCTTTGTTGGGGCCTTCGAATATGCTCGGATTTAATCTGAGCGTGCTACCTTCGAGACCTTTGATCTTGACCATGATCCGCCACGGGTTCTCGTCCGAAAATCGCAGGTAATAGGTGTGGATCACACCATCGTCGTCCTCAAAACCTTCCTCATAATGCAACTGACCGAGCTCTTCGACCGTGATTCCTAGTTCCCTCGCAATTAGTTCCCTATTCTGGTCGACAAACATTGCTTTTCTCTCATTAAACGGCTCTGGGGCGGTCCCGGCTGTTACATGTCTAGCGGCGTGAAGCGTCGAGGAGGCTGGCTTAAAGCGGCTTATCGCCGTGCTCCGCGGATTCTTCGGGTGGAAGGTGAGCCAGGCACCTCGGTGAATGCTGGTGGAAACAAGGGCACCTGGCTCTGCTTACATGGGGACATAAGCAAAGAATCAAATCGCCTTCGGCCGGAAAGTTCCCGACAGATCCGGGTCTTTTTATGGTTGTCTGT
>NZ_QOVX01000051.1:0-9602 GCF_008365395.1 Neorhizobium sp. P12A | reverse complement strand
GCAATTCGTCGCCAGCAGCGCCGCCGCCCTCGTCAGTGATCGGGCTTATAGACCCTACCCAACGAACTAGTCAACAGCGCCAAACAAAGTTTTTTGACATTTTTGTAACATGCTGTTTTCGTTGATGAAATTTTGACGACCGGGATGAGACGTCGAAAATCGGCACGTTCTCCCGCCAGAAATCTTGTCCACCCGGTCAAAAAATCCAAATTCGACCCAACGTGGACGGGAAGAGCCAAACGATCGACTACCACCGCGATACATTCAGAGCCGGACGCCTCTCGATCCCGACCCTTTTTACGCGCATCCGATCAAAAAATGGAACCTGAGACCGGGTTTGGCTGTTCCTCCCCCCAGCAGTTAATAGGCCAGCAGACAACAAGGGAGAGAACCATGGCTACCAACACCGACGATATCAGGAGTTCCATGAGCAAGGACATTGCCGCCCTTCAGCAGGAAGTGTCGCGATTGCAGAAGATGATCTCCGCCCAGGGCACGGAAGCTTATTACGAGTTGCGGGACCGCGCCGGCAAAGCCCTTGATGATGCAACGCCACGGGCAAAGCGCGCCGTAGCCCAGATAAGGGCCGAGGGAGCCGCAGTGGCAGATGCCGCTCGTGAGCACCCGACCGCCACAACCACGGCCTTCGCCCTGGTCGGCGCCATCGCCTTCCTTGCAGGCTATATGATGGCAGGGCATTCTCAACCGCAGCCGCGGCAATGGTGGCAACGCTAATCGAATTTGGGCCAAATCCGATACTCTATTCAGCACCGTTGAATTCGCCGGTTTCCCTGTGAATGCCGGCGAACGAAAATGGGTCCTTCCGTTACGGGATGTCTCACAAAAACCAAGATCGAATGCCATCTATCTCTATAGAACTGGCAAGGGAGGCGATCATGGAAATAGCAAGAACCGAAAGCATCGTCGAAGTCAGCATCAACGGCGCCTTTGAGCGTCGTGCTATCGGGATTATGAACCTGCGTCAGGCACTCGATCTTCCCGATATGCCAAGCCTCAGCTACACGCATCCGGATCCGGTAAAGGCAGCCGCCGGCATTGTCGTTACCCGACGCGAGCTGGAGCGCTTTGCCCCCGTTTGAGGTGAGGGCATTTGCACGGGACTGGCAGCTATGCGAAAGGAATGCCGGAATTCGGCGGCAAGACTGGACATAGCGAGTGCAGCAGCGGCGCAGCGGACAAAGAGTGCAGAACGGTCCAAGACATGAAAAGGGAACGGGCGGCAAGCGCGTGACCCTTTCACGCGCGCTTTCGAAACTCGGCTATTGCTCACGCACCCAGGCAGAGGGGCTGATCGCAGAGGGTCGAGTGAGTGTCGAGGGCAAGACAATCCGCGAAGCCGACACCTGGGTCGATCTCGATCACACCATCATTGCCGTCGACGGCAAGAGGATCACAGCCGAGAAAAAACTCTATCTTATGCTGAACAAGCCGCGCGGCCTGGTGACGACTCGGCACGATCCCGAAGGTAGACCGACGGTCTATGACTGCCTGAAAGGCTTCGACGCCCCTCACCTTTCACCGGTCGGGCGACTGGACAAGGCAAGCGAGGGCCTTCTTCTCTTTACCAACGATACCGTTCTTGCACAGGCACTGCTCGATCCGATCACCCATCTAGCAAAGACCTATCACGTTCAGGTCAACCGCGTCATGGACGCGGACCTGCTCGAACGCATGACGACGGGGCTTGTTGCCGATGGCGAGTTGCTGACGGCAACGGCAGCACGGCTGCTGCGCGCCGGTGAGAAAAACGCCTGGATCGAAGTCGAACTTCAGGAAGGCAAGAATCGCCAGATCCGGCGAATGCTTGAGGTGATGGATATAGAATGCCTGCGGCTCGTGCGTGTCTCTGTCGGCGGGCTGGCGCTGGGCGATCTGGAAAAAGGTGCGGTCAGAGAGCTGAATGCGTCCGAAGTCCAGGGCTTGCTGAAGCAAACAGGCCTGGAGAAACGGAAGGGTAGCGGAGCAAAGACGATCCCATGAATGCAATGCAGCCCCATGACTTCTGGCAGCACATTCACCCGCCAGAGAGCTTTCCCACCTCGGGCGATCTCACAGACTCCTATGTCGCAAGACTGCCGGACGGGCGACAACTGCTGCTGCCGATCCGCGTGCTGGCCGATGGAGATCGCGCGCTGGCATCCTTGATCATCAACCAGGCGAGTTTTGCCGTGCAGGACGCCTTGGCCGAGGCGCTGGCCAAAAAGATCGTCGAATTCAATATCGATGTGATCGCCGGGCTGCCTACGCTTGGGCTGACGCTTGCAAGCGCAGTGGCTCGTCACCTCGGTCACCATCGCTATGTGCCGCTCGGCACCTCACGCAAGTTCTGGTATCAGGAGGATCTCTCCGTTCCCCTCTCCTCCATCACCACGCCGAGCCAGCAGAAGCGTCTTTATATAGACCCGCGCATGCTGCCGCTCCTCGAGGGGCGGCGGGTCGCGCTGATCGACGACGTCATATCAAGCGGCGCCTCGATCGTATCCGGTCTGGAACTGATGGCCGCCTGCAATATCGAGCCGGCCGTGATCGGCGCGGCGATGCTGCAATCGGACCGCTGGCGCGATCGGATCGAGACATTGGATGAAAGATGGACGGAACGAACTGTCGGCGTCTTTTCGACACCGATCCTCGAGAGAACGCAGAGCGGCGGCTGGCGACCAGCCCCCTGAGATAAATTTCGCTGCCTGGCGGCTTGATCAGGCATATGCTTTGCGGCGTACATTGCTTGACATCCCCGGTGAGCAAACTAAGGGTCGGAACACGAAGCGTCCGCCGGGCGGATGCCATCAGCCGATTGGTGAGCGTAGTGCGAATTCTCTCCGAAGCCCATTTTCCCGAATTGCCAAACTACTACCGCGGCAAGGTTCGCGAAAATTACGACATGCCGGATGGAAGCCGTATCATCATCAGCACCGATCGCCTGAGCGCTTTCGACCGTATCATCACCTGCATTCCTTATAAGGGGCAGGTGCTGACACAGACGGCACGTTACTGGTTCGAGGCGACAAAGGATATCTGCCCCAACCATGTCATCGAATATCCCGATCCGAACGTCGTCGTCGGCAAGCGCCTCGACATCCTGCCGGTCGAGGTCGTCGTGCGTGGCTATCTTGCCGGCACTACGAGCACATCGATCCTGACGCTCTATAAAAAGGGCGAGCGGGAGATGTATGGCATCCGCCTGCCGGACGGCATGCGCGACAACCAGGTTCTGCCCCATCCGATCATCACGCCGACCAGCAAGGCCTTCGACGGCGGCCATGACGAACCGCTGACGGCCGCCGAAATCGTCGAACGCGGATTGCTCACCGCCGAGCAATGGCAGACCTTGTCCGCCTATGCACTCGCGCTATTTGCGCGCGGCCAGGAAATGGCGCTGAAACAGGGACTGATCCTGGTTGACACCAAATATGAGTTCGGTACCGATGAGACCGGCGCCATTATCCTTGCCGACGAGATCCATACGCCTGACAGCAGCCGCTACTGGCTGGCCGACAGCTATGAGTCGAGCTTCCAGAAGGGTGAGCGGCCGACAAGCTTCGACAAGGATTTCATCCGCACGTGGGTCGTGGAACGCTGCGATCCGTATAAGGACGAACTCCCGGAAATTCCTCTGGAATTGATCGAACAGACGTCGAAGGTCTACATCAAGGCCTTTGAAGCGATAACCGCCCAGACCTTCGTGCCCGACGATAGCGGCGAGACTCCTGTCGCCCGGATTCGCGCAAATCTCGAACGGTATTTTCCGAGGTCGTAGAGGCGGAGACGATCGGGTTGCGATCCCTTCGCCGGCTACGCGGGCAACGTCGAAGTGACGCCACCAGCGACTCGACAACGGGCCTCGTCGCCACAATTGGCGTCGGCGGTGGTATGTTTTTTGCAACACTCCCCAGATTTTTCACTCCAAAGCGCCCCTTTGTCATGCTCACGAGCATATTCAACCGCGAGAAATCGCAAAAGGCACTGTGCTATTGCGAAACTCGTTGCTAGATTGCCGGCGACTGCTTCGGATCACATGGCCGTTATTGCGGACGCGTGCGCCGCAAGCCGCCTCGGGGTCATGATGGCTCTGTAAGACACTGATGATGTGAAAGAATTGTGGGAAAAAAGTGATGGTGTCCATTCGTACTGTTGCCCCGGCTCTGCTGCTTCTTCTGGCAGGCTGCGTTAGTGGGCCAGATCCCAAACCGCCGGAAATGCCTTTGCCGGCGAAGTTTTCTGAGGGCAACCTGAAGGCCAATGGCGATGTCGCCACCTCTCAATGGTGGGCAAGATTCAACGACAAGCGCCTGAACGGATTTGTCGATGCCGGTCTCGCTCAGAACGTCTCGATCCTGCAGGCGATCGAGCAGACCAACGCTGCAGCAGGCGATGTGACCGTCGCCGGCGCCGGTGGACTTCCCGCCCTTAACGTGGGTGCCTCCCACACCACGAGTGGCGAGCTGGGCAGCCAGCGCACGCAGCATGGTTCGCTGAACACCAGCGCGGGTGATGTGAACGTTTCTTGGCTGCTGGACCTCTGGGGTCAGTATCGCCGTGCCCGCGAGGGCGCCTTGGCTGAACTCGATGCCGCCTATGCAAACGTTGACGTACAACGTCTGGCCTATCTGCAGGATCTGGTTACGAGCTATATTAACGCTCGCTTCTTCCAGGCGCGTATCGCGATCGCTCAGGAGAACCTGAAGTCCCGCCGTGAAACGCTTGAACTGACCAAGTTCCAGCTTGATGCCGGTGCTGCTTCCCGTCTCGACGTGGTTCAGGCCGAAGGTCTCGTGAATTCGACGATTGCCGAAGTACCGGGCCTCGAAATCAGCCTTCGCCAGCAGGTGCACCATATCGCAACGCTTCTGAGCGTATCGTCGGCATCCGTCATGTCGGAGATTCAAAATAACACCGGCCAGCCCGTCTTCCGCGGAAGCGTCGCCACCGGCGTTCCGGCGGATTTGATCCGCAATCGTCCCGATATCCGTCAGGCCGAACGGAATCTCGCCAATGCGACTTCCCAGATCGGTGTCGCACAGGCGCAGCTCTACCCGACCATCACGCTCGGCGGCGATATTTCGCCCTCCTACATACATGCATCGGGCGGACGCAAGGGCGGCTTGACGACCTGGTCATTCGGCCCGACCCTGACGTTGCCGATCTTTGACGGCGGCCGCCTGCGCGCCGGCGTTGACATCGCAAATTCCAATGCCAAGACGCAGTATTTCATCTGGAAGCAGACGGTGCTGACGGCTATCCAACAGGTCGAAGACGCCCTTTCGGCAGTCAGCCGTGATGCACAGACGGTTTCGGCTTTCCAGGCGGAGGTCAAATCCTACCAGGAAGCCCTGCAGCTCTCGACAGCAAGCTACAAGGACGGCGCATCTTCGCTGCTCGACGTACTCGACGCCCAGCGTTCGGTAACGGACGCTCAGGAAAGCCTGGCCCAGGCCGTACAACAGAGCGCCAGCGACTACGTTCTGCTCAATGTCGCGATCGGCGCCGGCTATGTTCCTGCGTCGCCAAAGGCTGCAGTTGCTGCCGGTTCGCCCAGCACGCCGGCCAAGGCTCCGGTCGTCAAGGTTTCGGACAAGAAGGCCAACTGATCTCGATCAGGAAAGTCTGGAGATTTAAAAAACCGCCGCGAAATTCGCGGCGGTTTTTTTGTGTCCGGGTGACCGCTGAAATCACCGGCGAAGCAGCCGCAGCGACCCGATGGGACTGCGTTGCTTGAAAAAACAAAAAGGCCGGAATCAACCGGCCTTTCGTCATCCACCTTCGCATCAGTGCCAGTACATCCGTGGTCAAAGGGAAAAGTGGATACTGCAGTCAGATTGGAGGCAAAAGGCTAATGCTTGATTAACCCGGTCTTCGCCTCATCACTCGGTAACGAATCCAAGGCGCCTTTGGCGCAATCCGTAACCGTCCGCTGCATGACTGGACTGTATATCGGAAATCGATCTGTCGATTTCAAGGCAATTCGGAAGTTTCCTCGGCGGCCGGCAGATTGGCGATGGACGCCAATCCCGCAACCAGCTCATAAACGACCGGGATCCCGCATAAAAACCCGTGCGACCTCAATGGGTTGCTAAATGAGCTTCCTGAGCGGCTGAAATGAACATCTCACGAGCTTCTTCCGCGGATTTGCGCCCGTCGATGGCAGCGCGACAAACACTTCTGGCAGCGACATAAAGCGGCCCGCGACGATCCGGCCACAAATCCGCCATGCAATGAAGAGCGTCCGATGGACCGTCCACCATCTTGGCATTACCCTGCGCAAAACCAACCTGGATCGGATGGTTCCATTTGATGTGTCGCATGATGGATATCTCCTCGGTTTACCGTCCGTCAGAAGCCGCCTCCTCCGGCGACCTGTTCGACTATAGCGTTTATCAGTGTGAACGAAAATATGGATATTTTATGTACCCCTTTATCGCCGGCTCGGCCGCCTCGATTCGGAGAAAGATAGAGAAAACTCCCCTTCCATGCCTTGCAGCCCGGGCTTCCCATCAATAATCTCCACGGCATCATGAGCCTAGAATCCGTTCGCGCCTTCTTCAGCCAGCAAGCTGCCGATATTTCCGTCATAGAGACGGAAGCCAGTTCCGCAACCGTGACACTGGCCGCCGAAACCCATGGCGTCGATCCGGCACAGATCGCCAAGACGATTTGCGTCCGGGTTGGCGATCGCGTCATGCTGGTTGTCGCCAGCGGTACGGCTCGCCTCGACAATCGCAAGAGCAAGGACGTCTTGGGCGGAAAGCCGCGGATGCTGGATGCGGAGGAAGTCGTTGCAGCGACCAGCCATCCCGTCGGCGGCGTCTGCCCCTTCGGACTTCCGACACCATTGCCGGTTTATTGCGATGTGTCGTTGAAGCGCTTCGATGTCGTCGTTCCGGCTGCAGGCGCGATAAACGCCGCGGTCAGGATATCACCGGATCGAATGGCCCAACTGGTCGACGCTGAATGGGTGGACATCTGCCAATAGATGATAAATTTGATCGGACCCATTGAAGCAGGTCCGCGTCAGGGAGCTATCCAATGCACCAATTCCATGTTGGCCAAAAGGTCGTCTGTATCGACGATACGTTCAAGCACGTATCGATCGATCAATTGATTCGCAAAGGCCAGATCTACACCATTCGCTGGATCGGCCCTTACAAGCATTATGTCGACGGAGAATTCATCGGCATCAAGGTGGAGGAAATTTACCGAGGCAATGACGATGGCCCGGAAGGCTATGGCGCCGCCGACATGCCCTACAGGGCAACCCGCTTCCGTCCGCTGCTCAAGGATAAGCTCGGCGCATTGCGCAGTCTTCTGGCTCCGAAAAAAGATGGTGAAGAGCCGTTCATTCCTCCTTCCAAGGAGGAACCCAAGCGAAAGGCGCCCGTCAAGAAGGAAGAGAAGGTCTGAGCCCTCGATCGCCGATATCAGCGGAACATAGGCGGCCTTTGAGCATTCATCAACAGCTCGTGGCGTGTTGCAAAATCACCCAGAAGCTTGCACAGCCGCTTTTCTTCTTCTGGATCAAGACGATGCCGACGTGCAAACTCCTTGACGCTCCAGACCTCTCGCAGTTTGTTGTCCTCAATCCGGCTGCTATCAACATAGGTAATCATTACGCATCTCCCGCTATGCCCTGACCGAAACGCAGCAATGCGAAAATGGTTCCGCCGAATCCCGCAGAGCGGCGTATAGGTTTTTCGAGGTCGTTTTGGCTTCGCCGCGGATATCGGTCTGGCGTGGGGCAAGGTGTCGCGTTCCCAAGCTTTTGCGGCATTGTTACAGGACGCACGTTCACGCACAGACAAGGCTTACCATCAGCATCGGGTGACTATAAAATGTCAATCAAGCGTATCATCGTCATGTCAGGGATCTTCGGTCTCGGATTGAGTTTTGCCGGGAGTTGCCTAGCGCAAGCCCAGGCCCAACCGAAGCAATCCTTCTTCATTGCGACCCGCCATGCGGAGATCGGCGACGGAATTTCCCGTATCAGCAGTTTCCAGGGACCCAAGTCGACCAATTATTTCGTGCACTGCAACTGTGCGGATCTGAGCAGCGACACAAAGATATGCCCGACCAAGGGGTATCAATGCGCCTGCTCCCCCGCGACAGTCTATTGCCAATAGGCAAGGCGGCCGGGTTCAGAAAGGACGGGTCATGACCTGTCTGTTGACGAGCTTCAAGCTGCGATCGGGTTGAAGAATATAGGTCTCGTGGACGTCCTGTCCGTGGTTGTCTGTGAAATCATGGGAGATCCGCGCGCCCACGGGAGATTGCGTGAGCTTCATACGCGGCTGGCCGCCATAGGTGATACTACCCGGTATGGGCTGCAGCTCCATTTGTGCCTGATCGCAGGCCGCCAGCAGAAACAGACACGTCAAAAGGGAAATGATCGATTTCATCACGATCTCTTTCTCAGCACTTCAAGGCGCGACAGCATACACCATATAAGAGTTAGAACAGAATTCGGTCCGCTCGCCACCGCCGCTTCGACCAGGGCGGGACGTTGCTATCGCCAAGATAGGGGAGCATGCATGAGTAAGTTCAATGCGTCGATCGCCATAGTGAGTCTGACTGCGCTGATGACATTCACGTCAGTGGCATCTGCAGGCGCCATGCCGCTTCCCGACCTCGCGGTGCCACAACGATCGGACATCATCCAGGTCCACGATCATCACGGCCATCATCACTATCATATCCGCCAAGGTTACGATGACTATTATAACAATTATGATGATAGCGGCGTCCTCTTCAAATCCTTCGTGACCGGCACGCTTTTCACACATAATGACCGCCAAGCCTATTATAGCGACAGCCACATGAGAACATGCGCCGCCCGCTATCGGAGCTATAGCGCCTACGACAACAGCTATCAGCCGAGCCGCGGCCCGAGGCAGCAATGCAGATGAGGCGTCGCTGGACGGCGCTCCAGCGACGGAAATGCGAGCGCCTTCGGTGCATCGGTTTATGATCCGCTTAGCGGGACCTTCACGCGGCGGGCTCCCGGAAGTCATATTTCCCGGATCTTCAACTGCCGGATAAGCAAACCACCCGCCTTTCGGACGCCCTGTGCAGATGCTGGGTCCGTCTTTGCCCCCTGCTTGGGCGCCTTCAGGTTATGGCCGGCAGGCCTTTGAGCTACGATCTACCAGGGAAGATGCCGTCTTGGCGCCAGGGATAACGGCTGTTTGGAACGCAAAAGCCCGCCGTGGGGCGGGCTATTTATGTGTATTGGTTGCGGGGGCAGGATTTGAACCTGCGGCCTTCAGGTTATGAGCCTGACGAGCTACCGGGCTGCTCCACCCCGCGCCAGCGCAAATCGCTATGCGATTTGTCGCGATCCCGATAAACCGCAAAGCGGTTTGTCGGACTGCCGAGGCGACTGCTTTGCAGTCGCTCCCGTTCAACGTTTCCGTATTCTGCGCCAAGCCAATTGCTTGAGCAATTGGCTCATGGCTTTCTCAGGCCCCAAAAGCAAAAAGGCCGCTTTTAAGCGGCCCTTTGATCGGCTTTGGGCCGTTTTCGCTCAGAGAAGATTATTTGTTTTCGCATGCAGCTTTCGAAGCCTTACGGCTTCGGCGCATGCGTTTGTT
>NZ_QOVX01000050.1:0-11580 GCF_008365395.1 Neorhizobium sp. P12A | reverse complement strand
GTCGGCAAGCTCAAACGCTTCAAGCGCGTCGCACTACGCTGCGAGAAGACGAAGCGAAATTTCGCTGCCATCGTTTCCATCGCCGCCGCATTCATCTTGGTCAAATCCGTCCACACTGCCTAGCTCTCCTAGTTTTCTATATTTACGGGTGGTGTTAGGACCGCTTTCATCATATGGTTCAGTTGCCCTTGCAGGAACGGTTTTGGTAAGCGGGGTATTCCAGCTCCGGCCCCGCCAGGGAGTTCCGCATATCCGGTCGCGAGAATGTATGCCGGGGTACAGTTTTGCGATCCTTTCGTAAAGTTCGATACCGGTCATATGAGGCATCGCCTGGTCTGTAATTACGATGTCCGGAATGATGCCCTGTTCCAGGATCCTGAGAGCGTCTTCAGCCGATTGCGCTTCGATAACTGTATGGCCGAGATCTTCCAGCATAAGAGCTGTATTCATAAGGACCAGGCCGTCGTCGTCAACGACCAAGACAGTAAGGGAACGCTCAAGTGGGGGCGCATCCACCGCAGTTGTGTCCTTCACTCCCGTTGAACCGTCTTTTTCAGCGATCGGTAGCCAAAGCTCAGCGGTCGTTCCCTCGCCCTTTCGCGACTTCAGCACCAGGCTTCCGCCGGACTGCGCCATGGACCCCTGGATCATTGAGAGGCCGAGGCCCGTTCCCTTCCCTATACCCTTGGTCGTAAAAAAAGGCGTGGTCGCCTTCTCCAGCGTCTCCTCATCCATTCCTTCTCCTTCATCAGTGACGGAAAGCACGACGTAATCGCCGGCTGAGAGCTCATTGATTTGGCCGGCGCCTACAAGACAGGATGAGATGGAGAATGTTGTGCCGAAAAATCCGCTGCTATTGGGGCCGGCTGCCCAAGAGCAATTTGGCGCCATCTGCTATCGGTTCAACGAGGTCACGAGAGATCTTGAAGTTCTGCTGATCACCACGCGCGAATCCCACCATGGGCGATCCCGAAGGGTGGGGCCATGGTGGGCTAATCTCCGCATCGGGTTGCCCAACAGGAGGCCCGTGAGGAAGCCGGCGTATGCGGCAAGGTGTCAAAAAAGCCGTTCGGTCACTTCACCTATCTCAAAGGTATCGATAATGGCGACAGAGTACCCTGCATAGTACAGGTCCACCTCCTGAAGGCGGAGAGCACCCTGGATCGCTATAAGGAACAGGGTCAGCGCGAGGTGTTGTGGTGCAGCTGCTTAGAGGCAGCCGTCAAAGTCGGCGAACCTGAACTCAAGGGGCTATTTCGTCTGCTTCACGAACGCAAGATGAAACTTAAATGATCTCTCCATTATTTCACCACTACTGCCGCCGACGGGTCCTCGGTCGACGGCCTAGCCGGTGGCCGAAACCCGCAAGCCAGCTAATGAGCTCCCTCCTATTGTGAGGATGCATGGAACCATGCAGAAAGCTGTCGGCATCTACGCCGGCGAAGCTGGTTCTCTTCGACCTGTTACTGTCGCCCGACGGCAGTTCCTATCTGCGCAAGCCTCTGACCGACAGGCGCGCCGCGCTGGAAACGGTCATGGGTCGATATCTGGAAGATGCGCTCGTGCTGTCACCCTTTACGAGAGACGTGAAACAGGCGCGTCGATGGTTGTCCGAGGCTGGGAATGGCGGGTTCGATGGCGTTGTCTGCAAGCATCTCGACGGGGCCTACGAGGTCGGCAGCCGCGCCATGATAAAGGTGAAACGCCTGCGCATGGCAGACTGCGTGGTCGGTGGTTTCCGCTATGAAGTCAACTCCCGCAAGGTGGGCTCTCTGCTTCTCGGTCTCCACAACGACAATGGCGGCCTGGATCATGTCGGATTTACCTCGACCATTGCCGATGCGCAGCGGGAAAGGCTGACGGCAAGGCTCGAAGCGCTGCGCCAGGCGCCTGGATTTACCGGAAAGGCTCCGGGCGGTCCCAGCCGCTGGAGCGGCGAGCGAAGCGGCGAGTGGGAACCATTGAGACCCGAACTCGTCGTCGAGGTGAGGTTCGACCACGTCACCGGGCACCGGTTCCGGCACGGCACCAAGCTCAAGCGTTGGCGATCGGACAAGAAGCCATCGCAGTGCAGGTTCGATCAGATCGAGGAAGCGGTCGCAAAGGACCCGACAGCCTGACGGTCGGTCTTGAGCGTGCTGCCGCGGCCATGAGGGCCGCCACAGACGACCAATCGACTTGAGTCTTGCTCCCAGCTTGCATCTTTGTGAAGCCTTTCGAAAGGACGCAGATGATGATCGCTGCGGTGGCAGCCCCGCCCGGAACCAATTGTCTCTCCATCCGTTTAACAAGGCTATTTCTACCAGGACGTAAGAGCATGACCGCGAACGATGTGGAACGGCCCGGCGATCGTGCCTATGAGATATGGAGAGAATGGGGTGACCTTGACAGGGATGAGCTGTCCATCTCCGATCGTCTGATGCGGAGAGGCGTTGGAAACAGGGGATTGCCGCGTGAGGAACCCTCAGGCAGATCGGCCTTGGCGTCTGGCGGTCGCATGAGGACACCGCCTTCTTTCGACGATCTGGATGCAGGTTTGCTACCTGCCGCAGTTGCACCCGGACGCCACGGTTCTTGAGCGGCCGCGGGGCGCGTAGCTCACCCCATTTTTCCGCTGGGTCTTCTTTGGGGAACAAAGCGTGCAATTCTCTAAGTCGATTGTCGCTTACACCGCGACAATTTGAAATCGCTTCGAGCCGCAGCCGCCTCGCTTTCGCTACTGTTGCGAGCGTCAATCGCGATTGTCGCATATCAGTCCCATTCAGATCGCATAGCAAACCAACCGGCTGGTGATATATCTGAGTTTGTCGTCATTCTGATCGCTCCAGCAAGCTGGTCTGTTCCTGCCCGGCCAGGCGGGCTTTTCTTTCTATTGAGTTCCGGCACAAAATGATCAGAGCCATCCTCGACATACTCCTGACGATTGCTATCGCTCTCGTCTGGGTTCTCGGTCTCGCTTGGGGCATCATCGAAATCGCCAAAGCGCTGAAGTGGATCGGCTAAGCCATGCGGGCATTGGGATTACCTGGACGGCTGAAACGGAATAGAATTGCGACGCACGGAACAGTGGTGCTAGGGCCGGGCGTTGGACGTTCTCCTGCTCCCGTCTCAGAGCGCCCGCCGACCTTTAGAATTCTACTTTGTTGCAGCCTGCGCGTGCGCGGGTTGACTGATCCTCGACAGGACCTAATTTGTGAGGCGCACAGACGTTTCCCCTGTGCAATGGACCCACTCTATGCCCGCCTCGCGCGGGCTCTTTTTGTAAGCGAATACAATCCGCGCGTATGCCAAAATGGCTTCATTGGGATCATTAAAATCCCGATGTGAAAGTTGTTCAGGAGCCCGCCCCAAAACTTGCCAATTTCGAAAATTGGCCTACTTTGATCGCAGTGGGCTTAGCTTTCGCGCGGCTTTTCGCAATCAAACGTGCTTACGAGTATGACGATGCTTCCGTGCCGGCTGGCCGAGCGTCGAGTTCGCCGACGCCGACAACGAGATGAAAGTGACAGCCCAAGGTGCCGGCCTTGAAAGAAGGACATCGAGGTCCTGCTCAAGGACGGCGTTCTAACGCTAAAGGTGAAAAGCGCTCCGAGACCGCAGACAAGGATCGGCAGTTCACTGTGCGTTATTATGGCCGCTTCGAGCGCCGCATACGGCTCGGCGTCGATTTCCCGCTGGTACCCTTCCATGTGGCTGCTTCCTGACCGAAATCTTGATCTTGAAGATCCCGGCACCATCTAGAATTCGTAAGGCCGCCGCCAAGAGCGGTCTTTTCGGAGGAGACAACGATGTCAGAAAAGTGGAATAAGCCAATCGAGGTCGGCTTCGGCGTCTCGGGATACAGAACTGTAACTGGTCCTTTCGACGCGATGATTGTCCTCACGGACCTGTGGCCAAAGAGATCCGGCCAGCGTTTCATCAAAGCTCGCAACGCCTGTAGAGCAGCCATTGCTGGTCGCATCGATGTTGAGGATGCTCGAAGAGAGTTTCTTGCCGCAGCAGAGGAAGCCGAACTCAGCACCCACTAAGGTCGAAGTATATTCGACGTGTGATTCCGCTAATCGCCAGGGCTACGGTGTTCCAGTCCGCAGCGTTCCATGACCTTGCCAAACCGGACCTCAATACGTCAGGGCGGCGGCCCCAAAGTCGCTGCCGCCACAAGTGCAGTGGCCACGCGCGGCACTCGGCTTTCTTTTCGGAAAGTCACGATCTTCGTAATCTTCCTCGATACGCTCTGCCTCACGCTTCTGCTAGTCGACATAGGCGAACTGCTTGGAACATCGTCTTCCTGATGTGAGAGTTTCCGCACTTCACCATCTCGCATGGCGGAGATTGGAGGTACCCGTGGGCCCGCCGTCCTGCCTGCATTTTGACCGCGTGATGGCTGGAAAGGGTTCTGGGACTGATTGGTCCCTAGCACCGTCCACCGCAGCGAAAGCTCGCTTTCGGCCACTTGAGGCTCAACGCCAGCGATCTATATCCTTTCACCTCTAAGTCTCGCTGCACAGGTAGGGCATGTCCGAAAGATCACATGAAGTGGAGACCATCGACGCGCCGCGCATTTCCAGCGGGGTAGAGGGCCTTGATGTCATCCTTGAGGGTGGCGTGGACGAAAACCGCTTGTATCTCTATGAGGGCCGCCCCGGCACAGGCAAAACGACGATAGCCTTGCAATTCCTTCTCGAAGGCGTTCGGCAAGGAGAGCGAGTGCTGTACATCACGCTGTCGGAGACCGAGCGCGAACTGCAGCTCGTCGCCAAACGCCACGGCTG
Source organism: Neorhizobium sp. P12A (assembly GCF_008365395.1). Lineage (NCBI taxonomy): Bacteria > Pseudomonadati > Pseudomonadota > Alphaproteobacteria > Hyphomicrobiales > Rhizobiaceae > Neorhizobium > Neorhizobium sp. P12A. The sequence goes on along the minus strand of NZ_QOVX01000050.1, from coordinate 6,808 downwards.
GTCGCTCGACGGCGTCAGCCTCTTCGAACTTGTTCCTCCGGAAACGACACTCGATCCAGACCGCGAGCTGACGGTGTTTCATCCGGCTGAGATGGAACTGAACGAGACGACCAATCTCATCCTCGACCGGGTATCCGAGCTCAACCCGAAGCGAGTCGTCATCGACAGTCTTTCAGAATTACGCCTCCTTGCTCACAGTCCCCTGCGTTACCGGCGGCAAGTGCTCGCGCTGAAGCACTATTTCACCAACCGACAGTGCACGGTCATTCTTCTCGACGATTTGTCGTCTCAGCAAAACGACCTGCAGCTCCATTCCATTGCGCACGGTGTCGTCCTGCTGGAGCAGACCGCGATCGATTACGGCGCGGAACGTCGACGCCTTCGGGTCGTAAAGATGCGCGGCATCAAGTTTCGCGGTGGCTACCATGATTTTATCATCGAGAAGGGCGGGCTCCACGTCTTCCCCCGGCTCATCGCAGCGGATCACCATCTTGCATTTGAGGAGGAGTTTACCTCGAGCGGCATAGCGGAACTCGATCAGATGCTGGGTGGCGGGCTCGAGCGCGGGACGAATGCCTTGTTTCTCGGCGCAGCCGGGGTGGGAAAATCGTCGCTAGCCCTGACCTATGCTCTGGCGGCCGCCGACCGTGGCGAGCATGCCGTCATCTACGCTTTTGACGAAGGGCGGGGAACGCTGCAAGCACGCGCCAAAACTCTTGGCTTCGATCTGCAGAAACATCTGAAAAGCGGGATGATCCGCTTGCAGCAGATCGATCCGGCGGAAATGTCGCCGGGAGAGTTCACCGCTAACGTCCAGAGAAGCGTCGAAAACGACGGTGCCCGCGTCATCGTTATTGACAGCTTGAACGGCTACATGAATGCAATGCCGGACGAGCGTTTCCTTATCCTGCAGATGCACGAACTACTGACCTACCTCGGCCAGCGAGGCGTGACGACAATCCTCGTTCTCGCTCAACATGGGCTCGTCGGTCCTCTCGAAGCGCCGCTCGACCTGAGCTACCTCAGCGACGCCGTTGTGATGCTGCGTTATTTCGAGGTGCAGGGCAAGGTTCGCCGCGCGATCTCGGTCGTCAAAAAGCGAAGCGGTCAGCACGAGCATAGCGTTCGCGAATTCAGCCTGTCGGATAAAGGTATTCGGCTTGGGCCACCGACGGCCGGCTTCATTGGCGTGCTGGCGGGATCGCCCCATTTTACCGCAGCTCCAGCAGTAATTTCAGTTGACGGACGTGATGGCGTTAAGTGAATTCGAGTCCGAACCCGTTCTCGTCTTTGCTCCGGTGGGCAGGGATGCGGCCGCGTCCGTCGAGCTGCTCATGCGCAACAGGATCGCTGCCAAAGCATGCCGTGATCTTGCTGCTTTCGTGGCATCACTTGAAGCAGGAGCTTCAGCAGCGTTTCTTGCGGAAGAGGCGCTGTTTGGAACACATGCCAGCTCCTTATACAAATGGGTCTCGGACCAACCACCGTGGTCGGACCTTCCTTTTATTTTGCTCACCAGCCGCCAGGAGCAGATGGGCATCGAAGGGTGGCGGCAGGACGTAATCGCCAAGCTGCGCAATGTGGCTCTTCTGGAGCGGCCGGTCCAGGCGCTGACACTCGTTAGCACGATACAGGCAGCGCTTCGTGCACGAACGCGGCAGCTGGAACTTCGCGCGTTGCTCGAGGAGCGCGAGCGTTCTGCACAGGAGCTTGAGCACCTCGTCGTGGCCCGAACACAGGAGCTCGAAGCGGCCAACAAGGCCCTGCGCGACCAGATGCGCGTTCGGGCGCAGGTCGAGGAGAAACTTCATCAGGCGCAGAAGATCGAAGCAATCGGCCAGTTGACGGGGGGCGTCGCTCACGACTTCAATAACCTGCTGATGGTCATTTCCGGGGGCCTCGAAATGCTTGATCGGCAGGCGGACCCGGCGAGGCGCAAGCGGCTGATGGACGGCATGCGGCAGGCTGCTGAAAGAGGATCGGGCCTGACACGACAGCTGCTGGCCTTCTCCCGGCGACAGGATCTCAAACCGCAAACCATCGACCTGGCGCGCCAGATCGGCGGCATGCGCGAGTTGCTCGACCGGAGCTTGAGGGGCGACGTCCACGTCGTCATTGATCTCTCACCAAACCTGTGGCCGGTCGAAGTCGATGCCAGCGAACTCGAACTCGTGGTTTTGAACCTCGCGGTCAACGCGCGCGACGCGATGCCAAAGGGGGGCACGATCAAAATTACCGGCGAGAATAAAGCGGCACGGGCAGAAGCTGACGGTCAAGGCGACTTTGTTCGCCTCATCGTCGCTGACGATGGCTCTGGGATGACGCCTGAGGTGCAGGCTAGGGTATTCGAGCCCTTCTTCACGACGAAAGATATCGGCAAGGGATCGGGTCTTGGTCTCGCGCAGGTTCACGGCTTTGCTCAGCAGTCTGGCGGAACGGTCGAGATAGAAAGTGAAGTGGGGAAAGGAACCACGATCTCGCTAATGATGCCGCGCTCCGCGAAGCGTCCTGCATCTGATCAGCATCCCCTGGTCGATCTGCATATCGCGAGGCGGCCAGCAGAAGCTGCCGGTAACGTGCTGTTGGTCGAAGATGATGACGAAGTCGCGGCGCTCGTTGCCGAGATGCTCGACGAGCTCGGATTTGAGGTGGTGCGTGCGGCTACGGCTGCAGCTGCCCTTGGCGCCCTGGCAAACGGCCGCAGCGTCGACCTTGTGTTCTCGGACATCATGATGCCAGGCGGGATGAACGGCTTGGTGCTCGCGAAGGAGATCCGGTTCCGCCGGAACGATTTACCCATCCTGCTCACCAGCGGTTATTTGGAAGCGGCGAAACAGGACGCGGAGGCACAGGGAATCAACATCCTGCGCAAGCCCTATCAACTGGCGGAGCTCGAAGAGGCGATCCGGCGAACCATGGCCGGCGGAGACGGAAATTGAGGGTGCAACAAACAACAGCGGGAGCGGCTCGACAGGGATCGAGCATCCAAGATGGACCGTGCATCCTTTCGCCGGCTATTTGCAGGCCTATGCGGCCGACGAGAACGCCCAACACGCGCCAACCTTCGTCGCTTGCCGATTACTTAATTTTTCCGCATATCCCTGCAATGCAAACCAACCGTGTTGTATATCGGGCCGCACCATCTGCGCCTCAGCGAGCACCCATAGAATGAATATTGCCTCCCATTTCCCCGCCGAACGTCTTCAGCAGGTCCTGGACAGCGCAGTCGACACCGGGATCATCATGCTCGACGTCGATGGCACAATCACCGGCTGGAGCAAGGGCGCCGAAGCTCTGCTTGGCTGGTCGCAAGACGAAATGCGCGGCAAGACCCTGGTGGCGATCTTCCCGCCGGAAGGAGGAGCGGCCACGTTGCTCGAGGCGGAGCTGGCCGACGCTAGGTTCAAGGGAAAAGGAAGCGGCGAAGGGTGGCGGCTCCAGAAAGATGGTGGCCGGATCTGGGCCGTCGGGGAGACGACACCGATCGTCGATGAACAGAGAAAGCTTGTCGGCTTCGTGAAAGTTCTGCGCGATCGCACGGAACAGCGCGAGACGGAGATGGCCCTGCGTGAACGCACTCGTGCTCTCGAAATTCTCAACCGAGCTGGAGCCGATCTTGCCCGCGAGAACGACTTGGAGAAAGTTGTCCAGCTGGTCACAGATGCCGGTGTCGATCTCACCGGCGCGCAGTTCGGCGCATTCTTCTACAACGTCATCAATCCCTCGGGCGAGAGCTACATGCTCTATACGCTGTCCGGTGTTCCTCGCGAGGCGTTTTCGAAGTTCCCGATGCCGCGCAACACGGCGGTTTTTGCGCCGACCTTCCTCGGCGAGGGCATCGTTCGCTCCGCCGACATTACGCAAGACAGCCGTTATGGCAAGAATGAGCCGCGACGGGGCATGCCGGAGGGTCATCTTCCCGTTCGCAGTTACCTCGCCGTGCCAGTCATCTCCCGAACCGGCGAGGTGATTGGCGGCCTGTTCTTCGGTCACGCTGAAATCGGCGTGTTCGACGAGGCGTCAGAAAGCGGTCTCGCCGGCCTCGCCGGCGAAGCAGCGGTCGCTATCGACAACGCTCGGCTGTTCGATGCCGCACAACGCGAGCTGCACGAAAGACGCCGTGCTGAAGAAGCACTAAAGGAACTCAACGCCAATCTCGAACACCTGGTCAAACAGAAGACAGATGAGCTGACCCAAAATGCCGAGGCACTGCGGCAGGCCCAGAAAATGGAGGCGGTCGGGCAATTGACGGGCGGTGTCGCCCATGACTTCAATAACCTCCTGCAGATCATTGTCGGCAATCTCGACACGCTCACACGAAACCTGCCACCGGAAGCGGGACGGTTGCGGCGCGCGGCGTCGCAGGCAATGAATGGCGCGCGGCGGGCAGCGGCCCTGACGCAAAGGCTTCTCGCATTCGCCCGACGGCAGCCGCTCGACCCCAAGCCAATCGATGCCAATAGCCTGATCCGCGGCATGTCCGAACTCCTGCACCGGACGCTCGGAGAGATCTACCAGATCGAAGTGGTGCTTGCTGCCGGTCTCTGGAAGGCTGAAGCCGACCCGAACGAATTGGAAAGCGCGCTCCTCAATCTCGCGATCAACGCCCGCGATGCGATGCCTGATGGCGGAAAACTGACGATCGAGACATTCAACGCCCATCTGGACGAAGCCTATGCGTCATCGCATGCCGAAGTGATCCCCGGGCAGTATAGCGCCATCAGCGTCTCCGACACAGGAACTGGGATGGACGCCGAGACGCTGTCGCATGTGTTCGAGCCGTTCTTCACGACAAAGGACCAGGGCAAGGGCACCGGGCTTGGCCTTAGCCAGGTCTATGGGTTCGTCAAGCAATCGAAGGGCCACGTGAAGATCTACTCGGAAGTCGGGGAGGGGACGACGGTCAAGATCTATCTGCCCCGGCTCTACTCAGACGGGGCTGATGAAGACGTGGTAGAGGCACCTGCTATCCCCGAGGCTGCGGCGGGAGAAGTCATTCTTGTCGTCGAGGACGATCCGGACGTTCGTGCCTATTCGGTCGAGTCGCTGCGCGAACTCGGGTACCATGTACTCGAGGCCAAGGACGGTCCTGCAGCGCTGCAGGCGCTATCAAGCCACGGCAAAGTCGATCTGATCTTTTCCGATGTCGTGTTGCCGGGCGGCATGAGCGGCGCCGACGTGGTTGCCAAGGCGCGGGAGATAGATCCAGGGCTGAAGGCGTTGTTTACGACAGGCTATTCCCGCAACGCCATCGTTCATCATGGGCGCCTCGACAAAGGCGTGCATTTGCTGCCCAAGCCATTCTCCTTTGAGGATCTGGCCGTCCGAGTTCGGGATGTGCTTGACCGGTGAGCGGGCGGCCAAGCGCTGGTCTTGCTCGCTGCATCGCCAGCTGGCTGACGATCTCTCGCTTCCGTTACCCTTAAAGGTCGGGTGTCTGGGCGTCTCGCCGCGCGACGCTGGCGGCGCTGAACTGTGGAAACAGAACCCAATGCGCCTGCCGCGGTGTCGAAACGCGCCAAAGCAGGCCGCTGTTCTGCGGCCTGCGCGGCAAGCTCGGCACTTGCTGCCGTACTCTCTTCGGTCATAGCCGCATTCTGCTGGGTGGCCAGATCCATAGAATTCACGGCCGTGTTGATTTCCTTCAACCCCGTCGCCTGTTCCCGGGCCGCCTCGACGATCGCCGCCACGTTTTCGTTGATCTCTGCGACTTGCGCGACGATGTCGTCCAGCGACCGTCCGGTCCGGCCAACGAGGTCGACACCGGTCCGGACGTCGATGTTAATGCCGGGGGGACCGACTAAGCAACTATAGGCACATCAACGGTAGCTTTCTGTAACATGCTACCAAGAACGGACAGTCCGCCGTCGGCCCCGCAACATCCGTTCCGCGGAAGAAAAGTGGATGTCCGCCGCTGAGCAATTCCAGCGCGTTAGCTCTATTCCAATAGCACGGTCGTAGGTTCGTGTCCCATCAAGAGCAAATGGTGTTTCAATCAAACGCGGCTGTTGCATATTTTACACACCTATCCAAAAACGCGTGAGCAGCCCGCGTCGATGAGTGCTACTTTTCGCTGTACTTTTTAAAAACCTGCTATTGATCGGACAGGCCATGATCGGCCACACCGATTCCAGGTGCATTTTCGTGAACTTTGACACATTGCCGATTGTGCGAGGACCACCTTGCGCAACCAAATAGCTTTGACTTTGGGAAGTTTCGCATGCCACCCGTGAATAAGACGTTTTCCGTTCAGATTTTTGGATCTGCAGGGCTTTGGTGCGCGGGTCGTTGAAAGAACGGCATTCCGTCTTTGATGCTGTTGCTACGGCGTTGCAGTGTTGCAGCGGACGGATTTCGGGGCGTGCGCATGCCATCATTCTATTGAGGACCGAGCAGCCGATGGCGACTTCCGTCCGCCGCGCTCCGAATGAGCGCGCCCGCAGCCGGTGTCCGATGATCGATTTGTAACGACCGATCGCGGTCTCGACCAGGGATCGTTTTCCGTAGCCGGTCGCGACCTGCACTTCATTCGGCCAGCGGTGTTGATCGCCGCAATGTGTCGGTCTCGCTGGCTCGAAGGATCGGCGTCCGGCCGTTCTACCGCATTGGCGCGTGGCGGAATGACCACCGCAGCGCCGGCGCTATGCTTGGTGACGGCGCCATAGGTGGGGTTGCCGTCATAAGCGCGCCATCGCCCGTGAACTGGTCGATGGGGTCATCGATCTGGTCGAGCAGCGCCTCGACCTGCGAGGCGTCGCCGGCATCCTGGTCGGTCATGACGTGAGCGATGATCTCGCCGCTGTCGGCA
>NZ_QOVX01000005.1:0-389211 GCF_008365395.1 Neorhizobium sp. P12A | reverse complement strand
GAGCAGCAACGCAACGCCCATGGCGCAAAGATCCAATGGATGTTCACAACCGAAAACGCCCGCCAAAAACTCCGCAAAGCTTACCCTGTCAAAGAGTCATAATCTCTGTGGCCTGGTACTAGTGACCGGCAATCTTCGCCCCGACTCTGGTGAGGTGCGCCTCAATGGGGAGACGGTAACGCGCGTCGATGCGATCGGCCGCGTTCGACGCGGGCTCGTCCGCTCTTTCCAGGTCACGCGGCTGTTTCAGGACATGACGCCGGCCGAGCATGTCGGCCTCGCCATCCTGCTGCATTCCGGGCGATCGGGCCGTATGTTCGGCAATTTCCTGGCCATGGGCGACGTCATGGCCGAGGTCGATGGATTGCTCGGCACACTCGGCCTTCGCGAGCTGATGCATCGCAAGGTCGGCGAGATCGCCTATGGCCAGCAAAGGCTGCTCGAGATCGCCGTCGCCATGGCTCTGAAGCCGAAAGTGCTGCTGCTCGACGAACCGGCCGCCGGCGTGCCGCAGAGCGATACGGCGCGCATCGAGCGGGCGCTTGCGGATCTGCCGCCCGATCTCGCCGTGCTGATGATCGAGCATGACATGGATCTCGTCTTCCGCTTCGCAAAGCGCGTCATCGTGCTTGCAGCAGGAGCCATCATCTTTGATGGATCACCATCCGACGTTACGCGCGACCAGCGCGTCCGGGAAGCCTACCTGGGGAGCTACGCCAATGCCGGCCATGCCGCTTGAGGTCGACAATCTCTCGGCCGGCTATGGGCCAACGCGGGTGCTGGAAGGCGTCAGCTTCACTGCGCCGTCGGGCGCGCGGCTCGCCGTGCTCGGACGCAACGGCATGGGCAAGACGACCCTGCTTGCGACGCTCGCCGGTCAGACGCGGCGCTATGGCGGATCGATCCGTCTCGGGGGGACCGACGTCACCGCCTTTGCGAGCGCAAAACGCGCCCATGGCGGGCTCGGCTACGTCCCGCAAAACAGGGCGATCTTTCCGACGCTGACAGTGGAGGAAAATCTCTTCGTCGGCCTGAAGGGGAGACCGAAAAGCGCGATTACGGAAGCTTACGAGATGTTTCCGCGGCTGCGCGAGCGGCGCAAAAACCTCGGGACCCAGCTCTCCGGCGGAGAGCAGCAGATGCTCTCGACGGCGCGAACCATTCTCGGACGGCCGAACGTGCTGCTGCTCGACGAACCCCTGGAAGGGCTGGCACCCGTCATCTGCGAGGAGTTGATGGCCGCCTTCGTGGAACTCGCGAAAAGTGGCGACATGACGATCCTGCTCGTCGAGCAACGGATCCAGAGCGCGTTGGATTTCGCCGATCAGGTGATCATCCTCGAACGTGGGCTGCTGGCCTGGAGCGGGACACCGCAAGCACTTTCGGCGGATCGCGATGCAGTCGAACGATTGCTGGGCGTTGGCGGGTTGGAATAGCGGCGCGGGCGGCTTCGAAGCGCCCATCGGGCAGATACAAGGAGTACTTCGCGCAACACGGAAAGTTGATTGGCGGGGAAACCCAATTTCTGGACATCAGGCGCCCCCGAGGCTTAGGTCGGGGTAGTCAACTTCGATATCTACAAATTTCCCAACAATAGAATTTCAGATGACCGAGAGTTATTCAGGCGCCTCCAGCGATTCAGCGACCATGCGTTCGCCGGAGCTCGAGCCGAAAGCCACATCTAAAAACGCGATCTACTCCACATACCTGCCAGCCTTTGTCTTGGCGCTTGGTACGGGGATCGCCGTTCCGGCTATCCCCACTCTGGCGAAATCATTCGGTGTCGAATTCGGCGCGGCAAGTGGCATCATAACAGCATTTCTTCTCGGCAACCTCGTCGGAACCCTCCCCTGCGGCTGGCTCATCGACCACTTCGGCCGGCGGCCGATCATGATCGCTGGTCCCTTGCTGACAGCGCTCATGGCCTTTCTTTGTGCCTTTGCGTTCTCATTCCAGGAGCTTTTGCTCCTGCGCTTCCTGGACGGCTTTGCAGCACAGATGTGGCTGATGGGCCGGCTGGCTGCGATTTCGCAAGGTTCGGCTCCCCGTGAACGCGGCAAGCATGTCAGCTGGATGTTCGGCATGAACAATACAGGCGCGCTTGCCGGCCCCATCATGGGGGGCATGATAACGAGCATTTGGGGCGCGCGGTCACCCTTCATTGTTTTCGGTGCCCTTGCGCTCGTCTCACTTCTTCCTACCCTATTTTTCCCTGATGCCGGGGGACGCAAAACGATTTCGAAGCCTTCAGGGAAAAGTGCTGCGACCGGCATTTCGTGGAAAGAGATTATTCTTCCCCGCCTGCCCTACTTTGGCGTCGCATTGTTCGCTGGCCTGACCAGGGGACCTATTTTTGCCGATCTCCTGCATCTATATGCAGCCTTCGCCTACCATCTGGGTCCGCAACAGATCGGTTATTTGGCGACCGGAGCGGCCTTGCTGGCATGGCCGATCGGCTTCCTCGCCGGGTGGATGATGGATCGTTACGGCCGTCTGCGGACGATGATTCCCGGTTTCGGAGGGGTTGCACTTTCCATGGCTGCACTCGGCGTATCCACCTGGATGGGGCTGGGGCTGGATTGGTATATCGTCCTGTTTTTTATCGCTGTTATTCTGCAGGCGCTAACGGGAGGTTCAATCCAGACCGTCGGCGCCGATGTCGCGCCCCCGGAAGCGAGGGGACGATTTCTTGGGGTATGGCGCTTTGTCGGCCAAGGCGGCGCGACACTCAGCCCGATGCTTTTCGTAACGTTGGCACGGTTGGACTACGGGGCGTCCTTCCTGTTCATATCGATATGCGCGGTGGCCGTGGTCGGCCTGCTTATTAAGTACGTTCCCGAGACACGCGAATAGAAGCGGGTTACGAGTTTCGCGCGACCCCGCTCCTTCCTGCCTTTCCGTGATACCCCGGAAAGCACCTCAGTTGCGGACGAGCGTGCAATGTTCCGGCTGGATGTCGACGTAGATCTTCTCGCCGATCGGCGTGCGGAGCGAGGGATGAGCACGCGAGAGAAGCTTGGTACCCCCGAGATCGATCTGGAAGTCAACAAATTCGCCGAGGAACAGCTTGCTGTCGACGCTGCCTTGCAACAGATGACCGGTGGCGTCGCGCTCCACATGCTCCAGCAGGCGCACGTTTTCCGGGCGGATGGAAAGGCTGATCTTGTCGCCCGCTTTCAGAGCATCATTATTCAGGACACGGAGCGTGCCGACCTGGCTGTCGACCACCCAAGCGTCGCTCTCAGAGTCGCGTCCCCGCACGGTGGCGTCTACAAAATTGGTCGTGCCGACAAAATCGGCCGCGAAGTGCGACGCCGGCTTCTCGTAGATCTCACGCGGCGTGCCGAGCTGGACGATCCGACCGCTGCTCATGAGAGCGATCTGATGAGACAGAGCCAACGCTTCCTGCTGATCGTGCGTCACATAGATCGTCGTGAGGCTGAGTTCCCGCTGCAGCCGCTTGAGCTCGAAGCGCATCTTGTCGCGCAACTTGGCATCGAGGTTGGAAAGCGGTTCGTCGAGCAGCAGCAATCGCGGCTCCATGATCAGCGCGCGTGCGAGAGCAAGACGCTGTTGCTGGCCGCCGGAGAGCTTTGTCGCCTCTCGGCCTGAAAAATTTTCGAGCGCGACGACCGACAGGACGCGACCCACCTTCTCGTCGATCTCCAGCTTGCTGAAGCGCTTTCGCCCGACGCGCAGCGGAAAAGCGGCGTTCTCGAAGACGCTCATATGCGGCCAGATGGCATAGCTCTGGAATACCATTCCGAAGTTGCGCTTGTTGGGCGTCACGAAAACCTTGCGACTGGAAGAATAGACGATCGAATTGCCGACCGCGATCGTACCGCCGACCGGTCGTTCCAAACCGGCAATGGATCGCAGGGTGGTTGTCTTGCCGCAACCGCTCGGGCCGAGCAACGTGAAGAGCTTGCCTTCGGGAATTTCGAAGGCAACGTCCTGGGCGGCCTTGACGACGTTTCCGTTCTTGTCGGGATATTCGGTGCAGAGTTCTCTGACGGAAAGCATGGCGATTTCTTCTCCTGGCGGATCGTGTGCCGGTGGATCGGAACCGGCACACCCGAAAGTGTGGATCATCAATGGTCTTGCGGCCGGAAGGCGATGCTCCTCCCCTTCCGGCCCGCTGCATTATTTCTGCTGCTGGAGGACGATCTTCTCGAAGAGGTCCTGCCACTTCTTGCCTTCGTCGAGAACGACCTTGGAATCGATGACGTCGAGGCTAACGCCCTTCGGCAGCGGGAACAGAGTAAGGTTGGTTGCCGTGAAGCCCCGCTTGACGAGGATCGCCTGCGCATCGGTCATTTCGAATTCCTGGAGGAGCAGCGCGGCGTTCGGGTGCGTCGCATGGGCGGAGACGCCGATGCCGTTGACGCGCGAAGGGATCGGCGAGATGCCGAACCAGTCGACGGGCGCTCCATCCGCCTTCAACTGCTGCGCCTTATATTCGTAGACCGTCATCGAGAGCGGCACTTCGCCGGAAGCGACCAGATTGGTCAGCAGCGTATGGCCGGAACGCACGGAGAGGCCGTTCGTGCTGACGAGCTTGCGGAAGAAATCAAGGCCTTCCTGTTCCGAGGGGAAGCGCTTTACGATTGCAGCCATCCAGTCGTAATCCTCGGCCTCGACGCCGAGCTTGCCCTTCCATTGCGGATCGAGGAAATCCGTCCACGTCTTGGGAACGGAAGAGGCGTCCACGAGATTGGTGTTGTAGGCCGAGGTCATGACGTTGAGGCGCGTGCCCACCCAGTTATTGTGATCCTGGACCGCCTGCGGCATCAGCTGCTTGAACGTGGGGCTGGATACCGGCTGCAGCATCTGTTCGCGTGTCAGTGCTTCCAATCCGGGACCGTCGGTTTCGTAGACGTCGGCGGTGTAGCGACCGGCCTTGGTTTCGGTCACGCCGCGGGTCAGCAGGTCTTCCGAGCTTCCGCGCCAGACGTCGACCTTGATGCCATACTTCTTGGTGAAGGCGTCGGTAATCGCATTGATGTCGTCCACGGGCGTCGATGTGTAGATCGTCAGCGTCCCCTCTTGCTTGGCGCCGGCAATCAGCTTCTCCATCCGGTCCGCGCCATCATATTTGGCAAGATCGGCTATGGTGGATTGGGCGAAAGCCGGGGCTGCCGCAGCCAGCGAAACAAGCGCTGCAGCTGCGAGGCGGAGCGTGTAGCGGGTGGAACGCCTGTCGGTCCGGGTAGAATGCATGGTCATGTCCTCCTTTTGTTGTGTAGTCACCAGATGCGGGCTTTCTGCCGCATCGCCTCTCTCTGCTCGCCACTTTGCCGGCGGCGAGCTCCTCCTGATTGGGCGGCATGCGTATGCGAGGTCGGCCTGTTCCTTGCCAGCCGTCGTCCCGGTCGCCGCCGGGACGACGGCTGATGGGGCTTTGCGCAGATCAGCGTTCGCTGACCCCGAAACGGCGGCCGACGAGCTGGGCGATCATGACGATGACGAAGAGCGCGGCGATCAGCATGACGCCGAATGCCGAAAGCTCGACATACTGGCCGTTCTGCCAGAGCTCCCAGATGACGATCGACACGACTTCCGAGCCGGAGCTGTAAAGAAGCACCGAGCTTGACAGTTCGCGTACGGAGACGACGACCACGTAGATCCAGCCGGCAAGCAAGCCGGGCTTCAGCAACGGCAAAAGGATGCGCCAGAAGGTCGTGAGCCAGCCCGCTCCGCTCATCGCTGCCGACTCCTCGAGTTCGCGGTGGATCTGCAGCATCGACGTCATGTTGTAACGCATGCCGTAGGGCATGAAGCGCGTGACGTAGGCGATCAGCATGATCCACAGCGTCCCGTAGATCCCGATGTCGAGATAGAGGTAGCAGATCATCACCGACAGACCGAGGACGAGGCCGGGGAAGACCATCGGCAGCGAGGTGAGATTGTCGAGCAGCCAACGTCCTGGAAGCTTCGTCCTGACGACGATCCAACAGATGATCGAGGTCATCAGCATGACGATGAAGGCGGATCCCAGCGAGAGGAGCAGGCTATTGAAGACCGCGCGATCGACCGTCGGGTAGTTGATCATCTTGATATAGGCGGCGAAGGAGACGTTCTTCAGTGCCGCCCAGCTGGGCACGCTGTAATATTTCTGCAGCGACGACCACAGCAATACGAGGAAGGGCAACACCACGACCAGGAGCATATAGAAGACGAGCACGCAGCCAGCGGGAACCCGCCACGCGCCGAGATCCATCGGGCGCGGCCGAAAACCCTTGCCCGTAACGGTGGAGTAGCGACTGCCCCGGGCGCTCAGGCGGGATTGGAAGTAGATGCCGATAGAGGCGATGGCGAGAAGCGTAATCGCGTAAGCGGAAGCCAGCCCGACATTGCTCGGATATTCGTGGATCGCCTTGTAGATCGACGAGGTGAAGACCTGGATGCCAACGGGAAGTCCGAGCAGCGCCGGCGCCTCGAAGGACTCGAGCGACCGCACGAAAAGGATCAGGAAGGAGCCGAGAACCGCCGGCCAGGCCAGCCTGAAGGTGATGCGCATCGCGATCTGGCGAATGGAGGCGCCGCTCATCATTGCGGATTCCTCAAGCGACGGGTCCATGGCACGAAACGCCGCCGACATCAGCAGGAAGGCGATCGGCGAATAATGCAGCCCGTCCACCCAGATCATCCCGCTCATCGAATAGATGTTGAGGATCGGCTCCTTGATGCCGAACATGCTGCGGGCGAGCAGGTTGAAAATGCCGATCTTCGGGCTTGCCAGCATGATCCAGGCAACGGTGAAGAGGATGCTCGGGATGACCAGCGGCACGATCGAGGCGGCGTAGAACAGCATCTTGAACGGCGTATTCGTCCGCTCGTTCAGCCAGGCGAAGAAGCCGCCGACAACCAGCGACAGCGTGGCCGTGCCCGAGGCGAAGATCAACGAATTGACGAAGAGGCGGAACGTCTCAGGATTGGAATAGGCCTCCACATAATTGCCAAAAGTGGCAACGGCAGGCGAGGTCGCGGTGCCCGGCGTGAAAAAGCTCTGCCAGATGAGAAAGACGAGCGGCACAAGCGCGAGCCACGCGATAACAGCGACGACAATACCGATGACGATCCATTTAGCGTCGAAGCGTGGACCGTTCAGCGGAACCGTCTCCTCTGCATATTCCTGTTGCACCGTCATTCACTTCCTCCTGGTACATGTCTTTTGGCCGGCTCCTCCAAGGCGACGGCTATCGATGCCTGTCGCCGAGTGCCGGATTGCCGTGTGGCCTGCGCGCCGTTCGCATGCGCATAGTCGTACGAACGGTCGCGGCCACGATCGCGACAACGGCCATCATGGCCGTGGCGACGTTGATGGTTGTGCGGATGATCAAAAGGCAGGACGCGAGGTTTCCATTCCCGATAAAGCCGGTGGTACGGCCACTTCGGCCCAGCCAACCACTTCCCGACTTGCGAAGAAGGCAGCGGCTGTACTGACGATGTGGGTATGGCGGGCGCGGCTGCTGGTGCAGCCACCAATGGGTTCCTCACAAGTCTCCTCCTCCTGAGACGAATTCCGCTCGCGCCTCACACCGCAAGCGGAATATGGCTGCTGTCCGATGTCGAGCATCGGGCTGCGAGTTGAGGAAACCTATGGCTACGCGGATTGCCTGTCCAAGATAATAGGATTTAGCAAGCCCTAAGTTTTTCGCGGTATCAGCTCCAGCAGCTGCGGCTACGGGCATGGCGAATTATCCGGCGATCAGATGCGCATTCCACCGATCACCTGTGATCCGCGCATCCGTTTGACGATTCCGACGACCGCAACGCCCGGAGGCCCCGTCGTGGACCAACCTGGCGCAGGCTCAGTGGCCCGTAGCGACCGCGGCAATTGCGGCGGCATCTTCCGGTGCCTGGTTACCGCGCCAGACGACATGCATGTCGGGCCGCAGAAGCAGAAGGTCATGGCTGTAGACCTGGCGGGCCTGTTCGGAGACAATATCGAGGACATCAAACGGTGCGCCAATCGAACGGAAGGCCTTCTCGATGCCTGATGTATCGGCCTGTGTATTGCCGAGCCGCAGCAGCATATAGCCGGATTTGATCCTGTCCTGGACCGGCTCGCCGGGAGCAAGCCACACATGCGGCAGGCGCGCGCCGGGCCATGTGGTCGGCACATAGTCGCGGAAGAGATGCTCCGGTCCGCCCGGCTCCTCCCAGATGACGGGTGAACCCACGTAGCGATAGCCGAGTTCGGCGCCGATCATCTCGTTGGTCTTGCGTTGCTCGATATCGGCAATGCGGGCAAGATTGTCGCGTGTCGCCTGGCCTTCGGGCGTATCCTCGGTGATATCGGGCCGATATTGCGAGCGCCACTTGCGCCGGCCGAGCGAGGCATAGCGCGAAGCGCCGACATTGCGATCGCCGATCTGTCGGCGCTCGATCTCGTACGAGCGCAACAGGTTCGGCCCGCCCCAGCCCTGTAGGGTGGCCGCCAGTTTCCAGCCGAGATCGACCGCGTCGCCGACGCCCGTATTCATGCCGAGACCACCCGTCGGTATGACGAGATGGGCGGAATCGCCCGCGAGAAACACGCGGCCGGTGCCATAGCTGTCGGCAAGCAGCAGGTTCTGCTTCCATTGGCCGACATAGAGCATCTCGTAATCGACAGGCACGCCGACGGCCTTTTCGAACTGGGCCGCCATGTCCTCGTCCTTTTCCACGACGGCATGCAGCGTCCAGTGCTTTGTCGAATCCTGCATGATGAGGAACGTCGCCTGCCCATCGGCGACGTGATAGTGTCGCCCCCTGCCCGCGCCGGGACCGATCGGGATCTTGTCGTAGAGATCGGGGCTGTAATAGAGGGCCTGGCGCAATTGCAGCAGATTGCCCTCCCCGCGAAGCTTGATGCCGAGCTGCTTGCGCACCGGGCTTGCGCCGCCGTCGCAGCCGACAAGATATTTCGCGCGAATTTCCTGTAACTGTCCGTCGGCATCGACGATCTTGGCGGTCACCCCGTTTCCGTCCTGCGCCAGCGACAGGAATTCGCAGCCGTAGCGGACGGTGACGCTCGGCAATTCCTCCGCCACCGACTTAAGAAGCGGTTCCAACGTATATTGCGAAATCAGTTGATAAGGTTCCAACGGTTGGGTTCCGTCGTTGACCCTGTCGATCTCAGCAAGCGCCTCGTTGACCGAAGGATAGGGCAAATGCAGGAGCGGGGGCTCGTTCATCGAAAGCACGACGTAGACATCCATCGGCACATCGGCATCCAGCCCGGCAGCACGGATTTTCCTCGACAAGCCCATGCGACGGAAGATCTCCATCGTGCGCGCGTTACAGCGCTCCATCTTGGGAAGGAACTGCGGTCCGGGCTTTTGCTCGATCAGCATGCAGTTCACGCCACGCTGGCCGAGATCTATTGCCAGCGTAAGTCCGACGGGGCCTGCGCCCACGATAAGCACATCTGGATTCATCATTATCCCCATACTCAGCTATCCGCAAAACCGCCCCGCACGGCTGCACTCGCCGAACCGCAGCTTCGATGAGCCTTTGTACAGTCGCCGAGATTTTCGCGTCAATAATGAATCTTATATTGTGGGATAAATTTAAGAATGCTCCTTGTCTGTCGCGCCGTCGAGGGCGGACCACCGCAATGCGCCGCCGTCCAGAATCCGCGCAACAATCGGCTGCATCAGCGCCTGCAGCATCGACGCTGCCTTGGCCGCGATATCCTGGCGGACACCGAGAATGACAACGCGCTCCAGCGCCGGCTCCACGATTCGTCGCGCAGCCACCCGCCCCTCTCTAATTTCATCGAGAAAAAGCCCGTAGGGAACGATGGTACAGCGCCCATGATGCATGATGATCTCGCGCTTGACGTTGGCCGGCTCGACCTCGATCAGGTCCAGGCGCGTCTTGCGCGTCGCCGCAACCTCGTCGATCAGGCGCCGTATGGACCGCACTTTCCCATCCAGGACGAGCGGCAGTGTCGCCAATCTGTCGAAGGGCACCGGTTCCTCCGCGCCATCGAAGACGGAAGGCTCGCCCACCAGATAAAGGTCTTCCTTGTAGAGTGGCTTGATATCGACTTGCGCAAGGCCGGGCACGTTGTAACAGAGCACCGCGTCGAGATCCCCCTGCAGGAGCCCCTGGCTCAATTCATCGCTCATGCCCTGCCGTGCGACGATCTGCAGGCCGGCCCCGGCGGCAAGCGGCAACAGATCGGGCAGCAATGCCCGCCCGGGCGTCGGCGCCACGCCGAGCAACAGTCGGCGACCCGCCGACCGGCCGAAAGGCGCCAGCGAACGCTCTGCCTCCGAGAAGGCCTCCAGCGCCTTCATTCCGCTCTCGAATAACACCCGGCCGGCATCCGTCATCCGCACGCCCCTAGAATGGCGGTGGAGGAGCACCACCTCCATCTCCCCCTCCAAAGCCTTGAGTTGATAGCCAAGTGCCGGCTGTGAAACGTTGAGAATACGGGCAGCGGCACTCAGGCTGCCCAGGCGGGCGACGGTGATGAAATAGCGAAGTTGGCGAAGGTTCATGGCATACCGCGTGATTTTCGATATAAGCTAGGCTTATAGCTCAGCTAAGTAAACCGTATTGGCCCACCAGCTCGCCGCCTCCTAGTCTGCCCCGGAACTTCAGGAGGAATTGCCATGCAATATATCGACGCATTCAATCACTTTTTCCCGAAAGCGCTTTGGGAGCGCATCCAGCGGCTGGACGGCGCCGGCAAGGATATCGGCAAGCGTATGCAGGGCATTCCCTGCATTTTCGACCTCGAGACACGCTTCCGTGTCATGGACGAATTTGCCAATTACCGCCAGATTCTCTCGCTGGGCATGCCGCCGCTTGAGGCCATGGGCACAGGCGAAGTGTCCACCGAGCTTGCCCGCCTCGGCAATGACGGCCTTGCCGAGCTCGTGCGCGACCATCCGGATCGCTTCGCGGGTTTCGTCGCAGCCTTGCCGATGAATGCACCGGAGGCAGCCGCACGCGAGGCCGAGCGCGCCTTTACCGAGCTGGGCGCCAACGGGCTGCAAATCCATAGCAACATCAACGGCGCGCCGCTCGACGAGGAACGCTTCTTCCAGATATTCGAAGTCGCCGCCAAGCATCGCAAGCCTATGTTGCTGCACCCGTCGCGCGGCGCCAACATGCCCGACTATTTGACAGAGACCAAATCCAAGTACGAGATCTGGTGGACCTTCGGCTGGCCATACGAGACGAGCGCCGCGATGGCCCGCCTCGTCTTTTCCGGCTTCATGGACCGACTGCCCGACCTCAAGATCGTCGCCCACCACATGGGCGCCATGGTTCCGTTCTTCGAGGGACGCGTCGGGCCCGGATGGGATCAGCTCGGCAAGCGCACCTCCGACGAGGATCTGACACTGGTGCTGAAGAGCCTCAAGAAGCGCCCGCTCGACTATTTCAAGGATTTTTACGCCGATACAGCCGTCTTCGGTTCTCGCGCCGCCACGCTTTGCGGACTTGAATTCTACGGCGCCGATCGCGTGCTCTTTGCCTCGGATTCGCCGTTCGATCCGGAAAAAGGCCCCGGCTATATCCGCGATACGCTGAAGATCCTCAATGGCCTCGACCTGTCGCAAGGCGATATGGAAAAAATCTGCTTCCGCAACGCCGCAACGCTGTTCGGTCTTGGCGATCTTCACTGACTGGCCGCAAACGAACCGAGGAAGAGCCGGCATTGATCCACGATGCCGGCTCTTGCACCGCCAGCCGTGCAGCGCGGTCGGCGGCATGCCAACGCATGCAAAAATCTTACATTATGAGATAAACCAAAAAATCCGCTGGACAAAATGACCCTTTTGTCACATATTTCTCACGCTTGAGAAAGCTGGCCGCCTCGGCCTGAAGCCGACCTGACGAAACAGGTCCGGCTAGTCATTTCAATATATCTAGAAGATCTTGAGCATACCTGGTGGATATATTAAAAAATAAGATCAATTCCCCCAGATTCTTCTACATATACTAATGTAGCGAGCGCATTCGCGAAAATAGAACAGAATTTCTCGCCTTCGATATTAACGAGACCTTAGAAATTTTGCTTTAATTCTCATTAAATCCGTCATCACGACGAACGCGCACCGCTGAATGAATCAAGCAAAAAATTTCCATTTACTCGGTGGCGTCGTCATGCCGGCCGCCGTAAATTTTTGGGACTTCAAATGAAACGGCCAAATATCAAATCCGCACTGATTGCCATATTCTCGGTCTTCGCCATCCTGTTCGGCGCAATCGCATATTTTTCCTTGACCGCGCTGACGACGCTGGCCGGCAATACGGAAGAATTCGCAACCGATTATCAGCCCAGCATATCGAAGGCAAAAGACATCCAGATCGCGCGATATTCGCTGCGAGGATCCTATCTCGATATTATTCCGGCCAGCTCGCCCGAAGACACGGCCGTGTTCATCAAGAAGATTACCGACAAAGAAGCCGCGCTTCGCCAATCCGCCGATGACTACAAGAAGCTGGTGAATTCGCCGGATGAGCAAAAGGCCTTTGATGGGGTAGTAAAATCCATTGACGCCTATACCGCGGAAGGCCAGAAGATCGTTTCGATGGCAAAAGCCGGCAAGCGTGATGAAGCGACCATCGAGTTCAAAACCAACCTCGGACCGATCGCGGATGCTTTGGCGAAGGACATCGACAACATCACGAAGCTCAACCAGGATGGCGCGGACGCAGCCCTGGTTGAAAGCCGCGCCCAATATGACAACGCAATCCTGCTGCTTTGGTCGATCCTCGGTGTGAGCGCCCTCCTCATCTGCGGCGCTTCGATCTTCGGCATCACGGGTATCGCCAATCCCATCGGCAGAATGACCAAGGCAATGCTCAATCTCGCGTCCGGCGATACCGCATCGACGATCGCCGGAGCCGATCGAGCCGACGAGATTGGCGGAATGGCAAGAGCCGTCGAAGTATTTCGCCAGGCCGCAATTTCCAACAAGCGGTTGGAGGCAGAGGCCGAGGCAAATCGTATCGAGGCCGAAAACGAGCGCATACGGGTGACCGCCGAAGCCGAAGCATCGGCGCAGGCACGCCTCACGGAAGCGACGGCTGGCCTTGCATCAGGTCTGCGCCTTCTTGCAGCGGGCGATCTTAGCTTTGAGCTGTCAGAGCCCTTCGCGCCGGACTTTGAAACACTTCGCCACGATCTCAACAATGCCGTATCTCAGCTGGACGCGACACTTGGCGCCGTCGCAAATGCTGCGGCGACGATCGGCAGCGGCACCCGGGAAATCGGGCAGGGAGCCGACGATCTTTCCAAGCGGACTGAACATCAGGCGGCATCTCTCGAGGAAACTGCGGCGGCTCTCGACCAGATTACCGTCAATGTTTCGAACTCCTCGCAGCGTGCTGAAGAGGCGCGCCAGATCGCTCTGCAGGCCAACCATAGCGCCGCCCAGTCGGGTGCCGTCGTCGCCGCTGCGGTCGAGGCAATGCACAAGATCGAACAATCTTCCAACCAGATCTCCAACATCATTGGTGTGATCGACGAAATCGCCTTCCAGACGAACCTGCTGGCCCTCAATGCCGGCGTCGAGGCGGCACGTGCCGGCGAGGCAGGCAAGGGCTTCGCGGTCGTCGCCCAGGAGGTTCGCGAACTGGCGCAGCGGTCTGCACAGGCCGCCAAGGAGATCAAGGATCTGATCGGCAAGTCCTCGGTAGAAGTTCAGGGCGGCGTAAAGCTCGTAAGAGATACGGGTGATGCGCTGAGGGCAATCGAAAGCCTGATCGTTACCATCAACCAGCATATGGATGCGATCGCGACCTCGTCGCGGGAGCAGTCGACCGGCCTCTCCGAAGTGAATACCGCGGTTAATCAGATGGACCAGGTCACGCAGCAGAATGCAGCAATGGTGGAAGAGACCAATGCCGCAAGTGCGACCCTGGCGGCAGAGGCCGCGCATCTGAAGGATCTCATCGATCGCTTCAAGATGAAGCCAAGCTCCAGCATGTCCACAGGACGGTCGCGGAGCGGAAATGTCGCGCAAGATACGCGCGGGCGCCGCGAGGCTTATTCCGGGAACTATAATCATATCGGCAATGCCGCATAATGTTGGCGATCTCGCGTCGGACAGGATCTGACGCGAGTGCCTGCTCGGGGTCGATGGCGTCCGCTGCCCTGCGATCCGGCCGAACGACAACTGAAGGCGATCTCAACATCGCCTTCAGTCGAAGCCTCGGGGAATTAAAGCGGAAACTGTCCCGGCATGGTCTCCATTGTGATCCATCGCAGATCGGTGAATTCAGCAATTCCCGCCGTGCCGCCGAAGCGACCGTATCCTGACGCCTTGGTGCCGCCGAAAGGCATCTGCGCTTCGTCATGTACCGTCGCGCCGTTGATGTGGCAGATGCCTGACCTAATGCGCCGCGCCACCGCTATCGCCCGCGCCGTATCGCGGCTGAAGACTGCGGCCGTAAGCCCATATTCGCTATCATTGGCAAGGCGTATAGCATCCTCTTCGTCCTTTGCCCGGACGATGGCAACCACCGGCCCAAAGCTTTCTTCCGAATAGAGACGCATCTCCCGGGTAACCCGATCGGCGACCTGCGCGGGCATCAAGACCCCTTCCGTCAAACCGGCGCTAGTTACCGTTGCTCCCTTCAAGGATGCATCCGCGATCAACGCCTCCACCTTTCGAACCGTGCTCACATCGACAACGGCGCCAAGCGGCGCTTTTCCCTCGATTGGATTGCCTGCGGTAAGGACTTTCGCGCGCTCCACGAATTTCGAAACGAACTCCTCCGCAATTTCGGGGACAACGATGATGCGCTCGGTCGACATGCAGATCTGGCCCTGGTTGAAGAAGGCGCCGAAGATTGCAGCCTTGACCGCCTCGTCGATATCGGCATCCCTCAGCACCAGCAGCGGAGCCTTGCCGCCAAGCTCGAGCAGGACCGGCTTCAGGTTTCTTGCCGCACGTTCCGCGATAATCCGTCCAACCTTGGTCGAGCCGGTAAAATTAATGCGCCGAACCTCGGGATGGTCGATCAGAGCGCCCACGATCTCGGCTGCATCTTCCGGCGCGTTGGTGATGAAGCTGACCACGCCTGCAGGAACTCCGCCTTCTTCCACCGCGTCGACAATCAGCGAATGCGTACGCGGGCAGATTTCCGAAGCCTTGAATATAACGGTGTTGCCGCATGCCAGCGGCGTTGCCAACGCCCTTACACCCAGTATGACTGGTGCGTTCCACGGCGCGATGCCCAGGCAGACGCCCGCCGGCTCTCTCAAGGCCATGGAAAGGCAGCCCGGCTTGTCCGAGGGGATGACCTGTCCGGTGATCTGTGTCGTCAGCGACGCTGCCTCCCTCAGCATGGAGGAAGCCAGACCGACGTTAAACCGCGCCCAAGGCACTGTCGCGCCGATTTCGGTCGCCATTGCCTCGACGAATTCATCGCCCTTCGCCATAACCGCATCGGCTGCCTTAAGCAGAATTGCACGACGCGCATTCGGGCCAAGTGCCGACCAGGCCTGAAACGCTGCCGCTGCAGCGTCGGCCGAGGCAAGCGCATCGGCGACCGTCGCTGCTGCCGCTACAGACGCCGTTTTGCCGTCGATTGGATTGAGACGTTCAAAGGTGCGACCATCGGTCGCCGGCCTTTCGGAACCGCCTATTTTCAGATTGATAGTCTTCATTTGCCTTCCTCCCGATGGAATAAACTTATAGCCGGCTCCCTATCCTGGGCGCCATTTGTCCGGCGAAGCGCCATTCTGCCTTTGGCCAAAAACCAGCGTATTGCAGTCAGCCCTGTTCTGTCTGTAGATAGCGAGGCTCCGTGGTCGATTGCGCCCATGGCATCACCTTATCTATCGCTCATCAGGCGCACGGATATTTCTATCCAGGGTCGCCTTCCAGCTATTGTATAGACGCAAGTCCTGCAGTCCTGAAAACAAAATGAAATTGGAAAAAAGCGTCCCCCTGATCGTTGCCTGCGCACTCATCATGCAGCAGATCGATTCCACCGCCGTCGCGACAGCGCTGCCATCGATGGCAAATGCTCTCGGGGTGCCGCCGGTCAATCTCCATTCCACGATCACGATCTATCTTCTATCGCTCGGCATCTTCCTGCCTATCAGTGGTTGGCTTGCGGATCGCTTCGGTGCGCGCCGGGTCTTCTGCTCAGCGATCGGGATTTTCACGCTTGCCTCGCTGTTCTGCGCGGCCTCGACGAGCCTCACCATGCTAGTGCTTGCCCGCCTCCTTCGGGGCTTTGGCGGCGCCTTGATGCTGCCGACTGCGCGCCTGATCCTCGTGCGCTCGGTCCCCAAGGCGGAGCTCGTTTCGGCCATGGTCATGATGAGCATGCCGGCGGTCGTCGGTCCGACGGTTGGCCCGCTGCTCGGCGGCTTCATCACCAGTGTCAGTTCCTGGCGCTGGATCTTCTGGATCAACCTGCCGGTCGGCATCATCGGCATCATCCTGACACTTCTCTTCATCAAGGAAATTCCGCCGGTTGAACGGCCGCGCTTCGATATGCCCGGTTTCGTGCTTTCGGCCCTGGGCATCGGTGCGCTCATCTCCGGTCTTGATTCCGCATCGCACGGGCTTAGCAGCAGCGCGATGCTGCTTGCCGGCATAGGAGTAGCGATCCTCGGTTTCTATATCCTTCACGCCCGTCGCCGGCCGGATCCCATCCTCGATCTCAAGCTCTTCAGGCATGCGACATTCCGCACCAGCCTGCTCGGCGGATCCCTGTTTCGGCTCGGCTTTGGCGCATTGCCCTTCATGCTGCCGCTATTGATGCAGGAAGTCTTCGGCTATTCGCCGCTGCAATCAGGGGCGATCACCTTCGTGTCATCGATCGGCGCATTCGGCATGAGAACCGTGACGAAGCGCATTCTGCGCCGTTTCGGATTTCGCAGGATCCTGTTCTGGAACGCACTCATTTCCAGCCTTTCCATGGCTCTCTGCGGCAGTTTCACGTCCAGCACCGCGCCGGCTATCATGGTGGTCGTCATCATGCTGGGCGGTGTCTTTCGCGCGCTGGAATTCACCAGCATCAACACCCTGGCTTTTGCCGAGGTCAGCGAAACGGAAATGAGCCACGCGACGACCCTATCGCAAATGGCGCAACGCATTTCTCAGAGTGTCGGAGTGGCAACGGCTGCCTCACTGCTGCAATTCTTTTCTCCGACGTCCACGGCTTTGACGAACCATGCCTTTTTGATTTCATTCCTGATTGTGGCCCTGGTTTCCGCCTCCTCCTGCCTCTCCTTCTTCCAATTGCCGACAGGTGCAGGCGACGTGCTCGCAGGCCGCGCAAAAGAGCCGAAGCCGGCCTGATGGAAGTTGAGGGATTATAGAGCCGGTTGCCTCAGCTGCCCGCAGGGGCGAAACATCCCGCCTTGTGCGGGAACGCGGAGTGCGAGTCTGGAAATGTTCTCCGCGGCTTACAGAACGGTTCCGACGTGTCGTACGAAATTCATGCTTCGTCCCGCCTTGGCCTGTCCGGCCTTGACGGACGAGAACCCCGTCAAAACGGCCAGTAGCTCTCCGGCACCGACCACCACGGATTGAGGGAGCGCCATATTTTGATGATGAGGCTTTCGCCGACCCTAACGGTCGATCCGCCATCACCCGGCCCTGCCGGAGCCGGAATGGAAGCATTCATATGATTATACTCGGTCATGATCATTCCTCCCGTCACTCGCAATCGGCGAATCATGTTCCTCCACGTCATCCGCCTGGAAATTCACAGCCGTCTCCCGGCAATCAGGCGCCGGCGATATGATACGCCGCCATCAACTGCTCGCTGCCATTCACCACCATGTCGAGCGCCACGTAAACGATGATCGCAAGGCCGATCCAGCCGATCCATTTGAAACGGTTGAGCAATTTCGCCACGAGCGAGGATGCGGCTCCCATCAGCACCACTGACAGGACAAGGCCGAAGACCAGCGCATTCATGTTTTCCTTGGCCGCGCCGGCGACGGCCAGCACGTTGTCCAGCGACATCGACACATCGGCAAAAATGATCTGGCCTATCGCCTGCTGAAAGCGCTTGGGATGGCCGGCGGCGTGCCGAACGCCTGCCGAACCGTCGGCGTGGATTTCGACCTCTTCCTCGCCGACCAATTCGCGGAGCATCGTCCAGCAAATCCAGAGGAGCATGATCCCGCCGACAAGTGTGATGCCTGTCACCATCAGCAGCTTTGCCGCGATAACGGCAAACAAAATGCGGATAACCGCTGCAGCTGCGATGCCGATCGCAATTGCCTTGCCGCGCACGTCCGCAGCCAGGCCCGCTGCCGCCATTCCGATGACGATGACGTTGTCTCCCGACAACAGGAGGTTGATCATGACCACTTCGAAATAGGCCGAGATCGTCGCGTGATCCAGATAAGCAGGCACTATCTTATGCTCCATCCCATAATGCTATCAAAGCGGCGCCTGGAAACTCGCTCTCCTCCGATCCAGCCACGCTTGCCACCAGGCAAATTTGCCGCCTTGCCCTGCCGCCACGCAACCTCGCGTTCGGCAAAACAGTCTTGATCGATCCATCCGAAACATCGCCTCGCTGAGCGAGCCGTTCCGGACGATTTGCATATCCCGCCGATCAGCGATCCGCGGGATATAGTGTTCATCAATGCGATCCCGTCCGGCGACAGTCGCAAGACGAGGGCTTGGTATCGACATGAGGGATTGCTTTGTCTTGCCTTAGAACTTGCGGTCAAACCGCAATATGCCGGCCCATGTATCGGCGTCGGCGTCTTCCCAGCGGGTGTAGCTGATTTCCGGTTCGATCGTCAGAGCCTTGACGGGACGGAAGGCAAGGTCAGCCGTGGCGGCGAAGATCTTCGAGTCGGTGTACGCCACCTGCCAGTTGGTCTGCAGCTTCGGCGTCAGCTGATAGCTGAAGCCCGACCACAGAGCCCAGTCGCCCCAGCCGCAATCGGCACCGTTGTTGGGGCATGCGGAGGGATCAAGATAGGTGGCGGCATACTTGTTCATCTTGTCGCCATCCGTATTCCAGCCGCCCATGACGAACGCCTGGAAATCATCGAAGTCGGCATCGACGCGCGCCTTGATCGCGCCTTCCTCTACGATCGAATCGTAGCCGCCGACCACCTTGAGGCTCCATGCGCCACTCTTATAGCCTGCGCCGGCGACGACATCCGGGGCGTAGTGATTCTCTTTACCCGTCTGCCACGCTCCATCAAAAGAATCACTGTCGGCGGAGCTATTGGAATCCTCGAGCGAGATCACCGCCGAGAAACCGTTGGCATCAAACCTGTAGGTCATCTGGTTCAGCTCTTTCGGGCCGTCATAGACGACGTCATCGTTAATGACGTTGCCGGCGAAGCCCGTGTAGAGATTGTATTGCGAATCCAGCTTGCCGACCAGGAAGCCACCGAGGCTGATATTGGCCGCGCGCAGCTTCATCTTGACGCTGCCGTCCCCCTGGGTATCCCAGCGAAGCTCGGTATTGGTCTTCAAGGCACCATATTCGGTGTCCGTCGCGGTATTGAAGTAAAGTTCGGCGCGCGTATGCCAGAATGTTCCAATACGGCTATCGGGATTATAGGCATCCTTCCACTCTCCTTCGCTTCGGGCACGACCGCCGATATTCAGACAGGTGTCCGTGCCCGGAATGAAGAAATAGCCTTTGCCGAACGCATCACAAATGCGGACATATTCGAGCGGTTCCGGCGATGCTGCGACGATCGCGTCAGCCGCAAAGGCCCCGGAAGCAGCCACGCCATACGCAGCCGCGCTCAATAGAAGTCGTCTTAATGTCATGATTATCCCCTAAAAACGGGATACAGGAAGCCTGCCTCAAACCGGCCTTCCCTACCCCTCCTCCTGCGTCACGAATTTGTGATGCTGCGGCCGCCGGACGCAATATCGCGTTCAGCAAAATGGTCTTGACGAAATTTAAAGGGGTGTCAGACCGTAGCGGATGGTTTGACGGCAAAGTCAAATCCCCAACCAATACTGAGCCGCGTAGAAGTGGAGCCGCATCGTTATTCCGACTAGCCCCATCTTAGCTTGACAATTTACAGGAGGGGCCGGGTTATGCGATGACGATGGTGATGACTCAGGCTCCCAACATTACACGATCGAGTTTTGACGGGCTCGATCTCAACGACATCGTGATCTTTTCGCGAGTGGTGCAGCACGGCAGCTTCACGACTGCGGCCAAGCTGTTCGGCAAGTCGCCGTCCTACATGAGCAAGCACATCACCCAGCTCGAAAACGCGCTCAGCCTGACACTGCTGCACCGCTCTACCCATCATGTCTTTCTGACAGACGCAGGTAGCGTCTTTTTCGACCATTGCGTGCGTATCCTGGAGGAATTGGAAGCCGCCAAAGCCGACGCCGTCGGGCTGAGCGACGATCTCGCCGGCACATTGCGCGTGCATAGCACACCCGGCGTCGGGCAGGCTCTGGTCAGCCCGGCGATCGTCGATTTCATCGCGGAATATCCTTCAGTCACGGTCGACCTGACCATCAGCGCCAATTCCGCCAGCCTGATGGAGCGTGGTGTCGACGTCGTGGTCGGCAGCCGAAATTTCGATGATGACGAATCCTTCCACAGCGGCCTGTTCGAGCGCAAGCTGGGACCGGCCCCCTATGTCATCTGCGCCGCGCCAGCCTATCTCGAAAGGCACCCGCGGCCGGAAGACTTTCGGGATCTGGCACAGCACAATTGTCTGATCCACACGACACAGAAGCCTAACCCGCGTCATTGGGCTGCACGAATCGATGGTGAAGAGATCGCGGTCCGTGTGGAGGGAACGTTCCACTCCAATTTGGAAAGCACCATTCTCCTTGCCGCAATTCGCGGCTCGGGTGTCGCCCGCCTGCCGTTTTACAGCGTCATGAACGAACTGCGTTCCGGCTCCCTGATCTCGCTTTTCGCCGGCGAGATCGTTTCTCACCGCGTTATCAAGGCATTTTATCCGCGCAGCCGGTTCGTGCCGAAGAAATTGCGCGCCTTCCTGGCAATCCTCGAAACCCGTCTCGCCGAATCGGTCCACGGCAAGGACAGCGCCTCCTAGCTGCGGCCCTGCCGGGAACAGCCGGGAACTAAATTCAGATAAATACGCCCATCAGCCTGTCGGCGTGAGCTGGCATGGGCCACGGCATCTTCATGCATGCAGGAGAATGCGCACCGCCGGAATGATGCAGATAGAAAATAAATCTCACAATGCAGGATATCTTCAAAAACGCTGGACAGGAGATCGCGCTTTGGCGCATGGTGCGTTCGGAAAAGAAAGCGCGGCGGACGAAGCTGCGGGAGGAATATCTTGACGAAAAAAATCGAGCTCACGCTCGCCTGCGGTGATTACGAGATCGTGCGGCCTTTGCTTGAGGGCACGGTCTCCCCGGATGGCATCGAATTGACGATCCTCACGCAGATGGATTCCACGACAAGGCACTGGCGGTTTCTCAGAAACGGCGAGTTCGACATAGCAGAGGTATCCCTGTCGTCTTATATGGCCGCCAAGACGCGCGGGATGCCTTTTTCTGCCATTCCCGTCTTCCTGCACCGGCGTTTCAGACACGGCTTCATCTTCGTCAATTCGGCGAGCGGAATCCGCGAGCCGAAGGACCTGATCGGCCGCAAGGTTGGCGTGAAAAGCTATCTGGTGACGGCCACGTTGTGGCAGCGCGGGCTTCTCGAAGGCGAATACGGCGTTCCGCACCAATCCATCGACTGGTATGCCGAACTCGACGAAGACGTCGACTTCAAGCCGCCGGAGGGATTGCGGCTGCATCGTCTGCCTGACGACAAATCGGTTGAGCAGATGCTGCTGGACGGAGAGATCGACGCCTTGCTGCACCCGGATCTGATCGAGCCGATCCTGAAGCGCGACCCGCGCGTCGGCCGCCTCTTTCCCGACTACAAGCGGGAGGAGATCGCCTATTACGAGCGCACAGGCATCTTCCCGATCATGCATGTGCTCGGCATCCGTCCGGAGATCGTCGAGCGCCATCCCTGGGTTCCGATCAATCTCTATCATGCTTTCAACGAGGCCAAGCGCATCGCCATGAAGCGCATGGAGAATCCCCGCCTCGTGCCGCTCGCCTGGTATCGCGAAGCGTGGGAGGAACAGCAGCAGATCATGGGCGACGATCCCTGGGCCTACGGAGTTGAGGGACAGAATCGAAAGACGCTGGAAACGGTCATCGGCTATGCCCATCAACAAGGGCTGATCGACCGCCAGGTGACGCTTTCCGAACTTTTCCTGGACATGTCGCAGGGCCGAAAGCGCGGGGACAAGCATCGTGTGTAGCGACTGCGACGCGGCGAATGGGAAGGCCGATTTTAAACCGGCCTGGAGCGAAACTACTTTCCATTGCGAGGGCGTGGGGGAGCGAAAGCAGATGCATGACGACCTGAAGCAGAGAATGATCGAGGCTGGACGAATTCTGGAACAGGCCGGCCAGGGCGACTGGACACGCGGCCATATTTCCGTACGCGTCCCCGATCAGCCGGATCGCTTCTACATGAAGGCGTCGAAGATCGGGCTGGAAGAGATGACCCTCGACAACATCATCACCGTCGGCCTCGACGGCGAAAAGATCGAGGGAGACCACGGGCGCCACAACGAGGTCTATATCCATTCCGAGGTCCTGCGCGCCCGGCCGGACATCAACGCGGTGGTGCATACCCACGCGCCCTATTCCGTCAGCTTTTCCGCGCTCGGAAAGCCGCTGCAGCCGATCGGCCACCCCGGCTCGATCTTCGCGGAGGGCCTGCCGGTGTTTGCCGAGACGACCGAACTCATCACTACGGCAGAACGCGGACGTGCGGTCGCCGCAGCACTCGGTGAATATGGCGCCATGCTTTTGCAAAATCACGGCATCGTCACGGCCGCCCCCAGCATCGAGCAGGCGATCTATCTGGCGCTTTCCCTCGAAAATGCCTGCATGATGCAGCTATGGGTCGAGGCAGCCGGAGGCGCCAAGGCGCTGGGCAAGCCGGAAGATATCAAGGCAAAGCGCAAGCACATGTTCCGCGAGGAAATGTTCAAGGCGACCTTCGCCTATCTGGTCCGTCGGCTGAAGCGCGGCTGAGGGGCGCACCATCCTCCCAGGGACCAGGAGGATGGTGTCATGCTGCTCCCTGGGATTGAAGGTCCGGAGCATTTCGATCTCGATCCGCCTTGCGGATCGCGCCAACCGGATGGTTCAATTCCGTTCGGCCATTCCCGCCCGGCCGAGTTCCTTGGTCGGGAAGACCAGGGACTTGATGACAACGGGCACGGCGCCCGAGGTTTCCAGCATGCCGCCGATATCGATGAAATCGAATTCGTCGAGTTTGATGCCGTCGATGGAGACGAGATTGGCGACGCCCACTTCTGCCTTGCAATGCATCCCAACGAGGCCGCCCACATCGCCGTCACCAACGAGGATCAGCGGATGGCCCTTGCTGAGAACATCGGACAATCCATCAATCACGCCACGGCAAAAATCGTCGAGCCGACGATAGCTGGCCGACCCCTGCCATTCGTAGCAGAGCGCGACCGGGCTTTCGCCTGCCGCAAGATCAAGCCGTGCCAGGCCGGCTTTGACCTTTGCGGCCACATCGCTAGGATCTATCACCTCGTCGAAGGAGAGTTCCGGCTTGATGACGGGGACGTTTTTGACAGGCAATAGCGAAAGCGGATGCACGAAGATCGTGCTGCCGCTGACCTGCACGGTGTATTGCGATGCCCCGACAACGGTCGCCCGGATGCCCTGCGCCGGATGTTCCAGACTTGGCGGCCATTGGCGCAATTTCTCGCGCAACGCCTCCGCCAGAAGCGGACCGAGATCGCTGAACTCCTCCTGCGTCTCGCCGTAGAAGAATTCCGAAACACCGCCTGAGATCGTCACGATGTCGGGCGCGGGAGCAGACGGCAGCGGCGGCAGGCGATGCAGATCGAGCGTTTCCTTCGGCATCTCGCCGCCGGTCATCGCCTCGAAGAGCTGGTCGACCATGCATGCCGCAAGCTTGCGCGCATCCTGCGGCGACAGCACGTTCCCGCGTTCGAGGACGATGCCGGCCCGATGGGCAAAATAGCGACCGGCCTCCTCGATGCGGGTGATCCTGCGATCGGCGTCGAATGCAACGATACGGGCGCCGATGTCAATCGCGGAAATATTGCGGATGGCGCCATTGGCGCAGCGCGCAAGTTTGGACGTGCCGCCGCCGATATCGACGTTGAGAACGGTGGCTCCCGTTTCTCCCGAGCGCGCCACTGCCCCCGAGCCGAAGGCGGCAAGCGTCGTCTCCAGCCCATCGCCGGCGCTGACGACAACGAACTTTCCAGTCTGTTCGGAAAAGATATCGCCGATCGCCCGCGCATTGCTGCGCCGGACGGCAACGCCGGTGAGGATAAGCGCACCGGTATCGATCGTTTCAGGCGTGATGCCGGCCGCGTCATATTGCGCCCTGATGAAGGCGCCGAGCACGTCGGCATCGATCTCGTCCTCGCCGCGATAGGGCGTCATCAGCACGTCGGACTGATGCAGCAGCGTGCGTTCGACGACCATGTAACGCGTATCGAGCCGTTCCAGCACGATACGCGAAAAGGCGAGATGGGAGGTCGAGGACCCGATATCGATGCCAACGCTGACCAGCACGATTTCGTCTTCGACTTCCATGCTGCGGCCGATATTCGAGAAGAATATCCGGCCGCCCTGTTCTTCCTCGTCATCGGCCATTGGATCAGACGACGGTCGACAGCTTCTTGGTCGTGTCGGACGGCTTTTCGTACCATTCCGGCTTCATGCGGACCTCGACGCCGTTCTTGTTCAGAAGCGCCTCATATTCCTCGCGGATATGCGGATCTTCCATCCAGTACGGGATCGCGGTGCCGCCTTCGTTGACATCGATCGCGGTGTAGTCCGTGTGCTTCTCGCCAGGCGCACCGGGATCGCGACCCGGATTGTGCGGGCCGAACCAAGCCGTCAGACGGAATGGCTCCTTGGAGACGCTGAAATGCTGGTGATACCAGCGTGCGCCGCCCGGAGCCGCCGTGACCATGCCGTACTGACCGTAGTCGAGACGGCGGACGCGGTCGGCATGGCCGTTCGCCCACGGATTGACACCGCATTCTTCCGGCCAGGTATAGGTATAGCCCTGACCCTTGAGGCAGATCAGGATTGCGGCCGAAGTATGCGCATGCGCCTTGGAGTAACGGCCGTTCTCGTGCTGGCCGATCCAGTAGTAGAAGGCGTTGTTGGTCATGAAGGGCTCGACGCGGCGATAGCCGACCGAACGACGGTTGTCGAGCGGCAGCTCGCAGTTGACGGCATCAGGCATGAAATTGGTGCGGCGCATGGCAAGGCCGCGCACCGGATCCGGCTCGATCTCTTCGCGATACTTGTAGAAGTCATCTGCGCCGGAGAAGCGGTCGCGGAAAATGAAGGGATTGCTGAAGACGGCATCGACGTTCTGGATCTGGTTCAGCACGTTCGGGGCAGTCGTGCCGCCGAGCAGAAGCGCCGGGCTGTTGGTGGCGTTGACGATGCGGTGCATGGCGTTCATCGGGATTGAGAACATCGATCCTTCCTGCCATTCGAAGATGTGCTTCTTGCCTTCGCCTTCGATCCAAACTTCGGTCGAGCCACGGCCTTCGACGACGAGGTAGATTTCCTCGTACATATGCTTTTCAGGATTGAGCGCGCCTGCGGCCGGAACCTCGACGAGGTGGCAGCCCCACTTGGTTTCCGTTCCGTAAAGCTGGATATAGGTGCCGCGGCCGCCGGTGCGCTTCCAGGGTTTCAGCGGCAGGTTCTTGACGCTGTCGACGCCGAGATCGCGGAAGACCGGAATACCCTCTTCTTCCATGAACTGGTCATAGGGGGTCGGCTGCTTCTTGAACTCGCCGAAGCCTGCCTTCTTCGTGCCTGCCGGCTCATGCCAGTGCGTGCCCGTGCCGCCGCCAAGTGGATCCTGATGCATATAGATACTCCTCTTCAATACGGGGCGGGCAATCGCAATCGCCGAACTGCACCGCTCCTCCCCTGGAATGCGATTTAAAAACGTTCCTTCATAAGGAACATTGTTCTTGTCTTGAAATTACAGCGAGCGCCCTCGCAAATCAACGCGGCGGTAGGCCCATTCCGGCAACACAGTCTTTCCGTCGCTCACGAGAACAACAATGACTTGATGACGACGGGAATGACCCCCGGCGGATCGATAAATTCGCCGAGATCCACGAAATCGAGATCCTTCAGCTGGACCCCGTCGATAGAAATGAGATTCGTGCCGAGACTTAGTTCGCGATCCAGGATGCGCCCAATGGTTTGGCCGATATCGCCATCGATCATCAACACCAGGAGTTCCTCGCGCTGGCCCTCAGGAGCCAGGGCAAGCTTGATGGCTTTTGCCATCGCCAGCAGGCGCTGATAGTCCGGCAGGCCGGTCCATGCGAAGGCAAGCGCCAGGGGCTCTGCGATACCGCGATCCTGCCGGTCGATACCCGCGCGAAAAGCTTCAGCCACCGCCTGCACGTCGATCTCTTCTTCAAGAGGCATGCCCAGATGGATGACCGGAATATTGTGCGAAGGCAGCCCCTTCGATCCGCGTCGATAGACGGTCTTTCCGCTCACCTGCACAGTGAACTGCGAGGCACCGATGACAGTGGCGCGGATGCGTTGACCGGCATCGACGATCGGAATGGTGATGCGCGGCTTCAGCTGCTCGACGATTTCACGCGCCAGGAGCTGGGCGATATCGCCGTGCTCGGCCTGTTCGTAGTTGAAGATATATTCGGAGACGCCGCCCGAAAACGTGATGTAATCGGGTGCGCCCTTGCGTTCGAGCGGTTCGGTCAGCTCCAGCCGCCGGCCAAGCTCGTCCAGCGGAGCGCCGAGTATCTCGTCTACGGCCACGGCGGCAAGACGCCTGGCGATCGCCCGGCGGGCGGAAGGATCGGCAAGCGTACCCGGATCGATGGAAATGCCGAGTTCCTCGGCGACCATCCGCGCGGAATCGTCGACACGCGTCCACACTCCGTTCTTGTCTTGCGCGACCAGACGCCCGCCGACAGCAAAGGCGGCAACGCTGGCGATTTCGCCGTTCTCGATCATGGCAAGCTTCGTCGTGCCGCCGCCGATATCGACGTGCAGACCACGCCCCTTTCGCTTTTTCGAAAGCGCCGTCGCTCCCGACCCATGGGCGGCCAGCATGCATTCCAGCTTGTGACCCGCGGTCGCGCAGACAAAGCGGCCGGATTCGCTGGCGAAGATTTCGTCGATCGCGCGGGCATTCTTCCGCTTGATCGCCTCGCCGGTCAGGATGACGGCGCCTGTATCGATATGGCTGCGTTTGAAACCGGCATCGTGATAGCAGTGCTGGAAAAAGTGCCGCAGCTCATGTGCATCGATGGTGCCATCAGGCAAGAAAGGCGTCAGCAGGATGGGAGAACGCCAGACGATCTGACGATCGATCACGACGAAGCGGCTGGACAGTTCCTCGGTTTCGCGCTGCAGCGTCACGCGCGCAAACAACAGGTGAGAGGTGGAGCTGCCGATATCGATGCCAACAGTCAGAAGCTCGACCGTCTCCTGCCGCCAGAGCCAGTCGGAAATCGTCTGCCGCTCCTCCTCGGTCATGTCCTCATGTTCGTGGTCCAGATCCATATCGTGCACGTAGGTACCTCCTTACTTGCAAGTCTGCTGCCTTCATATCCATCGCGGACGATGAAAAAGGCAAACGCCCCGCGCGACGACGCACGGGACGTTTGCATCTCAATGGGTCGATCTCAGGTCGCGGGACCTGCGAGAATCGGCGTCTGGATAACCCCTGTCAGCTGCTCCTTCGGGATCGCGAGGATAGCGGGCTCGTCGAAGACATCGCCCATGGCCGAGGGAACGCCCGTCTTCTGCAGTTCCTCCAGGAACTTGCGATGAACGCGCGGATCCTGATCCTCGTACTCGATCTGGCGTCCGCCATCCTTGACCGAAGTGGCACCACCGCCTTCGGCGCTCTTGCGACGAAGCGAGATGAAAGGGTAGCGGCGGCTCCCGAGACTGCAGGCAACATAACGCGCCGGCTGATCGCAAGTATTAAAGTGCTGATGGTACATCCAGAAGGGCGGCGTGTACATGAAACCATGACGCCATGGGATTTCCTTGAATTCGGAATCGCCCTCGTACCACATCAGCGAATAGCCTTCGCCGTCGACTGCATGAACGTGCGTGCCGGCAGCATGACGATGCGCCTTCTTGTAGCGGCCAACCGGCATCTGCGAGACATGCGAGTGCATGGTGCCATCGGCAAGCACGAAATTGACGTTGAGCGATCCCTTCCCGCGACCTTCGAACTCGTAGAGCTTGAAGCCTGTCAGGTCATGGACGAAATTGGTTTCCCAGACGTTCTGCACCTTGCGAACGGACGCCCCGCCATAGGTGTACAGCGCACCATCGCCTTCGAAATAGCGCGATCCGCCGAGCCGATCCTCAAAGGCGAAGTTGTTGGCGAAGACGAAATCGAGGTTATGGTAGAGATTGATGGTCAGCGGCGCATCGTTGGTGCACGAAAGCCGGACCGTTTCCTGGCCCGAGCCGTTGTGGAACTGGTACTCGCAGTTGAGCGGGATGGCGAAAAGTGCCTTGGGACCCCATTCGAATGTCCGCGTTTCACCGTTGGGAAGCCAAACGGTCGTCGAGCCGTAACCGGACAGCACGTAGAAGAACGCTTCGTACAAATGCTTGACGGGCCTGGTCTTCTTGCCCGGCAGAACCTCGATGACGTAATTGGCCATGAAATCGCCCATGCCGACGGTATGGGCGAAGCAGCCGCGCGCGTCATAGCGATCCCATGCCGCGGTTTCGAGGGCCAGAAGATCGTGGCCATAGTCAAAATGCACCGGGATACCCTCGCCGCCCGACCAGTCGGCATAGGGGTCGACGAGGAATTTCTTGTTGTCCGGATCCGGCACCGGCGTCGGGTCGTCACTCTGGACTAGCTGGTCTGTACTGGCCATCGGTCTACTTTCTGGTGGCTAATGATTGAATGATGCGGATGGAGGCGGAAAACACGGGCAACACCTCGCCGCTGAGCGGATACGCATTTTCCGGAGCGGTCCGAACGCATGCGCGGGCGTGAAACGGGAGGCCGGCAGGAATGTGGCAGGTCCGCTCACGCGAGCCCGCCCTCTGTGCGCGGCAACGGATTCATATCGAAAGCTGAGATCAGGTACCCCTTATCGAACATATGCCGGGCCACCACGGCGAACCTCATCTCGCCAGTTCCGACCACTCCGACCCTCATTTGTGGTCCTCCTCGACCGTCGCCCTTACGCAATCGAATGTCCTAGCGCCATCGGACGCCACATTGGGTGGCGTCCGATGGCGAAAGCGGCTTGCCTATTGGTCCTGAAGGGACTCCTTCAGAAAACTGACGATCTCCGGCGTTTGGTCCATTGCCCGCTTGACCAAGCCGCTCACGCTGTCGCCGACCTTCGGATCGACCGGCAGTCCCAGCTCTTTGGTCTTGGCAAGGAATTCCGGGTCAGAGACTGCTGCCGCATAGGCGTCGCGCAGTGTCTTCAGACGGTCGGCAGGCATATCCGGCGGCCCGGCCGTCAAGCGCGAAATGTCGCTCTGGGACTGAACCAGGGCAATGACCTTCTTGGCGGCATCGTTGTCGACAAGCGACGACAGTTGCGGCACATCCGTATCTGACCCGCCGATCTGAGCGATCATCTTGCCGTTTCCGGCATCAACGAAAGGCTGGAAGCTGGAGCGCGAGGCGATAATGCCCTGAACCTCGCCGCGGCGCATGGCGAGCTGATCATCGCTGCCGTTATAGCCCGAAACGATCTCGATCTTCAGACCGAGCGCCTTGATCAGCATGGTCGTCTCGGTGGTCGAGGCGCTGCCGACGCCCGCGGAGGCAAACTTGATCGGCTCCTTGAGATTCTTCAGGTCGTCATAGCTATTGATACCGGAATCCTTGGAGACGACGATCACGCGCGGATCGGAGGAAAAGCTGCCGATCCACGACATCTTCGTCAGGTCAAACCTGATACCCGGATTGCCAGCCAGCTGTCCGTAGACCAGCCCGGTGTTGAAGGTGCCGAAGGTCAATCCATCCGGATCGGAGGCATAGATGAAGTTCGCGCCGATCAGATGACCCGCACCGGGCATGTTCTGCACGACAAAGGTCGAGCCCGGAAGATGCTTCTGCATGAACTGGGCGATCAGGCGGCCGTTGGTATCGTAACCGCCGCCGGGACCGGTCGCGACGATATAATTGACAGTCTTGCCCTTAAAGAAGCCGGGGCCGTCATCGGCCCTGGCAGCGCCTGCCCAGGCGCCGGCCAGGGCGGCGATCGCCAACACCGCCGTGCGAAGTGATTTCATAGTCAATTGCAGTCCTCCCTCGTGTTGTCGGAAATGCGGGTGGGCTTGCCTTCCTCTGAGGCATTCATGCCGAGCCGCCAATTGTCGTATCGTTGCCCGGAACACTCCGGGCGCAGCCGGTTGAAGCCGGAAGACCGCTCAGAGCGCTCCATTCTGGAAGCGTTGCATGAGCCATTTCGTCACGAAGCCCTCATGCAGTTCGATGCCGAGAAACGCGCCGAACACCAGGTAAAGCACCGCAGTCGCAATCACGGCCAAGAGCAGCGAGAATTTCCAACTCTTCTTTGCCTGGGTGCGCAGGGTCGCTGCCAGCATGATCGGTGCGCTGACATAGAAGCCGAAAAGAAGGATCGCGACGATGAAGCTGATGAAATAGCCCCACATGGCCATTTCCTGCGGCACCGTATGCGGCCCGAACTCCGGAAGCTCCGGATCAGCCTCCTGGACAGCCAATGCTGCCGCAGCCGCCGGAGCCTGCGCCGGCACATGATGGTGTCGGCCATGGGAAGACGACGCCCTGTGCGAATACAGGTCCATGCCGAGCTGAAGAATACAGAGCGCCATGCCTGGT
The DNA here is from genome assembly GCF_008365395.1 of Neorhizobium sp. P12A. NCBI lineage: Bacteria > Pseudomonadati > Pseudomonadota > Alphaproteobacteria > Hyphomicrobiales > Rhizobiaceae > Neorhizobium > Neorhizobium sp. P12A. The sequence continues at coordinate 358,341 of NZ_QOVX01000005.1, read as the reverse complement.
ATGCCGACGATCAGCGGCATGAATCGCGCCTTGGCGGGAAAGCCGAAGGCCAAACCGACCATAACCGTGAAAATCACAAGCATGACGGCGGTGAGAAAAGTGCTGAAGCTGATGTTTTTCAGGGTCATGAGCTGACCTCCATGCGAGACGCAGCGTTGGAGCCGGTCGACCGGAAGTTCTTGTAGAACGCATAGGCAATCAGGCCGACGATCATCGCGATCAGGACGAGCGACATGGGACGCAGGAAGAAGCTGAAACCCCAAAGCTGCAACGCCTGATGCAGCGACGCCTCCGCCTTACCGCCGAGCACCAGCCCGATGACGAAGGGTGCACGCGGCCAATCCGCTCTCAGGAAGCCATAGCCGATGGCGCTGAAGACGACGAGAACGACGAGATTCTGCCACTGGAAATCACTGACGAAGCAGCCCAGCGAAACAAAGACGAGAATGAACGGCACCAGCACGCGGCCATCGACGAAGGTCAGGACCGCAACCCAGCGGCAGATGACGAGGAGCAGGCTGACGGCGATGAGATTGCCGACGACCAGGGCCCAGATCAGCGTCCACACGAGATCAAGATGCTTGGTCACCATCAGGGCACCCGGCTGGACGCCGAGGATCAGGAAAGCGCCGAGCAGCACGGCCATGCCGGAACTGCCGGGAATGCCGAAGAACAGGGTCGGAAGCAGCGAACCGCCTTCCTTGGCGTTGCTGGCGGTTTCCGGCGCAATAACGCCTTCGATCGCTCCCTTGCCGAAACGCTCCGGATGCTTGGAGCTCTGCACCGCATGACCGTAACACAGCCAGGCTGCCGTCGAGCCGCCGAGGCCGGGGATCATGCCGATAATGGCGCCGATAATAGATGTACGCACGACCAGCCACCAGTTGCGCGGCACTTCCATGACGCCCGACAGGAGCTGCTGGTATGAGAAGCCCTTGTCCATCGGCACGGCCGAGATCGAGCCACCCTTTGTGCTGAGCGAAATCATTTCCGGCACGGCGAACATGGCAAGCACTGCGGTCACGAGGCTGACGCCGTCCCACAGGAATAGCATGTGGCCGGCGTAACGCGGCGTACCGGTGATGGAGTCCATGCCGATGGTCGACAGCATCAATCCGTAGAAGCCGACGATCAGGCCTTTGACGATCTTGTCGCCGCTTGAAAGGAAAGCAATGAAGCTGATGCCGAGCAGGGCGATCAGGAAAAATTCCGCCGGACTGAACATCATGATGACAGGCTCGAGAACCGGGATCATGATCGCAAAAACGATTGCGCCGATGATGCCGCCGACGCCTGATGCAGTAATACTGGCGCCGAGGGCCCGCGCGGCTTGTCCCTGCTTTGCCAGTGGGTAGCCGTCAAGCGTGGTCGCCGCATCGTCGCCATCACCGGGAATGCCGAACATGATGCTCGATATCTGGCCGCTGGTGCCGTTTACGGCATGCATCGTCAACAGGAAGACGCAGCCGGAAACCGTATCCATGCCGTAGACGAACGGTATGGCCATGGCAATCGACAGCTTGCCCCCGATTCCAGGGGTGACGCCGACCAGCAGCCCGAAGAAGACTGCGATCAACATCAGTCCCATGATGTGGGGAGAGCTCACCAGACCGTAGAGCGCCCCGAACATAGTTCCAATCATTTCAGATTCCGATCCTCCCAATTTCGGGCAGCAAAGGCTGTCCGCCCTCGCAATACCGCGGCGCTCCCACGCAACTCAGATGGCGATATTGCGAGCGTCGTGTCCTCCGACACCCTCTCGTCATTTGAGGCACGCCTCGAAATTTTGTCCAAAGCAAAAATTTATGCTTAGTCCAACAGTTTTTACGCTGGCTCGCATTCGAGGCACGCGGAAGATAGCCACCCAGCATCCATCGCATCGCGCCAACCTGCTGTAATAATTTTGATATTTCGCGCAACGGAGAGGAGATCGCCCCGCTGGCGCAGTAAGTTTTTCTTAATTCCAAACTAAGCCGAAATGCCATGGACTTCCCATGGAGCCAGAATAGCATTCCGCCATTGGCCCGATGCACCGGTCAAATCGTCCGCTTCGGAGTGCCTTTTTCAGCAGGAATCGTAATGGACAAGCCAGTCGACGACAGAATTGCAATATCGCCTCCGCACGTGCGGCTGCAGGCGCTGCTCGCCTCGTTTTTGCGCCTTGGCACCTCTTCGTTCGGCGGCGGCATGTCGGGATGGACGCATCGCGAGATCGTCGAGCGCCGGCAGTGGCTCGATGAAGACAATTTCCTGAAGACGCTGACGATTGCGCAAATCCTTCCCGGTGCCAACCCGGTCAATCTTGCAGTCTATATCGGCCTGAAGCTCAGAGGTGTCGTCGGCGCGGCAATTGCCTTCGTTGGCATGATCGCACCCGCATTCGTTGCCATCCTGCTGATCCGTCTCGTCTATGTTCAGCTCAGTCCTTATGCCGAAACCCACGCCGTCCTGCGTGGCTTTGCCTGCATCGGCATCGCCTCGACGCTGGCAATGGGGATAAAGACCGCCAAACGGCTGCGGAGGGAAACCGCTTCAATCGCCATTGCTCTCTCGGTCTTTGTCATGGTCGGACCGCTGCACTGGCCGCTTATTCCCGTAGTCGCCGTCGCCATTCCCGTCAGCATCGCGGCGGCCTTCCTGCAGGCAAGGAGCTGAGTGCGATCATGGCTGACGGAAAGCTTCTGAACCTCGTGCTCCTCTGTGTACCGCTTTCGCTGGTCTCCTTCGGCGGCGGGCAATCGATCATCGCCGGACTGCAGCATCAGACCGTCGACATTCAGCACATTCTGACTGCCCGTGAATTTACCGACTACTATGCCATTTCACGGGCGGCGCCCGGACCTGGAACATTGATCGTCGTATTGATCGGCTGGCATATCGCCGGCATCCTCGGCGCGCTCGCCGCAATGCTCGCCATCTTCGTTCCGTCCTCCGCCGTCGTTTGCATCTTCGGCAGTATCTGGCAGCGCCATCGCCACGCGGCATGGGCAGTTGCCGTCGAGCGTGGGCTGGCCCCAGTGGCCGCCGGCCTGATCTTCGCCGGCGCTTTTGCCGTCTCGGTGGCCGCCGGTCTTACCTTGATCGACATGGCCACGGTGGGAGTGGGAACGGCGGTCCTGTTCCGCAGCAAGATCGGCGCCTACCCTCTGCTGGCGGCGGCTGCCGTCCTCTACTTTCTTCTGGCTCTCGGCGGCATGGCCTGATTTCTCGGGTTCCATCCGCCAGCCGCGACCTCGCACGACAGCCGCAAACCCCTCTCATCGAAAAATCGCCGGACCCGAATTGACCGGCTGTCATTTCGCGTTATTATACTCCATAGGAGAACGTCGTTCTACATAGAAGAACATTGACGCTCGGAGGAGGTAAATCAATATGACAGACCCGTTGGTCCTGCGGACTTCCGTCGGAAAGCACGCTCATGTTCAGCCATTGAGAGACGGTCGCGTTCGCTCCGAGCGCGTAAGCCTGGAATTCCGCGACTACGAGCCGCTTCCCAAGGCATTTCGCACCATGGTGCGCGGCGACGAACTGGACGTCTCCGAAATGGCTGTCGTCACGCATCTGCTTGCGCACCACTACGGCAAGCCGATCACCGGCATAGCCATTCCCCTCTGGAGCAGGCTGCCGCACACCAATCTCGTCAGTCCCGCCGATTCGAGCATTGCCGGGCCATTGGATCTGCAGGGCAGCAAGGTCGGCGTGCGCGCCTATGCACAGACCTCCGGCGTCTGGGTGCGCGGCGTGCTTCAATCCGAATATGGCGTCGACCTCAACAGCATCATCTGGCTCACCATGGAGGATGCGCATCTGGAGGAATACGACGATCCGGCCATCGCCGTGCGAAACCAGTCGTCTTCCGGTCTGCGCCAGCTGATGATGGCGGGCGAGCTTTCGGCGATCATGGGCGAGCGCGAGGTCGATCCATCAGGCATCCGCTCCGTAATCCCGGAGGCGGAAACGGCCGCCAAGGCATGGATAGCCCGCACCGGCATCTATCCGATCAATCATATCCTGACCGTGCGGACCCCCATCCTGGAAGCCCATCCCTGGCTGGCCCAGGAGCTGATGGAGATGTTCGACGAAGCCCGCCGCATTGCCGAAGCGGATGGCGCCGCCGCACCGCCGGCCTATGGGCTGGAAGCCAATCGTCGTTCCCTTCAGCTCGCCTTCGATTTCTCCGCCCAGCAATTGATTACGCCGCGCGTCTACGACGTCAGCGAGCTTTTCCATCCGATCTGAGATCACGACATCACAGCGTGGGTCTGACGATCCGCGCCTCGAATGCAAAGGCATCCCATCATGATCATCGATATCCACGGACATTACACGACAGAACCGCAGGCGCTTCACCAGTTCCGTGACAAGCAGCTTGCCGGGCTGGCCGACCCCATGCGGCGCCCGACCACCAGCGATCTCGGCATATCCGAAGACATGCTGCGTGAATCGGTGGCGCCGCAGCTCAAATTCCAGCAGGAACGCGGCAGCGACCTGACCATCTTCTCGCCACGCGCCGCCGGCATGGCCCATCATGTCGGCACCGAGGCGATCAGCATGCAATGGTCGGCCATGTCCAACGACCTGATCCACCGCATCTGCAAGCTATTGCCGGACAATTTTGCCGCTGTCGGCCAATTGCCTCAGCATCCCGGCGCCCCGCCCAAGAACTGCATTCCCGAATTGCGCCGCATCGTCACCGAACTCGATTTCGTCGGCGTCAACCTCAATCCGGATCCATCAGGCGGCTACTGGACCGATCCGCCGCTGACCGACCGCCAGTGGTATCCGATCTATGAGGTGCTTTGCGAGCTGGAAGTCCCGGCGATGATCCACGTCACCTCGTCGTGCAATCCGAATTTCCATCACACCGGCGCACATTATATCAATGGCGATACCACCGCCTTCATGCAGCTGCTGCAGGGCGATCTGTTCCGGGATTTCCCGATGCTGAAATTCGTTATTCCGCACGGCGGCGGCGCTGTTCCCTTCCATTGGGGTCGCTATCGCGGCCTCGCGCAGGAAATGAAGAAGCCGCTGCTTGCCGACCACCTGCTCAACAACGTGTTCTTCGACACCTGTGTCTATCACTATCCCGGCATCGAACTGATGGCGAAGGTCGTGCCGGTCGACAACATCCTTTTCGCGTCGGAGATGCTCGGTGCGGTCAAGGGCATCGATCCTGAAACCGGCCACCACTACGACGACACCAAGCGCTATATCGATCAACTCGATACGCTTGATGAGGCAAGCCGCTACAAGATCTTCGAGGGCAATGCCCGTCGGGTCTATCCGCGGCTGGACGCCCAGCTCGCAAAGCGCGGCCGACCGGGCAAAGCATGATGCGCCCGTTGCCGGCTCCCGCCAGCCTCCGCTTAGCAGCAGGAGAGGTCGTCGCTGTCGGAAATGATCGCGTTCTTCATCCAGTAGGGAGGCAGGTCGTCCTGCGTGGTCTCGGCGACAGGCTTGAATGCCTTGAAGACATGCCGCGTCTCAGGCGTCGTCCAGAACGTGACCACCGTCTCCAGCGGTGGGCAGCCCGGCATGCCGCAGGCGAGCTCGGACACCATGACGGGGACATCGTCGCCGAGCGAAAAACGCTCGCGCGTCCAGTCCTTCAGGCGGCGGATAGCTGCAAGCTGTTCGGTGTTTCTGGTGGCTGTCTTGAGCATGGCTTCGAACCGGGGAAACGCCGGCGCCCGTGTGGCGCCAAGTCGAGGAATAAATAGGGCGCGGGTCCCGCGCTTGTCAAAGCAGATCACGGAAAAGCAACGGTGACCGGTCGCGCATACAGCCAAACGGTTTCAATGCCAGCCAATCCCTAAGGAGTGAAAGACATGACAGAACAGGTTCTCGCCGCGGTTCGTACCGGACCAAGCCAGATGGAAATCCGCGAATATCCGATGCCCGACGTGCCGGAAGACGGCGCGTTGCTGAAGATGGAAGTCGCCGGCATCTGTGGCACCGACGTCAAGCTCTTCAAGACGCCGCCGAACAATGCACCCACCATCATGGGCCATGAGAATATCGGCTACATCGCCAAGGCCGGCCGCGAATTCACCCGCCGCAAGGGTTTTAAGGAAGGCGACCTCGTCTTCGTCGAACATTATGTCATGTGCGGCAAGTGCAAGTGGTGCCATGCCGGCCAGTATCGCCATTGCGAGAACACCGACTGGCGCAACAACCCGGACAGCATTCGCTACGGCTATACCTCTGCCGAGCGCGCGCCGCATCTGTGGGGCGGTTTCGCACAATATGTCTACCTGCCGTGGAATGCCGTCGTGCATGGCGTGCCCAAGGGCGTTACGCCGGAGCTCGCCGGCCTCGTGACGCCGATGGCGAACGGTGTGGAATGGTCGCTCTTCGATTCCAATGTCGGCTATAACTCGACCGTGCTCATCCAGGGTCCGGGCCAGCAGGGCCTGTCGCAGACCGTGATCTGCAAGCAGGCAGGCGCGGCGCTCATCATCGTGACCGGCACGACCAAGGATACAGCGCGTCTCGAAGTCGCAAAGCAGCTCGGCGCCGACTACGTCATCGATGTGCAGAAGGAAGATCCGCTCGCCCGCATCATGGAAATCACCGGCGGCAAGGGCGTCGACATCTCGCTCGACTGCACGGCAGGTGCCGGTACGATCCCGATCACGCTCGGCGTTGAGGCACTGGTGCGCAAGGCCGGCACGATCCTCGTCCAGGGCGAAATGAAGGAGTTCCCGAACTTCCCGCTGGAAAAGGTCACGACGAAGGCGATCACCATCAAGAGCGCCCGCGGCCACAGCTACCGGGCTTGCGAGCTGGCGCTGGAGCAGATCGCTTCTAATCGCTTCCCGCTCGAAAAGATCACGACACACCGCTTCGGACTGAAGGATGCGGCGCTCGCCATCAAGTCCGTCGGCGGCCAGGGCGTTCCCGATGTGATCCACGCCTCGCTGCTGCCCTGGGAATAAGGAGAGCCTCATGACTATCGGTTTTAGGATCGTTCCGCGCACGCGTCGCGTCGATGCGGCAACGATCGAGAAATATCGCACCCTGCCGGTCGCCAATGTCAGCGACGTCATGTCCCGTATGACGGCCGGCGGCCCGGCGCTGCGGCCGCTGCATGCCGGCGGCCAGATGTCCGGCGCGGCCTTCACCGTGAAGACCCGTCCCGGCGACAACCTGATGCTCCACAAGGCTCTGCTGATGGCAGAGCCGGGTGACGTCATCGTCGTTGATGCCGGTGGCGACCTCACCAATGCACTGGTCGGCGAGATGATGCTCTCGCATGCAATGATGGTCGGTGTCACCGGCGTCGTCATCAACGGCGCGGTGCGCGACTACGGCTGGATCAAGGCCGGCAATTTTCCGGTCTTTGCAGCCGGCATCACCCATCGCGGCCCCTATAAGGACGGTCCCGGTGAGATCAATGTGCCGATCTCCTTCGGTGGCATGGTGATCGAGCCGGGCGACCTCATCATCGGCGATGATGACGGTCTGCTCTGCGTGCCCTATGACCGCACCGAGGAACTTTATGCACAGGCCAAGGCGAAGAACGAGGCCGAGGCCAAGACCGTAGCGAACACGCTTGCCGGCAAGCTCGATCCCAAGCTCTGGGTCGAGGAAAGCCTGAAGCGGCTCGGCTGCGAAGGCCTCTGAACCCTTATTCTGGAGATCACGATGGCAACAGCAATCATCGACGGTATTTCGACGCGTTATGAAGTGCTGGGCTCCGGCCCGCCGCTTCTGATGTATTCACCTGGCGGCTTCGATGCGACGCTCGAAAAATGGCGCACGCAGGGCATCTACCAGCACATCAAGTTCCTGGACCAACTGCCCGATCACTTCACCTGCATCACCTTTGACCGCCGCGAGACTGGGCTTTCCGGCGGCCGCGTCGAGCGCGTGACCTGGACCGACTATGTCAACCAGGGTATCGGCCTGCTCGACCACCTCGGCATCGAGAAGGCGCATATCATGGGCGGCTGCATGGGCTGCAGCGTCGTCATGCGCTTCGGCGTCGAGCGCCCTGAGCGCGTCCTCAGCCAGGTCCTGTTCTGGCCCGTCGGGGGCGCACGCTACCGTATGACCGGACACCAGCGCTTTGCCGAACATCTGGCCTTCGTCCAGCAAAACGGGCTGGAAGCGGTGCTTACCCTCGCCAAGGAAAGCAACAAGGCCTTCGGCGCCGATCCGCGTGGCGGGCCATGGGTATCGGTCCTTCGCCACGATGCCGATTTCGCTGAACGCTACATCAGCCAGAATGTCGATCACTACAAGGCGATCATCGCTGGCATGCCGCGCACGCTGCTTGACCGCGACACCTCGCCGGGCGCCGAGCCGGAAGATCTGGTCCGCCTCGAGATCCCCACGCTGATTGTCCCGGGCGCCGATTTCTCGCATGCCACGTCGGCTGCGCGCTATCTTCAGGAATGCATTCCCGGTTCGCAATATTGGGATGTGCCGGTCTCCGCCCAGGATTCCGTCAGTACCAACGCCAAGGTGATCGAATTCCTGCAGCAGGCGTCCGCCAAGGCTGCCTAAGGCTCGATTCAATGAAGCGGGGCATCGGGCAGGAAGCTCGCGCCCTGCTTCGTCAGAAAATCCTGAAAGGCTCTCATAACAGGCGTCAGCACCCGGTCTGCACGGCTGATGGCGAACCATTGTCGCCTGATGGGCAGGCCGGCAACGTCGAGAATGACAAGGCGGCCGTCCTGCACTTCGCCGGCAACGCTGTGCGCAGCGAGGAATGCCAGGCCAAAGTCGGCCATGACCGCCCGCTTTATATCCTCGACCGACTCCATTTCAGTCGTTGTCGCGCCGGCGCGGACCGCTGCATCGCCGATGAACCGATCGAAGAACAAGCGGATACCCGAACCGGCACCCCGCAGGATGAAATGCTCGCCTGCAATATCCGCCTTCGCAATGCCACGACGGCGGCTAAGCGGATGGGTGGGAGCAGCAACGGCGACAAGAAAATGTTCGCCGAAGGTTGTCGCCCGTACCGACAAACTACGCGGCGGTCGTCCCACGAGGGCGATGTCGATGGTCCGGTTTTTCAACCGATCTATCGTCTCGGCATACCTATCAATGATGAAATCACAATCGACATCGGGGAACGCTTCGGCAAAAGCCGCAAGCATGGGCTCTGCGAAATAGCGCACCGTCGACACCGCACCGATGGCGATGCGCCCGCGCCGTAGACCCTTGAAAGCATCGATCTCGATATCGAGAAGTCGCAGCCGCTCCCCGATGTCCCTGGCTGCCGCCAGAACGGCGCGTCCAGCTTCCGTCGGTCGCATACCATGCGCACTGCGCTCAAAGAGCTGGACACCGGCTTCAGCTTCGGCCTGCTTGAGCTGCAGGGTCACGGCCGGTGCCGTGAGGCCCAGCACTTTTGCAGCTTCGACGACCTTGCCACTCGCCTCGATGGCAAGCAGCGCTTTAAGCTGTCGAAAGCTGATATTTTTCATTATGTTAGAATAGAAAATCCCGCCTCGCCTGTAAAGGCACGACGATATGGCAGAGCTCAAAAGACGAAACCTCCGGCTGTAACCGGAGGTTCTTCAGAATGATGCCCAATGTAGGAAGAAGCTTACGCCTTTCGTCGGCGGCGGGGATCGCTCAACTGCCTTGAAACATGCCGGCGTTTCAATGGACGCAACCGCTTATGCTACCAGGCGGTGCCGACCGATCAGCGACGCTTCAGCGCCTGACGGAAAGCCATTTCATCGATGCCGAGCGTGCGCAGTGCGGCTGGGGAAGCGTTGCGATGCTCCCTGCGGGCCGTCGAGCATTCCTGGGCGGCGCGTACCATGCCCATGGTGTCGGCCACACCGCCGAAGACGGTGCGAAGCCAAGAAGAAGAGGAGAACTGATGTTGGGTCAGAACAGCCATGACACGACCTTCCCGCGATTATTGTGCACTGCATATAACGCCGCAGTGCACACACCGGAAGGGCTTTTGCGGGAAGGCTGATATTCGAGGCCTGCATAGGTAAGCGTCGGCTTGGGAAAGTCGCCTCGAACGCGACCTCAGATGACGAAATTCTCCATTGTTTCCGGCACGAAGATGTCCTCCGGCCGCAGCCTGCGCTTTGACAGCCGCTGCTCGTAGGAATAGCGCAGGAATGTATCCAGCACCTCGCGATTGGGGCGGAAGCCGTAGCTCCAATAATCGTCGCCCATGATGCTTCGCGCTTCCTCAACATGGGCACTGAGCCACGGCAGCATCACTTTATGAGCGGCTGTTTCCTCCAGATCGCGATACATGCGCATCTGCGACTCCGCGAAGGCCTTATAGAGCGATTGCGCAATCCACCGGTTGGCTTCGTAAACCTCACGTCGGATAACGATGGTATGCATGATCGGGAAGATGCCGGTCTTCTGGAAATAGGCGCGCTCGACCTCGGCATAGTTCTCGAACAAGCGGCGCACCCGCCCTGTCGGCCCGGTATAGGACGACGGCTTGCGGGCGGTGTAGAGCGCGTCGATCTCACCGCTGTCGATCATCGCCGAGAGCGTTTGCGTCGGGCCTATGCGATTGACGCGAATATTCGGCGGCAGATCGAGCGGCAGCTTCTCGGGGCGGTTCGGCTCCTCTTCGCCGCCGGCGTAATAGGTCACGTCATCGACCTTCACACCGTATTCATCGGACATGATCCCGCGAATCCAGACCGGTGCCGTCATCTGATATTCTGGTGTGCCGATGCGGCGGCCGATCAGATCGCGTGGCTCGCAGATACCGGCTTCCGCGTTCACATAGATGGACGAATGACGGAAATAGCGCGACGGAAAGACCGGGATCGCCACGAAGGGAGCGGCATCCGTGAAATGGGACAGGACATAGGATGAGAGCGACATTTCCGCGACATCGAATTCGCGGTGACGCAGCATGCGGAAAAAAGTCTCCTCCACCGGCATGTTGAGATACACGAGATCGATACCGTCCGGAACGACGGTTCGATCCATGAGGGCTCGGGTCCGGTCATAATTCCAGCACCCGAAAGACAAACGAAGCGACGAACTCAGAATTCTCTCCCACGATAGAGGCTGCGGTGGGACCCGCCCTGGCTACCTCCTGCCAGATCCACGATCTCCCGATCGCGGACACGAATCGCACCCTTGCCGGCAATACCAATTCCGTATGCAGATCATGGCATGCCTCCGGGGTCTCTGACGTGAGAGGACGGAAGTCATGCAACTTTCATCGTACGAAACGGGATATTCGACGGCGCGACCGCGAATGTCCAAGATAAATCGCCGTGTCCAGCCCAAAGAAAATCCGCTTACAGATCGGCATGGTCAATCAGATGCGCATGGGGGCCGATCGCCGCTGCCAATCGGTTGACCATGTCGAAAATGAAGCTGAGGAACTGCTTTTCGTCGGCAAGGCCTTTGTGAGCGGGATATGCCAGGAAGAGTGTAAGCTTAACATTGGGTCGCTCGACGCGCCGCGCGATCAGTTCCCCACTCTTTATCTCTTCCGAAACGATGCCGTAGGGCATAAGGCTCTGAGCGACGCCATGCAGGATCAGTGCCTTGATCGCCTCCATGGACTGAACCTGGTAAGTGATCTTGACGTCGAGCGACAGCCTTGCAGCCACTTCGTGCACACGCTTCCAGATGATGTCGCGGTTCGACACCAGCGCCAGATCACCGCTCACGGCCTGGCGGAAGGAGACGTCCTCTCCAGATGATTTATCATTGGGCGAGGAGATGAAGAGCAGATCCTCCTCCATCAGCGCAATGCGCCGGAGGCCGGGATTGTCCTCGATGTCGAAGGCCAGCACATAGTCGAGTTCGCCACGCTCCAGTGCATCCGTCAGCACAAAGCTCAGTTCCTCGACGACATGCAGTGTGATGTTGGGAAGCTGTTCCCGCGCAGCCACCAGGAGATCCGTGCCGAGCAGCTTCAGGATACTCGGCGTCGCGCCCAGCCGGACACGAACCTTCTCCCCGCCGAGCGATATGAGATCCCGCTTGGTCTCTTCGATGCGTTGCAGAACCTCGATTGCCCTCTCATAGAGCAGCATGCCGGCGGGCGTGGCGCTGACGCCACGCGAATGCCGGTCAAGCAGTTGAATCTGCAGAGAATCTTCGAGATTGCGGATCTGAATGCCAAGCGCCGTCTGCGCAAGGTTTAGCTGCTCCGCGGCCTTGGTAATATTGCCGACCTCGACGACCTTCACGAAATAGACAAGCTGACGAAGCTTCATGACCGCCTCCGGCCCTTTCCGGCCGTCCCTGCCCCGTGCAAATCAGTAGAACTGGTCAAAATGGACCTGCGCTGAAGGCACGCCGAGATCAAGCAGCATTTTCTGAATGGCCTGACCCATCGCCGGAGGTCCTGCGAAATAGATCTCGCATTCGGGAAGGCGCTTGCCAAAAAGCTCGGCTGCAATCTCGTGCACGAAGCCGCGATAACCGTCCCAGCCGTCATCGCCCTCAGGCGCACCTGACACGACAGGGTGATAATATATTGTGCTGCCGAAGCCCGGTAGCTCCTCCAGCATCTCGCGGCCGCAAATGTCGCGAGCGGCGCGGCCGCCATAGATAAAGTCGACCCTGCGGCCTTTCAGCTCCGGCGACATGGCCGCCGCGCGAGTGATCGATATCATCGGCGACAGACCCGATCCGCCGGCAAGACAGATGATGTCGCGCAGCGAATCCTCGCGCAGATAGGCCATGCCATAGGGACCGTCGATCTCGATCCGGTCGCCGCTTGCAAGGCCCTCGAACAACTTGGTCGTCGCAGCACCATTCGGAACCCGACGGACCTGAAAATGCCATTCGTTCTCGTTGTCCCCGGTATTGGCCATAGAATAGGCGCGTGCGCCGTCCACACCAGGCAGCGCAAGCAGCGCGTATTGGCCGGACAGGAAGCGAACGGGCTTCTCCAGCCGGAAACGGAATTCACGGATGTCGTGGGTGATGTCGCGCATCGCGACGAGGGTCGCTGCCTGGCGCACCGGAGCGAACCGGCTTTCATATTGCGGCATCAGTCGCAGCTTCACCACACAGTCCGACATCGCCCGCGCCTGACAGCCGAGCCGCCGGCCACGTTCCCGATCGCGATCGCTGAGACCTGGCGGATCGGTGCGCAGATCCTCCACCTCGCCCTCGAGCAGATCAAAGCGGCAATTGCCGCAGGAACCGACATTGCATTCATAAGGGAAACCGAGCCCAGCGCGCAGCGCCGAACGCATGATCGTATCTCCATCCGAACAGGACCAGCTGACGTCGGTCCCCTTCAACATAATTACGGTCATGCGTTCCTCCTCCTGATATTCCTATTTATCTGTGCCCGTAGCCTAGCCGGGCCGAAATGGCTGAAGCCGCGTCAAGCAACGTCGGCGCAAATCCTTCCAGCGCTTCGATCGACAGGCGCTGCATCGGTCCGGCGATGCCGACGGCCCCGACGACGTTGCCGCTCGAATCGCGGACGGGCGCTGCAATCGCGCGCACGCCGGGTTCGCTTTCCTCATCTTCGATGGCGAAGCCGTGCTGACGCACCTCCGCCATCATCTCCCGAAGCTTCGCCTGATCGATGATCGTGCGAGGCGTCCGGCGCACCAGTGGTCCCGCCAACAACCGGTCGATCATTTCATCCGGCGAAAACGCGAAGATCGCGCGTCCGACCGCCGTGCAATAGGCCGGCTTGCGGGCACCGAGATCCGATTTGATGCCGAGTGCCTGCGGGCTCTCGAGATCGTATACGTGCATCACTTCGATATCGCTCGGAATACCGAGGATGACCGTCTCTCCGGTGTGCTTGCGCAAGTCGAAGAGATAGGGCCTCGCCTCGTTGGAAAGGTTCATCCGCCGGCGAACCAGCGTACCCAATCCGAACAGGCCGACGCCCAGCCGGTAGCGTTCGGTCTCCGGGTTCTGCTCAAGCAGGCCCTCGGCAACGAGCGTGACCGCCAGCCGATGCACCGTGCTCTTGGCGACCTTCAGCTTCTGCGCCAGCGCGCTGACGCCGATTTCGACCTCGTCCTCCGAAAATGCCTTGAGAAGACGAATGGCGGTCGTGACCGACGACAGGCGGTTACGCTTGGCAGGAGCCGCCTTTTTTGGGCGGCTCGTTTCTTTGGCAGATGCATTCATGGCGTGATTGTTCCGTGTGATCGCTGGAAATACAGGATCGTCCATATCACAGCTCCCCGCAATTCTCACGCCAGCTGAATGCCATGCTCAGACCCTCAACGCGCTCAGCATTTCAAGCACATATTCGTCACCGTTGGAGATGACGAGCATGGCTGCGAAGGGGCGCATCGCCGTCAGCGTACGAGCAAGATCGATGGTCGACACGTCGGCCGAACTTAAGACCAGCCCGGTCGTCATCTTGTTGCGCACGAAGCAGGCGTTCCCGATGACTTCCGCGGCCGCCGCCGAAGCGCCGGCCGTCGTCACCATGACGATCACGTCGGCCTCATCGAGCTCGTCGGCCAGGCTGACGCGCTTGCCCTCGGCATTCTCCAGGACGGCGTCGACCGGAAGCATCTTCAGCGAATCCGTCGCACCTTTCGCCTCGATGTAACGCAGGAAATGCGCACCGTCCCAAGAACGCTGTCGTACCACTTCCTGCAAGGCTTCGAGGCCGGCCGCGTCGAGCGCGATGATACGCGATTTACGCGGCCGGGAGTTCGGGTAGTCGATGCGGAAGCGAGCCTCTTCCGCCGTCGTTGCGCGAGCGCTCTCGCTCAGTCCAAGCAGCATGATGTCTCTCCTGGGTTGGACCGGCGGTGTCAGACCGTGGTCGGCGCCTTGCCCTCGATGACCGTCAGCGCCTCATCCGCCACGTCAATGTAGGACTTGTCGACCGGCAGCACGATGGCGGCGGAACGGACCCGCTGATGGACAGGATCGACGCCGGGCGGGGTAACGCCCTTATCCTTCAGGGCACGAACGGCCTTCATCAGGCGATGACGCGCCATGATGATGCCGTTATCCGTCGACACCAGGTTCTCCTTGGTGCGGTCGACGATCGGCCCCATGCTTTCCTGCAGCGACGCGTCCTGCATGGCGATCCCCTCGACACCGGAATAGGTGGTGCCCAAGCGCTGCGCCTCGCGGTCCATCAGGTAGTCGTTGTCCTTGTTGGCGGCCGGTCGGTAGGTGCCCGGGACATAGGTGACATGGATGCCCTTGCCGTCGATCATTGCCTGGCGCTCTTCGGTCGTCAGCGCCCGCACGGGATGGTAGTCGAAGCTCCAGGCCCAGCAGTTTTCGTCATCGATCGGGATCCAGAAGTGGCCATGCACCGGATGGCCGCCGCGCGGCGGCACCATGGTGAAGGACGGCATGACCCAGGGCGTCACGCGCCAGTAGTAGTGCCCCTCTTCTGCATTACGGCGGGCGCCGATGAACAGGCCGCCTTCGCTATCGGTCACTTCGAAGAAGGGCCGGGCGTCCGACATGTTGTATTGGTTGCCGCGGGAGCCCTTGAAGAGGGGGTCGCTGTTCAAGCTGCCGCTGTGCAGCCATGAGACGTGGCTCGAGTCGATGCCGCCTTCCATGGCCTGTAGCCAGTTGCTTTCCTGCCAGCGTTTGGAGGTGAACGTCTGCTCGGGCGGAACCAGGGCGAATTCCCATTCGGGATGGGGCGGCTGCTTGTCGGCCGGGCCCATGTAGGTCCACAGGATGTCGCCGATCTTGATCAGCGGATAGGACTTGAGCTTGATCTTCTGACAGTAGCCACTTTCCTTCGGTTCGGAAGGAACGTCGACGCACTGGCCGGTATGGTCGTATTTCCAGCCATGATAGGGGCAACGCAAACCACCCTGCTCGTTGCGGCCGAACCACAGCGACACGCCGCGGTGGGCGCAGAATTCGTCGATGAGGCCGTAGCGGCCTTCACTATCCCGGAAAGCGAGCAGGCGCTCGCTGAGCAGCTTGATGCGCACCGGCGCACAATCATTGTCGGGCAGTTCCTCGGCAAGCAGAGCCGGAATCCAATAACAGCGGAACATGTCGCCCATCGGCGTGCCCGGACCGGTCCGGGTCAAAAGGTCGTTCTGTTCTTTTCTAAGCATGGCAATTTCTCCTCAAAAATTGCAGCCCGCCACGAGGCGGGAATCCTGTGGCTGAACTGAGCCCTGGTCTTGGAAGATCTCCGATTAGCGGTTGACGTCCTCGTTCGATCGGGTATTTTTATCCAGCGTTCCTTTATGCAGAACGCTGTTTCGTTTTTAGAACGTACATGCTGACAACTAGCTCGTCAAGCGGCGAGGGCACCAATGGAGGAGAGACTTAAAATGTCAGACACATGTTCGAGGATCAGGTTGTGTTCCACCGATGACGTCGATTGGGACAGCGCCATCCGCGTTGAGGAAGGGGACCTCGTGCTGGCGGTCTTCAACATCAACGGCACATTCTACGTGACCGACGATCTTTGCACGCACGGGCCCGGCTCGCTGGCCGAGGGCTATCTCGAAGGCCACACCGTCGAATGTGATTTTCACAACGGGAAGTTCGACGTGCGCACCGGCGAGGTGGTTGCGCCGCCCTGCATGATCCCGATCAAGACCTACAAGGTCGTCGTCGAGGACCAACAGGTGATGATCGAGGTCTGAGAAATCAGCTCGTTAGGCCGCATCACTTGTGAGTCAGAAAAGATCGTATAATGTGGGATTTATTATAACTGGAGGTTTTCTCTATGTCGTCAGCCCAGCATTCCGTCAGCCACGCGGAAGGTCCATCCGAAAACGCGCTTCGCCACGATGTGGCGATGGTAACGCGGCTTCTCAACAGCCAGAAAATCCTTGAGTATAGCGGGCATGTCAGTGCTCGCCTGCCGGGCGGCACCACTTTTCTGGTGCAGCCTCAGGACAAGAGCCGCGCCGATGTTGCTCCCGATGACCTGATGGTTCTGGACCTGGATGGTAAAATTCTGTCGGGCATTCCAGGAGTGAAACCGCCTTCTGAAATATTCCTTCATTGTGAGATTTATCGTGCGCGACAAGACGTCCATTCCGTCGCGCATTTCCACCACGATGCGACCAATGTGTTCACGCTGGTCGAGGATGTGCCGTTGCTGCCCTTCAAGAATCACGCCATCCGCTGGAAGAGTGGCATTCCGGTCCATCCGGACCCTGCACATGTCGACACGCCGGAACGCGGACGCGGTATCGCGGCCACGCTCGGCGCTCATCACGCCCTGCAGATCCGCGCCCATGGACAGATCGTGACAGCCGAGACGGTGCGCGGCGTCTTCATCGATGCCGTGCATCTGGTCGAGAACGCCGAGGCCGCGTATCGCGCTGCCGCAATCGGCAAGGTCAAGCCGCTGACCGAAGAGGAGATTGCCTCCTTCGCCCATAGTTTCCGCCGCGAGCATCACATCCGCAAGCTCTGGAAATACTATGCCGGCGGCGTCATCCGCGATGGCCTGTTTCCGGAAAGCTGGAACGCGGCAGTCTGACGTCCAGGCAGGTGTTGGTCCGCGATTGTGCGCGGACCAAGGACCGATCTATAGTTCCGCATCAGATTTGCCGATGCGGAGATTCGAACTTGTTACCCGATTGCCCCAGCAGACCACAGGCGTGTCCGGAAGGCCCCGGCAAGGCAGAGGTGACCGTTTGAACAGCCTGGAAAAGATGATCGGCATGCTGGATATCTTCGATGCCGGGGAAGATGCCGTCGCCGTCTCATTCGACGAGCTATACGAGAGGCTCGGCTATACGCGTTCGACGCTTTATCGATACCTGAAGACGCTGACCGATGCCGGGCTGCTCACCTCGCTGCCAAGCGTCGGCTACATGCTTGGTCCGCGCATCGTGGAACTGGACTATAAGATCCGAACCGGAGACGTGCTGATAAAGGCGGCCAAGCCGATGATGGAAGAACTGGCGGCCAGGTTCAAAGCGGTCTCCCTGCTTTGCCGCCGCTACAAGTTCGAAGTGCTCTGCGTGCATCAGGAGATCGGCCCGGACGCCATTCACAGCAACTACGACCGCGGCCGCAGGCGTCCTTTGCTGCAGGGCGCAGCCTCCGTCGCCATCCTCGCCTATCTGCCCGACCACCAGTTGCGGAAATTCCATGGCCTTGCGCAGGAGCAATTCGCACTCGCAGGCTTCGGAGCCACGCTGAAGGATGTCAAAAATACGCTTCGGCAATATCGCGAGCAGGGCTGGGTCAGCACGACGGGCGACGTGACACCGGGCGCACTCGGCATAGCAGCGGCAGTTTTCGACGCCCGGACAGAGGTTATCGGTAGCCTCAGCCTTACCATGCGCGAATCCCGAGCCAATGCTGGAGTCATCGAGCAGGCAGCCGAACAACTGGTGTTCTGCGCCAATGTCCTGTCGAAAACACTGGCGCGGGACTGAGCAGGGACACAGAATATGGAAGCGGTGGTGCCGTCCATGGAACGGCGCGGCACCCTTCCCGAAGAATAGTCTGCGGCGCGAATGCCTGCTCTTGAAATCACAACGCGATTGGGAAGCGGTATGCAGCGAGTAACGGTCACCCTCGATGACGATCTGATGGCGGAGCTGGATCGGATCATCGCCACGCGCGGCTATCAGAACCGCTCGGAAGCGATCCGCGACCTGGCCAGAGCCGGGCTGAAGCAGGCGGCGATAGAAACCGGTAGCATCGAAAATTCCATTGGCGTGCTCAGCTTCGTCTATGAGCACGAGGCACGGGAACTGGCCCGGCGGCTAACCACGGCCTTCCACCATCATCACGACCTGAACGTCTCGAGCCTGCATGTGCATCTGAACAGCCGCTATTGCCTTGAGGTCGGCATTCTCAAGGGACCGACAGGCGAGGTGCAGCACTTTGCCGAACACGTGATCTCGGAACGGGCCGTCAAATACGGCAATCTGCACCTGATGCCCGCGATTCAGGAGGATGAGGACCGACCAAAGCCGCAGGTCGGCGACGGCTGAGCGCCGCCCGCGCGATGCGGCCGCCGCCTTCAATGCTCATGCAGATGATGGTGCGAATGCTGCGTCCCGTCCTCGTGCACGTGCCGGTGGACATGGGCGAGATGGGCGCGGTGTAGAAGCGCCTCGTCTGCAAGAATTTCCGCTGGCGTACCTGATGCAACGACGCGGCCCGCCTGCAGCACGAAACAGTGATCGGCGATATCCTCGATAATGGAAAGATCATGCGTTGCGGTGATGACCGTTCTGCCGCTATCGCGGCAAGAGACGAGAAAATCGACCATCTCACTGGTGCTCTTCGGATCGAGGGCAGCCGTCGGTTCATCAAGCAGCAACACTTCTGGATTGATGACCAGCACGGAGGCGAGCGCGACGCGCTTCTTCTCACCTCCAGAAAGCCGGTGGGGCGAACGATCCTTCAGATGCTCGACGCGAAATTCCCGTGCGGCTGCATCCACGGCCGCTCGAATGTCGGGCTTGCTCCAGCCGAGTTGGAGCGGCCCAAAGGCGATCTCGTCGAAGACGGTCGGGTTGAACAGTTGCACATCGGGGTTCTGAAAGACCAGACCGACACGCTGGCGAAATCGGTGGGCGAGTGCGTCGTCCTGCATCGCCTCTTCAGAGAGCTCAGCACCAAAAGCAAGAATCTGGCCGCGCTCTGCAAAATAGAGTGCATCGAGCAGCCGCAGCAGAGTGGATTTACCCGAACCGTTCGCGCCCAAAAGAGCGATCCGCTGCCCCTGCTCTATCCGCAGGCTGAGGCCATTCAGCGCGGCGACCTCGTTATAGGCATAATGGACATCGATAGCTTCAAAAGCGGCGGCCATGAGAGGCTCCCTGGCGGATTTGATCTAGGTGGATTGCAGAAAGAGGGCGGCCGCGACAACGACGGCAAAACCTGCAACAGCGAGCCAATCGCGCAGCGTCATCCGGAACTCGTCGAGCAAATGTACCTCGCCGCGATAACCTCGTGAAATCATCGCGAGATGCACCTCCGTGCTCAAGTGCAATGCCTTGCCGAGCAGGACGCCGGCGCTCGCCGTGGCGATGCGCCGCCGGTCTCTCGGCGACAGCTTGCCGACGACGCGGCTGCGCCTTGCCTCAAACATCTGCGATGCGCTTTGCAGGAAGGTGAAGACATAGCGGTGCGTCATGCCGAGAATGACGACCAGCATGACGGGAAGGCGGAAGACCCGCAACGCTTTCAGCACATGCGGCCAGGGCGTGCAAAGGATCATCAGCAATGCGAGCGTGGCCGCGGTCTCGGACCGGCCAAGCAGAAAGGCAGCGCTACGCAGCCCCTGCAAGGTCACCGGCCACTGAAGAATGGGAATCCGCAGCAGCACATCGCCCGGCACAAGGAAGATCGCCGGCAGGGCGATCGTGCCGGTAAAGGCGAGAACGCTCGCCCAGACCTGCTTTGCCAAGCGCGGCACATTCACATGGGACGGTAACGCCAGCGCCACGGAGACCAGAAACAAGGCAGCGAGAACCAGCAACGAGTGAACCGAAACCGCCGTGACGACCAGCGCCATCAGGCCGGCAATCTTCACGCGGGGATCCAGCCTTTGCAGGAAGCCGTCACGCCGGGCAAGATCGTCGGCATCGAGGGCATGATCCATCGCGTGCAGAATTCCACCGGTCAGGCGGTCGAGGAAGCCGCCGTGATGGCCGCTACAGACAAAGGATTGTTCGCTCATGCCACGGTCGCGCCTGATATCCTGCGGCCGAAGAGCCAGGAGAGGCCAGCGCAGACGAGGATGATCAGACCGGCACCGATCACGGCGGACATGATGTAACCGAAATTGGCGTCATGCATGAAGGAAGGAGCATAGTCTGGCATCGGCGCGGTCCAGATGCTTGACAGTTTTTCGAGACCCAGCGGTACACGGGTCGGGGGCGCCATATTCGCCGACGCCTGCGAAATCTGTTCGCGCATGCCGGCATCCCGGAAATCCGCCGCCCCCCATTCGCCCCATGCCGTGCCGGCGGCAAGCAGACCCAGCGGGCTTGCCACCATCAGGGCGCCGAGACCGAGCCACAGGGCGCGCGGGCCGCGCCACCCTCCCGCGGTTGCGACGCCTTCCGACACGCTCGCGCGGCCGCCTTTCCCCGCCGTCATTTGCAACAGCGCCGGATTGGAGCGCTGAAGATATGCAACGACGCCGGCGGTGATGATCGCCTCGGCAAGCCCGGCAATCGTCATGTGAGCGAGCATCATGGAAGGAATGGCGATGCTGAGCGGATAGGGCGCGTAAAGCGGCGCACCTGTGGCGTCGGTGAAAAGCAGCGGCTGCAAGCCGAATTCACAGGCGGCGAGAAAAGCGGAGGCGTTGATGGCGACATAGCCCGCAATCGCAGCCGCCACCACGCGGCGTGGCGAGCCGATCTCAGCCCTGGCCGAAATCAGCCGGTAGATTCCGTAGGAAACGAGGGTGCCAACGATTGCCATGTTGATGCAATTGGCACCGAAGGCAGTGATGCCGCCATCGCCGAAGAACAGGGCCTGGATCATCAACGCAATGGAGACGGCGAGCAACGCCGCCCACGGTCCCAGCACGATGGCGGCGATGCCCATGCCGACGGCATGGGCCGTCGTGCCGCCGGGGATGGGGAGATTGAACATCATCACCACGAAGCTGAAGGCTGACACCACTGCCAGCAGCGGCACCACACGGCTCTGCAGCAGCCGCTTGATGCGCTGCAGGCCGGTGTACCAGAAGGGCAATGCGGCCGCATAGGCGACCGCGCAGGTCGAGGGACTAAGATAGCCGTCCGGAATATGCATGAAAACCTCCCGCAAGAACGCGCACACGCACTGTCGCGGCTCCCTCCCCGGAGGCCGCTGACGACAACCGCGCCAGTGATATGAACATTTCGGATGATAGTCATACCGGCATTTCTCCGTCAACCGAGCGACCGGCCGCCGAAAAGCAACGGCAAGATTGGAAGCATGCCCGGATGCGGGCTCCCGCAACGTGCTTTCGTCGCGGCTGCGGCCTGTCGGCCGACGAGACAACAGGCCCACCGAGGTCGATATAATCGCGGAAAAACAACTGGTTAAGAATATGGCCGCACGACGGCGCTATAGATGGCTATCCTTTATGCGGCACTCCGCACCGAGAGAAGACGCAACCTTCCATTTCCAACTGCCAGCAAGGATGCTTTTCCCAAAACGCGATACCGATCATCACCGGCGCTAGGAGCAAGTGCTTCTAATCCGGCCAATTGGGCAAGATGGTTTTGACGAATGTCATGTTGCACCAAAACCGCAAATAATTGCACTATCGTCGGTAGTAGGAGGACTGCGCAGAGGAGGCGCTTGCTTTCGGCACCATCAAGGCAGCCGGTAGCAAACCGGGTTGGAGACCATAGACCGCATATTTGATCGGATATCTCAGCGATCCCATTCGCCGCCATGACGACAGCGGTTTGGGAGGCACACGTAATCCGGGTTTGAAGTTGTGTTTCCGTCGAGAGCCCGCCGGCCCTGGGCCGGATGCTTCAGCTTTTCCAAGATATGTCCTGTCTCAACTCACAAGCGATCTGCGCAACCTCGAAAACGGCCGGTTTCTGCCTCCGCGGCGGCGGCGGAAACCGGGTTTTCACAGGAATGGTGAGGAGCAGGATCCATGGCAACGCGAAATATAGTCAATGTATCTGATATCATTGACAAACAGAAGATTACCTGGACAACCGTGCTCGTCTGCATGCTCTGTTTTGCCGGCCAGCTGGCCGATGGTTACGACCTCGGCGTGGTCGGTTTGACCGCGCCAGGGATCATCAAGGACTTCCACCTCACGCACCAGCAGATGGCCCCGGCCTTCAGTGCCGCCATCATCGGCATGCTGTTCGGCTCGATCGGAGAAGGCTATCTCGGCGACAAGTACGGTCGCAAGCTCGGTATCATCGTCGCGCTGCTGACTTTCGGATTGGGCAGCCTGATGTCAGGCTTCATCAGCGGTATCGACAGCCTGATCGTCGCCCGCTTCATTACCGGCGTCGGCCTCGGCGGCATGCTCCCCAACGTCACGGCCATGATGGTCGAATATGCGCCAGTCAAGCGGCGCGCAACGTTGACGACCCTGAGCTTCATGGGGCTGAGCTTCGGCGGCATGCTTCCGGGCTGGGTGAGTTACTGTCTCAACGGAGAATCCTGGCGCAGCCTCTATCTGGTAGGCACCCTGATTCCGGTGATGCTCGTGCCTCTCTTCATCTTTCTCATGCCGGAATCGCTGAAATACATGGCGATTACCGGCAGGAGCAAAGACAAGCTGGCAAGGATTCTCCGCAAGGTTTCCCGAGACCAGACGATCAGCACGGACGATACCTTTATAATCAATGAAAGCGGCAAGGCAGGCGGTTTGCCGCAGCTCTTCGAGGGACGGATGAGGCTGGCAACCCCGTTCCTCTGGATCATTTTCATGTCGATCATGTTCGTCAATTTCTATGTGAACAGCTGGCTCAATCTCGGCCTGCGCTCGATAGGCTTCGATGCCGCCGCCGCTGCCGCCACCAACTCCTTTTACTATATCGGCGGCGCCTGCGGCGGACTGGCGATCGGCATCGCGCTCGACACTTTGGGGCCGGTCGCGCTGGTGATCACCTCATTGATCGGTGCGGTCACTGCCGTTGTCATGAGCGCCATCGGTGCAGACCATACCGTCATTCGGCTGCTGGTCTTCCTCTACGGTTTTTCGATCCTGGGCTCACAGCTGGGCTACAGCACACTGGCTGGCCTGCTCTATCCGACCGCCCACCGCTCGAAAGGCGCCGGCTTCGCCCAGGGCATCGGCCGCATCGGGGGCTTTATCGGCCCCTTGGTGGTCGGCTCGCTGCTGGCGGCCCAGCTCGAGTTCCACACCATCTTCTCGCTCGCAGCCATACCGCTCCTGCTATGCGCCATCGCCACGCTCTGTTGCATCCGGGCATGGTGCGGCCGCATGACGGGCTATCGCCTCGGCCAGATCCGCCAGATGGACGGCAAGGCGCCACGTCATGCCTGATCGCTTTCCCGGAAGAGGGCGTTACCGGACCTTACGGCTTCTCGGGAATTTCACCCGGCCGATAGTCGGGAAGCCGACCGGCTGGCAGCAACGCCAATAGCGCAAGGCCCGCCATGATCAGGAAGCCGATCTTCAGCGCCCGCAGCCTGGACTCCGTGTTGATACGAAGCGCCTCAGCCTTCTGCTCAGGCGTGGCACTTGTGTTGCCGATCACAGCTGCAAGCTGATCGTTGCTCACGAAGGTGATGCTGTCCAAATTTACCTCGGATTGTATTTCGATCGGCAATGTGGGGTTTTCCACCAACTGTCGCATGACCGCCGAACTGAGGAGCCCGACGAGCAGCGCCCCCGCGACAGCGGTCCCGACTGCCGCCGCAAGATTGTTGGTCGTGCCTCGAAGCGATCCGACATCGCCGGCCAGATTCTTTGGCGATGACGTGACAAGGACATTAAACAACAGGGTGACAAGCGAGCCCTGTCCGATACCGAACAGGATCAATCCGAAAAGCACCGGAACCGAACTCCAGTCGTTGCGCACGACGAAGGCCAGCCACAGGAGCGCCACAACGCATAGGGCAAAGCCCATGCGACCGATTTGCCTCGGCGTCAGCCTTTCGTAGAAACGGACAATCAGCATGGCTGCGAAAAATACAGTCAAATTGAAAGGCAGCATTGCAATCGCCGTAGCCAAGGGCGAGCGCCCCTGCACGATTTGGATATAAAGGGGTACGGAAAAATTGAGCGCCGCCTCCAATGCCACGACGGTGAACATGGCATAGACGGCAGCGCGCTCCTGAGGCGAATCCAGAACCTCGAGCGGCAATAGTGGCGTGCGGCCAGCCGCCTCGCGTCGGCGCGTCCACAGGAAGAATGCCTGACCGAGAACGGCGCCGAGAACAATCATGATGGGAGCCGGCGACAGTCCAAGCAAGTTGAATGGTGCTGCCGGCCGCGCCAAGGCAAGGCCCCAGCCATTGAGATTGTTGAACCCGAAGCTGATGAGAACGATGGCACCGGCTGCCAGCAGGACACCGACGAAATCGATCCGCACATCCGGTCGTCCGGCATCCGATTTCAGCCGGAAGCTTAGAAACAAGACAAGCGCCGAGACCGCAATCAGTATGCCGAATACCGGCCGCCAGCCGATGTAAGTACCAAGCACTCCACCGATCAGGAATGCCAGAACGCCTGCCCCAGCCCGCGCCGATCCCAAGGCTCCGAGCGCGGTTGCCTGTTGGCTGCCGTGGTAGTTTTCCGCAATCAATGCAACAAGCGCCGGAACGATGACGGCGCCCGCCGCTCCGCAGATCGCCTGGGAGGTGATCATCGCGGACGCGGTCGGGCTGAACGTCATGAGAACCTGGGCCAGACCGAAGACGACGACCGCAATGCGAAACACCTGCAACGCGCCGAAGCGCTGCACGAGTTTTGCGCCGAGCATGACAAAGCCGGCAACGATCATGGAATAGGCGACGATGCCTGTTGCAACGACTGTGGGTGCAACCCCGAAACTGTGAACCATGCCGCCCAAAGCCACAGGCAGGGACGCCACGTTGAACGACATGATCGCCTGGCCAAATGCAATCGCGACCATCGGGATCCACGATGCATGTTCTTCCATGTGAGTTGGATGCGACGTTACGGTTGCAGACATTGACCGGCTCCCTGAAGAAATCGCGATAGATACAGCGCAGTTCCGGCAGCTGGCTTTCTAACCGTCCGGCGAGGACATCAGCAGGTCGAGCCCCATTCGCTGCGACAGGAACTGCGCGACAAGCTGCCCTTTGATGCTGTTGCCTGCCTCGTCGAGCTGCGGCGCGAACGTGCCGAGGCCGCCCTTTCCCGGCGACACGGTCACGATTCCGCCGCCGATGCCGCTCTTCCCCGGAAGCCCGATTTCATAGAGCCAATCACCCGACGTCTCATAAAGGCCAGCGGTCAGCATCACCGCCAATGCATAGTGACAGACATCCGGGTTGACGACCTGCTCGCGTGTAACGGGGTTGAAACCGCCATGGGCAAGGGTCGCTCCCATCACGGCGAGATCCTTTGCGCTGACATTCAGGGAGCACTGGCGGGTATAGAGTTCGACGGCTTCGCCGGGCTCGCAGTAAATGCGGCCCAAGCTTTGCAGCATCCATGAGATACTGCGGTTTCGGGAGTTCGTCTTCGACGCGGACTCATAGACTTCCTCGTTGACTGCGAGCTCCCGGCCCGCGAAACGAGACAATCCCTGATGGATGAAACGCCACTTCTCTTCCGGGTTCGCTCCTGGGACGAGGCTTGTGGTGGCGATGGCGCCGGCATTGACCATTGGATTCGTGCGCCCCTCGCTATTCCGCTCAACGCCAGCGAGAGAATTGAATGCGTAACCGGTCGCATTCACCCCCAGGCGCTCACGGGCGCCCGTCGCGCCGATGATGTCGCAGACCAGGGCAAAAATGAACGGCTTCGAGACACTCATGATCGTGAATTCGTGCTCGGCGTCGCCCACCGCGAAGATGCGGCCGTCAATGCCCGCAACGCAAATCCCGAACAGTTTGCTCGAAACGTTTGCGAGGGCCGGATAGACTTGGGAATTTCGTCCGAGTGTGACGTCGGCGAAGCGGTCATGGGCCTCTGTTACGAGCTTCGCAACGGTATCCGAGGAAGGAAGATGCCCCGTCGAAACATACGAGGTCTGCGGGTCGACAAGCGGATTTAAAAGCTCCATCACTACTTCCCTGCCAATAATTGGAGAGCTGTATTCGCGACTAAGGAGATTTTCTTGCTGTGTGGTACAAGAATAAACCCCTAGGAGACTCTTTACAAGGGGCACTCGGATTAGGTGTTGCGCCTCCGCCCGCATGATTAATGACATACTTCAGATCGAACCTCTCCTTAGCGGAGGCCGAAAACCGACGCCGATGTTTGGGTCGTCGATTGCTCATCATTTGGAAACTGAAAGTGCAGGAAGGCGTGAGGCCTACCTCTGGACGAAACCTCTGCTCGTCCTATCTCCGGGTTAACTCACACCAGGAGGGAATCATGTCTGAACTTATCGTGCTCGGCTTCGATAAAGCCGACGAGGCGGATGTCATACTCAACCGATTAGTGGCCCTCGAGAAAGAGTATCTGATAGATCTCGAGGATGCGGTCGTTGCTGTCCGCGACGGCGACGGAAAGGTTCGTCTGAAGCAGAGCGTGAATCTCACGACAACGGGAGCTGCCAGCGGCGGCTTGTCGGGCGCGATTTGGGGATCTCTCGTGGGCTTGCTGTTTCTAAACCCTCTCGCCGGCATGGTGCTTGGCGGAGCGTTCGGCGCAGGTTCCGGAGCGCTTGCGGGCTCGATGACAGACTATGGCATTGATGACAACCTCATCAAGAAGCTCGCCGACACAATCCCCGCCAATAGCTCGGCCCTCTTCCTTCTCGTGCGCAAAGCCCAGCCGGAAAAGGTCCTTGCAGAATTCAAGGACATGAGGGCGCGCATCTTGCGGACCTCGCTGTCCCCAGACCAGGAAATGAAACTTCAGGCGGCGCTTTCCCCCAAGGCTTCCCCTGAATCAGGCGCCGCTGTCGCATCATAGCCGCCAAAATCAGCGGAGGCGATGCGATGCCGATCGCCTCGCCTCAAGCGACAAGTCCACGACGGCTCCGAGATGGGTTGGAGGACTGGGGCGAGCATGAGTGTGAATACGATAGGTAAACGGAAATCGGGTTGGGCAGAGATTGCGGTTGCGGTCTTCGGCCGATTCTCCTGGCTTGGCTTGCTTTTGGGCGCTCTTCTTTTTGCGTCGGCGCTCACGCCGACGCTGGTGCCACGTGACCGGCTGCCGCAGGGCGCATTGGCCGGGCTTTGCTTTTTCATCGGCTATGCACTGGGCGTCTTGTTCACCTGGCTTTGGACCTACCTGGAACTGCCGCAACGAAGTGTTACGCCGATCCGCTACGTGGCGGCGGCGCTCAGTATCGGCTTCGTCGTCAATTCGCTTTGGCGCTCGGCCGCCTGGCAGAATTCCGTGCGGGCAGCCATGGGAATGCCGCCGGTCGACAGCATCAATCCCTTCGTGGTCTGCGGAGTAGCCATCCTCACCTTTGCCGTGCTGCTGACGCTCGGGCGTCTGGCAAAATGGCTGGCCTTAATGCTCGACAGGCGGATGCAACGATACATCCCGCCGCGAGTTGCGATGATCCTGGCAATCACGGTAACGGCTCTGCTATTTTGGTCGCTGGCAAACGATGTCCTGGCCCGGGCAGTGTTCCGGGTGCTCGATGCGTCCTATCGGCAATATGATGCGCTGCTTGAACCCGAACGGCCCCAGCCTCTCGAAAGTGGTAAGACCGGAAGCTCCGCCTCGCTCGTGGCATGGAATGAACTCGGCCGAGCCGGACGAGAATTCGTGGCATCCGGTCCGGATGCGGCCGACATCAGCGCTTTCACCGGGCGACCAGCCCTTGAACCGATCCGCGTCTATGTGGGGCTGCAATCGGGCCAGACACCGGAGGACCGGGCGCGGCTGGCCCTGGATGAGCTGAAACGCCAGGGCGCCTTTTCCCGTTCGATCCTGATCGTGATAACCCCGACCGGCACGGGCTGGATCGATCCTGCAGCGATGGATCCCGTCGAGTATCTGCATGATGGCAATATCGCGAGCGTCGCCGTCCAGTATTCCTATCTCAGCAGCCCGCTTTCATTGCTTGCCCAGTCCGCATACGGCGCGGAGACGGCAAGAGCATTGTTCTCTGAGATCTACGGCTACTGGACGACGCTGCCGAAGGACAAGCGGCCGAGATTGTATCTTCACGGGCTGAGCCTGGGGGCAATGAACTCGCAGCTATCGGCCCGGCTTTTCGAAATGATCGATGACCCGATACAGGGTGCGCTCTGGAGCGGCCCGCCTTTTGTCAGCGCCACCTGGCGAACCGTCACCAAAGAGCGAAACGCGGGATCGCTCGTGCGGCTCCCGCAGTTTCGCGACGGCAGGCTGATCCGTTTCATGGACCAAAGCGGTTTTCCTCAACAAGAGACGACAAGCCCTTGGGGGCCAGTCCGGATCGTCTATCTCCAATATGCCAGCGATCCGATCGTCTTCTTCAATTTCGACGATTTCTACAAAGAGCCCGACTGGATGCGGGAGCCGCTGGGGCATGACGTGTCACCGCGACTTGGATGGTATCCGATCGTCACCGGCTTCCAGCTGATACTCGATATGCTTGTCGCCAACAAAACGCCGATAGGATTTGGTCACGTCTATGCGCCCTGGCACTATATCGATGCCTGGGTCGCCGTGACGGATGTGAGGGGATGGTCCGAGGATCAACTAGCCGCCCTCAAGAAACATTTCGAAACCGCGGAAGAAAAGGGTGCGACGTCGACAAAGGATACTCCAGAACCGGGCTATGAAGGGCGAGGAGGCTGAAGAGGTGTCCCAAATGCTTCCAAACCGGTCGCGACGATCTTTTTTCCGTGCTCGTCGGCGGTCCTATGCTCATTTGCTGGAGTGAGTGATGGCGGTCCATCTCAATGAAGACGAGGCGGAATATGTCGTGCTGGTGCATGGCCTCGCTCGCAGCAGCGGATCCTTTTGGCTTATCGAGAAAGTGCTGGCGCGACGGGGATTTCTGGTCGTCAACCGGGCATATCCTTCAACGCGCGCACCAATCCACGACCTGGCCGGCTACATAGGAGCGTCGATCGAATTGTGCGGCACGCGGCGGGTCAATTTCGTTACCCATTCGATGGGAGGGATTCTGGTTCGCTATTGGCTGGCGCACGCGCAGCGACCAGATCTGGGCCGCGTCGTCATGCTCGCGCCACCCAACCACGGTTCGGAGATCGTGGACGTCTTCGGCGAGATGCCACCATTCCTTTGGATCAACGGCCCTGCTGGTCTTGAACTTGGAACCGATCCGGCGGCCGTGCCGCAGCGTCTGCCGAACCCCGACTATTCGGTGGGAATCATCGCCGGCGACATATCCGTCAATCCGGTATTCAATTCGATCATCGAAGGGCCGAATGACGGAAAGGTCTCCGTTGCGTCGACACGACTGGACGGCGCGGATGATCATCTGGTCGTCCATGCCACGCATACCTTCATGATGTTCAACCCGATCGTGGTTGTCGAAACCGTCAACTTCCTTGAACAGGGCGCATTCCATCACGGCCTGACATTACAGGAGGCAAGCGCGAGCGTCCTTGCAATGCTGCAATAGAAAATCGATGGGGCCGCGAGCCCACGCTCGCTGCCTCAAGGGAAGGAAGAATACGTTAGCGAAAGCATGGAACCGTCAGTATTCTGGCGCCAGATCAACGGAGGAGTGATCGATGCGTATTATACGGATAATAGTGGCCGCTTTCTTTGCAAGTGCGGTCGCATTGGCAGGAGCCCTTCCCGCAGAAGCGGCCACGGCGCGCGTGACCGGCACAACGCAAGTTCGATCAGGCCCCGGCACCTCGTATCGCTCCGTCGGTCAGGTGCGAAGGGGGGACAGGGTGTTCGTCAACCGCTGTTCGTCATCGCGCAGATGGTGCCGCATTGAGCCGCGGCATTCGCGCAGCGGCTGGGTCAATTCCCGGTTCCTCGATCGCGTTTCCGGAAGCCGCAGCCGTAGAGGCGGCGTGTGCTTCTACGGCTCCAGCGGGTATATTTGCCTCGGTCGATAACTATCGTTACCAAGTTTAAGTTTCAGGTCGAAGGCGTATCAAGAGCCTCTTCGGTGTCGCGGCCGATAAGGTCGGACACCCATTGGCTGGAGGGATGCTGACGGCAGAACGTGACCAGCGCAATCGAGATCGGGACACCGATGAATGCGCCGAAAATTCCCCAAAGATAACCCCAGCCGAAAACGGAAAGAAGAACGACGACAGGCGAAAGGGAAAGTGCATTGCCCGAAACGCGTGGCTCTATATAGCTGCCCAGCGTGAACTGTATCACGTTGAGCCCGATGAAGATCGCAAGCGCCGACTGCCAGTCGTCGAACTGGACGAGTGCAAATGCTGTCGGAAACATCGTCGCCACGAGTGGACCGATAAAGGGGATGTAATTCAGGGCAAAGGCGATAGCACCCCACTCCTTGGCGAGCGGCAGTCCGAAAGCGCTGGTGAGCAACCAGACGAACAATCCCGTCGCGATGCTCATGATCGTCCTGATGATCATATAGCGGCGAAGCTTCCTCGCCGTTTGCCGGCTACCATCCAGGAGCAGCTTCCTTGCTGCCGGACTGCGCATTCGCTTGATCCTGCGCTCGAAATCTTCCACTTCCATCACGCCGAGAAGAAGATAGGTCAAAGCAACGAGCCAGAAGCTGAATGTGCTGTTGATGCGGCTCGTCAGGGTCTGAACCACGCGTAGCATGGAGGCGGTGCCGATATTGTCGGACCAGAGCACGTCGACATCGACGCCGTGCCCTTCGAGCCATTGACGAATTTCCTCGTATTGCTGCTGGAAGCGTGCGGTATCGGTGATCATCCATCGGCCGACCCTGCCGAACGACCAGGTGACGATCCAGCCAAACGCAAGAAAGGCCAGGACCATGACGGCCAAACTGACCAGAAGCGCCAGGTATTTCGGGAGAAACGTCTGTATGCCATGCTGAATGGGCCATAGAAGCGCAATGGCCAACAGGGCGAACGCCAAAGGCGCGAGAACCGTTGCGGCTGCCGGGAGTATAGCGACCAACAAAAGAACTGCTATTACGACTTGGGCCGGAGGAACTGCTCGATATTTCCCTGCCCGCATCATTGTCCTCGGCTGGCCAGCTCAAAGAGTATTCTTGAAAATCCGACCGTCTTTGATGACGACCTTCAGATTTTGCTGCGGATCCTCCATCAGCTTCAAATCGTCGAGCGGATTGCCATCCCAGACCAGGATATCGGCAAACGCGTCTTTTTGAATAACGCCCAAGGTGCCCGCATAAGGCGTGCGCAAATTGGAAAGTGCCAGAAGACTTGCGTTGTCCGAGGTCGCCATGCGTAGCGCCTCCGCATTGGTGTACCAATTGCCCAAATGGGTGAGCATGAAATTCTGACGGGATGTCAGCGCGGGAGAGAACAGAACATCCGAACCCCAGCCGGTCTTGACGCCATACTTTTTGAGATATCCGTAAATCTTGGGCGTCCCGGCAAAAAGCTGCATGGCACGTTCGGCCCCTACTCCGGTCAGCGGGCCGGTATCTTCCATCGACAGGAACGGTTGAGTGCTGAGCCAGACATTCTTGTCGGCAAACATCCTTGCCGTATCCTCGTCCATCAAATGAGCGTGTTCGACGCAGGCCGCACCTCCGGCGATGGCGCGCTGGACCGTATGCGAGGCGTAAGCGTGAACGGCCACGTAGGTGTTCCAGTCCTGTGCCACATCAACGCCGGCGCGAATTTCGTCCTCGCTGAAGGTCGTCATATCAAGCGGGCTGCGCGGAGACGAAACACCTCCTCCCCCGACAAGCTTGATCTGCGATGCCCCTTGGAGAAGTTGCTCGCGTATCCGGCGCTTCAACTCGCCGACATCGTCGACGATCGCGGCGCTTCCCATCATTTCGCTCAGGCTGAGTTGTCCCTCCCTCGCGGGAATTTCAAACGGCATTCTGAGGTCGGCGTGACCGCCTGATGTCGTGATCATCGCCCCGGAGGGAAAAATGCGAGGGCCGGGAATGATCCCGGTATCGATTGCCTGTTTGAAGGTAAAGACCGGACCGCCCAGATCGCGGACGGTGGTGAAGCCCCGCATCAACGTGCGCTCGGCTTCCGCCGTGGATGCCGCAAAAATGATGCCGGGATCACCGGACATCAGAACTTGCAATGGAACCGCGGCATATATCGTGTGCCAATGCGCATCGATCATGCCCGGCATCAACATGCGATCGCCGCAATCGATGATCGTCACGTCCCCTGGCGGAGGGTTGTTTGCCTTGTCTACGGCAACGATCTTGTTTTCTTCAACCAGAACCTGTGCACCCGTCTGCAACGAGTCGGATTTGCCGTCGAACAGCTTGATCTGTCTCAACAAAATCTTGGAGGGTGGCTTCGCCGCCTGCGCGTTGCCCACCCCCGGCACGATGCCGGCGGCCGCAATGGATCCGATGCCCGCAAGAAAATTTCGTCGCGAGTAATCGCTAAGGTACTGGGATCGTCGCTGAAGAAGAGGATTGCTGCAGCCGCAGCCTGCGTTGTGGATGAGGTGTTGGTACTTCGAACCCAATCGCAACATGGCATTCGCTCCGAAAACGCCGTGATTGAACGTATCACTTCGCATCAGCTAAATCTACTGCAGATTGCTTATATCACTATTCGGCGCTGCCTCGTTCGGATGCCGGGAGTGTCATTGCGGTAAGGCGGCTAAGGGTCTAGGGTTCGTTTGCAGCACGAGCCGAAGCCCAGCCGAAAGAGGCGTGCATGTCGACAGCAGTTGCCATACTCGGCGGCGTCGGGCTGTTTCTGCTCGGCATGACCGTCATGACGGACAGCCTGAAGGTACTGGCAGGATCAGCCCTGCGCACGGTCCTCGGCAAGGCAGCGGCGACCCCGCTCTCGGGAGCCTTCTGGGGCGCCATCGTCACGCTGCTCGTGCAATCGTCGAGCGCGGTGACGATGACGACGATCGGGCTTGTCAGCGCCGGGCTTCTAACCTTTCCGCAAGGGCTCGGCCTCGTATTCGGCGCCAATGTCGGCACGACGGGCACGGGCTGGCTCGTCGCTTTGATCGGCGTGCGCGTCTCGCTTTCGACCTATGCACTGCCGCTGATCTTCGTCGGCGCTTTGGTCAAGCTGCTTGGGGGCGGACGGATTGCGGCGGCAGGCGGCGCTCTCGCCGGCTTCGCGCTCGTGCTCTACGGGCTAACGTCCCTCCAGCAGGGCATGGGAGGCCTAGCCGAAAGCCTGCATCCATCCGATCTGCCCGCGGTGATCGGCACAGAGGGGATTGGCTGGGTCACGGGTTCGGTCGGTCTTCTGACCCTCGTCGCCGTCGGCCTTGCGATGACGGCTGTCATGCAGTCCTCGACGGCAGCGATCGCCGTCACCATTTCGGCTTTCTACGCTGGGGCAGTGAACCTCGAACAGGGCGCCGCACTGATCATCGGCCAGAATATCGGAACGGCAACAAGCTCCGCCTTGGCGGCCATCGGCGCCGGGACGACGGCCAAGCGGCTTGCGCTGGCCTATGTGCTATTCAAGCTTATAGCGGCATTGATCGCCATCATCGCCTTTCCGTTCACAGCGGCATTGATGAAAGCACTTCTCGGTTCAATCGACGGAATGACGCTCCTTGCCGCCTACCATACGGCCTATAACGTTGTGGGAGTCGCGGTGCTCCTTCCGGCAACGCAATGGTTCGCCCGTGCCGTGGAGCGGCTCCTCCCCTCCAAACAGACACCGCTTCAGCGCGCACTTGATCCGAGCGCGCTCGCCAGCGCCGTCGTCGCAATCGAGACCGCGCGGCGCGTGGTGGCGGACGTTCTCGCGACGACCAGCGCCGCGGTTTCCGCAGCGCTTTCGGGTGGTGCCGCGCCGACCGCGCAAAACGCTGCGACATCCGCCGCTACGCTGGAGGAAGTGCGGGATTTCCTGTCTGAACTGAAGGAGCCGCCCGAGACGGAGACCGAACGGCTTCGCATGACGAGTACGCTGCACGCGCTCGATCACGTCTCGCGCCTCGTGGAAGTCGTGGCCGAAAAGGAACTCCCAGGGCAACCTGCCGAGACCACGCCCGATCCTGGCGCTGCCGAGATTTGCACACGAGCCATGCGCGCCGCAAAGATGGTCGGCAGCTCGATCACTTCAGAGTGCGCCTTCAGCGCGCAGGCAGCACCCATCGGCTGGAACGTCTCGCCTGAGGTCGCCGCCGCGCTTGCGGAAGTGAAGGCCGCAGCGTCGGAACTCGACGCACTGCGGCGGGTCCATCGTGCCACGATGCTGGCTTCCGTCGCGCCCGGAAAACTGACCGTCACCGACGCTTTTGCGCGGATCGACGACGCCCGGCAACTCGACCGGATTGCGCATCATGCCTGGCGCTCGGCAGCGCATCTCCTTGGCCGTGGCCCCCAGGACGGTCCGGGCTCGTGACTTGACCAAAAGATGCTCTGGGCGCGCCGGATCAATCGCCGAGGAGCTGGCGGTCGTCGCCGTCGCGGTTGCGCACCAGTTCCTCCTTGATGCTGCGCAGCGACTTGAACGCCCTGTTGCGATCGGCATAGGCGACCATGTTGGCGAGGATGTCGATTGCGGCAAGATAGGCGTAACGGGTCGAGGTCGGGCGGAAGATGTTCTTGCCCTCTGGCATCTCGATTGCAATCACCAGATCCGCCGCTGTCGCCACCGGTGAACCGTTCTGCGTCATCACGATCGTCGGGATAGCGCGCTGCCGCAAAAGCTCCAGGCAATGGACGAGGCCCATATCCCGGCCGGTGTAGGAGGAACCGAAGATCACTGTGCCCGGCTGCGCCGCGGCCGAGATCATGAGGTTCATATTGTGGTCGTTGGATGCATTGATATGGCAGCCGAGGCGGAACAGGCGGTTGTGCAACTCGTTGACGATCATCGCCGAATTGCCGCTGGCGCCGAAGGCCTGGATGAAATCGGCTGCCCTGAGCATCTGCGCCGCCTTTTCGATGACCGCCAGATCAAGCTGGCGATGCACTTCAAAGAGAGCGTTCTGCGCCTTGGAGATGATATCGTGGGCGACCTCCTCGGCAGTCGCCGTCGGTGCCTCAGGCTTCAGGTAGCGCAAGCCGATATAGGCCATCTTGGCAAGCTGAACCTTGAAGTCGGAATAGCCCTGGCAGCCCAGCCGCCGGCAGAAGCGGGTAACGGTCGGCGGGGAAACTCCCGCTCGCTCGGCCAGCTCTATGATCGACGAGTTGACGACGAAATCCACATTTTCCAACGCGAATTGCGCAAGCTTGGCTTCGAGGCTCGAAAGCCTGCCGCCTTCGTCGGAAAGGGCGTGAAACAGATCCATTCGGTCTTCCCCTCACATTGCCTGAGCCAGAAAAATGCATCTACCAATGAAAATGAATTTCACTGGATCGTATTTTGATAGCATAATGCGGACAAGCATCAACGAAACTAGCCGTCCCCGCGGAAATAAAAGCAATTCCCCTCTGTGCCCGAGTTCCTGCGAAGGCGCATTCTCCCTTAATGAGGTTTCATCATGAATTATCCGTGGCCCGAAGCCGGAACGCCCCTCGACCAGGTCGCAACCCCGATGCCTGTCATCGACGAAAGCCGGCTTGCTGCCAATATTGCCCGCGTGCAGGCCTATTGCGACACCCATGGCAAGCGCTTCCGACCGCATATCAAGACCCACAAGATCGCGGCGATCGCGCGCCAGCAGTTGGAAGCCGGCGCGGTTGGTATCAACTGCCAGAAGGTGACCGAGGCGGAAGTTTTCGCCGATGCGGGCTTCGACGACATCCTGATCACCTACAACATTCTCAGTGCGGCGAAGCTCGCCCGGTTGAAGGCACTGAACGCTAGAGTGGCAAAGCTCGCCGTGGTGGCCGATAGCGACGTCACTGTTGCAGGGCTCGCCGCGACCTTTGGGGCCGACCGGCCGCTCACCGTGCTGGTCGAATGCGACACCGGGGGCAAGCGCTGCGGCGTGCAGACGCCGGAGGTGGCGGTAGCGCTTGCCGAGAAGATCGCGGCGGCACCCGGCCTGCGTTTCGGCGGCATCCTCACCTATCCGGCAATCGGCGGCGCGGAATCGGTCGAGCATTTCATGGCCCGCACGATGAGGCTCCTGGCGGACAAAGGTATAGATTGCCCGGTCCGCTCCAGCGGTGGTTCGCCGGATCTCTTTGCCGCGCATCTCGTGCCGTCTGCCACCGAACATCGCGCTGGCACCTATGTCTACAACGACCGCAGCATGGTTCGCGCCGGCCATTGCACGGCGGGTGACCTTGCCATGCACATCCTGGCAACAGTGGTGTCGCGCCCGGCCCCGGATCGCGCCGTTCTGGATTGCGGCTCGAAGGCCCTGACATCCGACCTGCTCGGCTTCACGGACTACGGCACGATCGACGGCTTCGAGAGCGCACGTATCGTGTCGCTCTCGGAGGAGCATGCCGTTGTCGATCTCAAGGATTGCATAAAGCCGTTCCCGGAGATCGGCGCGATGGTGAAGATCGTGCCGAACCATACCTGCGTCGTTACCAATCTTTTCGATCACATGGTGTTCCACCGTGATGGGATCGTCACGCGGGTCGAGAAAGTCGATGCGCGCGGAACGGTCTGGTAAGCGACCGTCCTGAAAATTTTTGTCGCATCGAGTTAGCGGATAATGGCCGCAGCAGGGCGGCTTTCTTGGCATCATGAAAATCGGGCGCCTCGGAGGGGCGCCCTTTTTCATGTCGAGCGGCCGCCCGTCGCCTTCAGACGCGCAGCTTGCCGCGCCGGAAGGTTTTGATTCCAAAATGCAAAGCGGCGCCCGATGTCGTCGGCGAAGCTTTTCGTTGTATTGCTTCGATGTGAAAATTTGCCCTCATTTTCGCAATTTAGAAAATAAATTACATACTTTGGCGCAAAATCTGAAAATACGTTGACTTTTGCGCGATTTTACGCATTATGAAGAAAATAAATTACACCGAAACGGTGAATGGGTGAACTGAGGGAAACGGGAAATCAGATTTCTTAAGAGCGACGCGGCAGCCGTAAGAACGGTGATGTCCAAGAGGCGCTCCGGCAACCAAGAACGCAATTCAAGACAATAGCGGCGACAGCGATCGGCTCTGACCAGTTTGGCGGCCGCGAGAACTGACGCTTGCTCGGGTAACAGACATGCGCATTTTCACCGCCTCGTTGG
Organism: Neorhizobium sp. P12A; assembly: GCF_008365395.1. Lineage (NCBI taxonomy): Bacteria > Pseudomonadati > Pseudomonadota > Alphaproteobacteria > Hyphomicrobiales > Rhizobiaceae > Neorhizobium > Neorhizobium sp. P12A. The sequence continues at coordinate 320,693 of NZ_QOVX01000005.1, read as the reverse complement.
CGACTGAGACAAACACTTTCTCACCCGTCCCGACGGATATGAATGCCTTCAAGGCGGCGTTTTATGCCGGGCCGGGCGAGCATCCGGATACGCCGACGCTCTGCTCTTCCGTCGTGCCGATCCTGCGCCGCCGCGGCAAGGCGGAAGGCTTTACCGTCATCGAGGGCACGTCCTGCTGGGCGGAGCCGGCCGGGCTGATCCAGCGCAAGACCTATGAGACTTTGCGCGACCAGATCCTTGCGGAGCTGAAAGCAGCCCTTCCGGTCGATGGTGTGGTGCTTGGTCTCCATGGCGCCATGGCGGCCCAGGGTTATGACGATCCGGAAGGCGATTTCCTCTCCCGCGCCCGCGAGATCGTCGGTCCGAAAGTGCTGATTGCCGCGGAATTCGACCCCCACAGCCACCTGACGGCACTGCGTGTCGCCAATCTCGACCTCATGGCGGCTTTCCTTGAATTCCCGCATACGGATTTCGAACAGCGCGGCGAGCATGTCGTGGAGCTGGCGCTGCAGGCGCTCAGGGGCAAGATCAAGCCGGTGATCTCCACCTTCGATTGCCGGATGATCACCATCTTCCCGACGAGCCGCGAGCCGATGCGGTCTTTCGTCGACCGCATGCAGGCAATGGAGGGCAAGGACGGCATCCTGTCTGCCTCCGTCATCCACGGCTTCATGGCCGGTGACCTGCCCGACATGGGCACCCGCATCGTCGTCGTGACCGACAACGACAGAGCCAAGGGCGACGCGCTGGCTGCTGCACTCGGCCGCGAACTCTACGGCCTTCGCAAGGAGACCGCGATGCCGATGTTCGATACCGAGGCCGGCCTCGACCGGGCCATGGCGATCCGCGCGGCGCATCCTGAAAAGCCGGTGACAATCGCCGATGTCTGGGACAATCCCGGCGGCGGCGTCGCGGGCGACGCAACCCACATCCTGCGCCGGATGATGGAGCGCGGCATGGACGATTTCGTCGTCGCAACCATCTGGGATCCCATCGCCGTTACCTTCTGCCATGCGGCCGGAGAAGGCGCGGAACTCAGCCTGCGTGTCGGCGGCAAGTCGAGCCCCGAGGGCGGCAATCCCCTCGACCTACGCGCCACGGTAGAGCGCGTTTTCGATGCCGGCTGGCAGAGTTTCCGCAACAGCCGTGTGACGCTCGGCAGCACCGCCGTCATCCGTCCGGTCGGCACCAATATCGATATCGTGCTGATCACCAGCCGCACCCAGACCTACGAGCCGGACATCTTCACCAATCAGGGTGTCGATTTCGCCGGCAAATCGTTCATGCTGGTCAAGTCGACCAACCATTTCCATGCGGGCTTTCAGCCGGTCTCGTCAGAAATCGTCTATATCGCCGCACCGACCTCCTATCCCACCAATCCCGCAACGACGCCCTATCGCAAGGCGAGCCTTGAGCTCTGGCCGCGCGTTGCCGATCCGCTGGGGCTGGACACCTGAATACCCGGCCGGACGGAAAGCCGGCCGAATTCATTGAACAAGATAGAAACGGAACTCCGTCAGCAACTGACAACAACAAGGGAACTGAGATGAAGAAGAGTATATTCGTTCTGATGACGCTGGCGGCACTTGCCGGCACCAGCAGCCTGGCTCTCGCCCAGGCAAGCGATGGTGTCCTCACCGTGGCAACGATCGGCGAGCCGCCGACCCTCGATGTCATGCAGACGCCGACCGATATCGTGCTGACCATCGATCAGCACATTTTCGAAACGCTCTACACCTATGACGCCCAGTGGAAGTCCGTGCCGCTGCTCGCTGCAGCCATGCCTACGATTTCCGCGGATGGCCTGACCTACCGCATTCCGCTGCGCGAAGGCGTCAAGTTCCATGACGGCAGCGATTTTGATGCCAAGGACGTGACCGCCTCGCTGAAGCGCTGGATGGCGATCAACTCCAAGGGCAAGCAGGTCGCAGACATCGTTGCGAGCATGACGGAAGACGGGGACCATGCGGTCATCATCAAGCTGAAGTCGCGCTATGCGCCGCTGCTCGCGACCCTCTCCCAGGCTTCGGTCATCATGCCGTCCGAAAAGGTCGCCGACACCCTGACCGAGTTCGTCGGCACCGGCCCTTATATGCTGAAGGAGCGCAAGCCCGACCAGTACACCCAACTTGTCCGCTTCGATGGCTACAAGTCGCCCGACGGCGCGCCGAACAATTACGCCGGCAAGCGCGAGGCGATCGCCAAGGAAATCCGTTTTGTTCCGGTTCCTGACGCCAATACCCGCGTCGAGGGCCTGATCTCCGGACAGTTCGATTATGCCGACTCGCTGCCGGTCAGCGCCTATGATCGCGTCGAAAAGAGCGGCAATGCCAAGCCCGTCATCTTCAAGGACGCCGGCTGGGCCTCGCTTAACATGAACATGAAGCAGGGCCTGCTGACCAACAAGGCTCTTCGCCAGGCCGTGCAGGCTGCTCTGAACCCGAACGACATGATGCTGGCCGCCTTCTCCGACGACCGCTTCTTCAGCGTCGACGCCTCGATCTTTCCGAAGGGCTCCTTCTGGCACACCGAAGCCGGCGTTGCGCGCTATGGCGAAGGCGATCCGGAAGCCGCTGCCAAGCTGCTGAAGGAAGGTGGCTACAACGGCCAGCCGCTGCGCCTCTTGACCAGCCGCCAGTACGAGTTCCACTACAAGATCGGTGAGGTCGCCAAGGCCTATCTCGAAGCCGCCGGCTTCAAGGTCGACATGCAGGTGGTGGACTGGGCGACACTGACCACCCGCCGCGCCGACCCGAAGGAATGGGACATCTTCATCACCCATTCCAACTTCCCGGGCGATCCGACCACGATCAACACGATCACCGACGCCTATCCGGGCTGGTACGTTTCGGATCAGAAGACCAAAGCCGTTGCCGCCTACATGAATGCGACGACCGACGATGCCGAGAAGACGGCCTGGGACGGCATCCAGACGGTCATCTACGACGACGCGCCGCTCTACAAGGTCGGCAACTTCAATGCAGTTTCGGGTCTTGCGAACGGCGTTTCCGGCTATGACCCCACCTACTGGCCGCATTTCTGGAACGTGACGCCAAAGAAGTAAGGGACTGACGATGGCACCGATCGCTGGGGCACTTTTAAAACGACTGGGGGGCATGGTCATCGTGCTCGCCCTTGTCGTGACGGTGGTTTTCGTCATCGTCCGAGTGACGCCCGGCGATCCTGCCGCCGTCATGCTGGGGTCGGATGCGACCCCGGCAGACATTGCGCAATTGCGCGCCAAGATGGGGCTCGATGCGCCGTTGATCGTCCAATATGGCCAGTTCGTGCTGGGCATACTTCGGGGCGATCTCGGCCAGTCGATTTTCCTCAACCAGCCGGTCACGCAGGCGCTCGCCTCGCGTGCCGAGCCTACTTTCTTCCTGACCCTGTTCTCGATCCTGATCGCGGTCGCTATCGCGCTGCCGGTCGGGATCCTGTCGGCCGTCAAGCGCGGCACTCTTTTCGACCAGGTGGTCGTGACGCTGACCATGGTCGCGGCAAGCGTGCCGAGCTTCTGGCTCGGCCTGATGCTGATCCAGATCTTCGCCGTCGGCCAGGGCTGGTTCCCGGCTTCCGGTTATGGCGGTCCCGAAACGCCGTTCCTGGAACGGCTGGACCATCTCGTTCTTCCGGCGGTCGCGCTCGGCATCGTCAATTCGGCGCTGATCACGCGCTTCACCCGAGCCGCGATGCTGGACGTCCTCGGCGATGACTATGTCCGCACGGCGCGCGCCAAGGGCGCGGGCGAAGGTCGCGTCATCCTCAAGCATGCGCTCAAGAATGCGCTGATCCCGATCATCACCGTCATCGGCCTTTCGGTCGCCATGCTGGTCGCCGGCGCAGTGGTGACGGAAACGGTTTTCGGCCTGCCCGGCGTGGGCAACCTCGTCGTGTCAGCCGTTCTGCGTCGTGACTATCCGGTCATCCAGGGCGCGCTGCTTGTCATTGCCGCCATCTACGTGCTCATCAATTTCGTCGTCGACATGCTCTATATTCTCGTTGATCCCAGGGTGCGCCTATGACCACCATGGCCTCCGTTTCCCTGCCCTTCGCATCGAGCCTCCGGCGCCTGTTCGGCAATCGCGCAATCTTGTTTGGTGCGGTCATCCTGCTGATCGTCTTGCTTGCGGCAATCTTCGCGCCCTGGATCGCACCCTACGCGCCGAACAAGCTTTCGATCGTCAACAAGCTCAAGCCGCCGTCGATGCCCCATCTCTTCGGCACGGATGAGTTCGGTCGCGATATCTTCTCCCGCGCCATCTTCGCCGGACGGGTCTCGTTGCTCGTCAGCCTCGGCGTCGTGATCATCTCGTCCGTGCTCGGCGTGATCCTCGGCGTTGCCGCCGGCTTTTTCCGCAGCCTCGATGCGCCGATCTCGCGCCTGCTCGATGCGATGATGTCCTTCCCTGATATCCTGCTTGCGATTGCACTCGTCGCAGCGCTTGGGCCATCGGTTTCGACCGTCATTCTGGCGCTCGGCATCACCTATGCGCCTCGGCTTGCCCGCATCGTGCGCGGCTCGACGCTGGTGCTGCGCGAATTGCCCTACATCGAGGCGGCCATCGCCATGGGCCTGCCAACCTGGCAGATCCTGCTCCGCCACGTGCTGCTCAACCTTGCTTCGCCGATCCTCGTGCAGGCGACCTTCGTCTTCGCCTCGGCCATGCTGGCGGAAGCAAGCCTTTCCTTCCTCGGCGTCGGCGTTTCCACTGACATGCCGACCTGGGGCACGATGCTGGCCTCCGGCCGCGAATATATGGACAACGCCCCGTGGCTGATGGTGTTTCCGGGCCTCGCCATCGTGCTCTCGGTTCTCTCCCTGCAATTGCTGGGCGACGGCCTGCGCGATCTCGTCGATCCCCGCCTTGCCAAGGAAAGCTGACATGACCGATACAACGACCAATGTTCGGCCGGTGCTTTCGATCGAGAACCTGACGACCTCGTTCAAGACGCCGGAAGGCTGGAAGGCCGTCATCCGCAATATCAGCCTGCATGTCGATGCCGGCGAGACGGTCGCGATCGTCGGCGAGAGCGGCTCGGGCAAGAGCGTCACGGCGCTGTCGACCATGCGGCTCCTCCCGCCAGGCCGCTCGCGCTCGGAAGGCCGCATCCTGCTCGACGGCAAGGACCTGCTTCAGGCGACCGAAGCCGAGATGCGCTCGGTGCGCGGCGGCTCGATCGGGATGATCTTCCAGGAGCCGATGACATCGCTCAACCCGGTCTTCACCATCGGCAACCAGATTGCCGAGGCGCTGGTCCTGCACCGCGGAATGTCGTGGAAAGCAGCGGAAGCCGAGACGCTGAGGCTGATGGAACGGGTGCGCATCCCGGCCGCCAAAACCCGGCTTCACGAATATCCGCACAAATTCTCCGGCGGCATGCGCCAGCGCGTGATGATCGCCATGGCGCTCGCCTGTCGGCCGAAGCTTCTGATTGCCGACGAGCCGACGACGGCGCTTGATGTGACGATCCAGGCGGAAATTCTCCATCTGCTGCGCGAGTTGCAGAGGGAGGAGAATATGGGTGTGCTCTTCATCACCCACGATATGGGCGTGGTGGCAGAGATCGCCGACCGCACTGTCGTCATGTTCCGAGGCGACATGGTCGAGACCGGCCCGACGAACGAGATCTTTGCCGCGCCGAGGGCCATCTATACGAAATCGTTGCTCGCCTCGATCCCTCGCCTCGGCACCATGGGTGCCGCCGTCGCGCCTAAGCGTTTCCCGGAAGTCGATGCGTCAACCGGCAACGCTGCGGACGGCCGCGAAATGTCCACCGTTGCGCAGACTGTCGAGCCGATCCTTAAGGTCGACAATCTCGCTGTCCGTTTCGATCTGTCGAACGGCCGCGTCCATGCGGTTGAGGATGTGTCCTTCGATCTGCGGCCGGGCGAAACGCTGTCCCTGGTCGGCGAATCCGGCTGCGGCAAGTCCACGACGGGCCGCGCCATCATCCGTCTGATCACCCCGACGGCCGGTTCGATTGTCATCGACGGCCAGGACGTGACGAAGGCCGGCACGCGCGAGCTGCGCGGTATGCGCCGTACCTCGCAGATGATCTTCCAGGACCCGTTCGCCTCGCTCAACCCGCGCATCACCGTCGGCTCCGCCATCGCCGAGCCGATGCTTGCCCACGGACTGGCGGGCCGGCGCGAGGCAAAGGCGCGCGTCGCCGAACTGCTGGAACAGGTTGGTCTCTCGGCGGCGATGGCAAATCGCCATCCGCACGAATTCTCTGGCGGTCAGCGCCAGAGAATCTCGATCGCCCGCGCGCTGGCCCTCGATCCGAAGTTCATCATCGCCGACGAAGCCGTGTCGGCGCTCGACGTGTCGGTCAAGGCGCAGGTCTCCAACCTTTTGCTCGACCTGCAGGAAAAGCGCGGGCTCGCCTATCTCTTCATCTCCCACGACATGGCAGTGGTGGAGCGGATGAGCCATCGCGTCGCGGTGATGTTCCTCGGCGAGATCGTCGAGATAGGCCCGCGGGGGGCGATCTTCGACAATCCCCAGCATCCCTATACACGCCGACTGATTTCGGCCGTACCGATCCCGGATCCATCGCGCCGCGGCCAGACGCCACCGCCGCTTTCGGAAGAGATAAAGAGCCCTATGCGGCCATTCGACTATGTCGCCCCGAGGCGCACCTACCGTGAAGTCTCGCCTGGGCATTTCGTGCACGACATGCACTAGAACGCGTCAAACGCTCCTAGCCATTTTGAATAGAAAGACAGTCTCATGAGCAGCAAGAAACTCATCCGTTACGACGTGGCCGACAACCAGGCTGGCGGCCAGCGCCGCCCCTTCGCCAAGGCGGTTCGCGCCGGCGACATGGTCTATGTGTCGGGCCAGGTGCCCACAGTCGACGGCGAAGTCATAGTCGGCAATATCGTCGCCCAGACCGAGCAGGTGATCGCCAATATCAAGTCCGTGCTGGCGCTCGCCGACTGCACGCTCGAGGATGTCGTCAAGGTCAATGTGTGGCTCGACGATGCCCGCGATTTCTCGAGCTTCAACGCCGTGTTCCAAAAGCATTTCATCGATCATCCGCCGGCCCGCTCCACTGTCCAGTCGCCGATGATGGTCGACGTCAAGGTCGAAATGGACGTGATCGCCTACAAGCCCTTGGATTGAAACGAAAAACGGCGGTTCATAGCCGCCAGTTTTTGACAGTACTTGCAACCCGGAAAAGCAGCGTTTCCGGGTTGCATACCGATCCGGAAGGGCCGCCGCAGCACATGCGAGCAATCGCTAATGCTGCCCCTTCCCGGACTTGTAGCCGGCTTGCTGGGTAGGGTGCGCGTCGGCGAATGCCGGAAGCTCGAAGCAGCGTTTCCCGAGCGCCGCGACGGAGGGAAACGCCGCGAGATCCATTTCATAAAGATTGGCCATGACGATCTGGCCAGCGATGCAGATGTCAGCAATCGTCGGCGTGGACCCCAGCGCAAACGGAGCAGGCGGGCGCCGCGTAAGCAACCGCTCGTAGGTCGCAAGCCCTTCCTCCACCCAATGTCTGCACCAGGATTCGATTGCAGTCGCGTCTGCCTCGAATGCCTTCCCGAGATGTTTGCGGACGCGCGGGACGATAAATGGATGCGAGTCGGCGATCGAAACCAGCGCGAGCGAACGGGCATAAGCGCGCTCCTTCGCATCGGCCGGTAGAAGCCGGGGCTCCGGCCAAATGTCGTCGAGATATTCCATGATCGCAAGCGACTGGAATATGCGATGACCGTCATGAACAAAGGTCGGCACCACATGCTCCGCATTCACGTCGGCATAAGCGGCATCGAACTGGCGTCCGGATAGAATATCGATTTCGATTTCCTCGAAGGGAAGCTTCTTCAACGAGAGCGCAACGCGGACACGGAATGCCGCATTGGAACGCCAGAAGCCGTAAAGCTGAATGGTCAATGGATTGGTCCTTTCCTGATTCTTCCATCAGAAGGATGAGCGAAACCGCATCATGGGCTGAATGGAAGCCGATAAGCGAGGCTTGCCGAGCGACAATACCCGGGCGCTGGATCCCGAATCCCCGCTAGACGGCGAGACTAGCAGAGCCGCCAAAAGTTTCCTGCCAAAGTCGACCTCTCCTCAGCCTGCGCATCAATAAGACGCAGGCCATGGCCACGCCTGCTGATATCAGACAACCTTACCAACCCTTTCCGGAGGATTTCAAATCGAGGGCAAGATCCGGAGTTTAGCGTGAGGACCGGCCATCTAGACCTTCTCGCGGATCATCGACCGGCGTCGACGATCCTCGCGAAACCAAGAGAAGGACCGATAGGATGAGCAAGGAGACAGATAACAAGGCCATCGTGGTGCGCTGGTTCACCGAATTCTGGGGCAAAACCGTCAATCTCGCCGTCATCGACGAGATCGCCGCGCCCGATATGCTCCTCAAATACTCGCTGCATGAGGCCCGCCGCGGTCGCAACGACATCCGGGCTTTCATGACGGACTTCCGTGCAGCATTCCCCGACCTCAATTTCTGGGGCACAGCCGATCTGATCGCCGAAGGTGATTATGTCGTCGGCCAATGGGAAGGTGGCGGCACACATACGGGCCCGGCCTTCCACGACTTCATCATGGATCTCGGCCTGCCCGCGGCGAGCGGTCGCAAGATGCACTTTACCGGCACCACGGTGCTCAAGGTGATCGACGGCAAGATCGTAGAGGAGATCGGCCTTGATGACGGCGTGACCACGCTCACGCAGCTTGGTCTGCTCGTCAAGGCTTCCTGACCGCGCACGTTCCGGATGAACTGGGGGGGTCACATCTCCAGATGTGGCCCTCCGCAAGAATCGGGTGGCGGCAATCCGATTTGAGAGCAAGCTTAGGAGTGTGCCGCGAGAGAATGACGGGCAGGAATGCTGCGGCTACAAGCCAAATCCGAAGACGACAACGAATGAACGCTCCGATCTTCCAAAATCGCAAAATGCTTCCGGTCGCGGACGATCCGCGATGGGCTCGCGTGCTCGTTCGCGACAAGAGCGCAGACGGTCAATTCTGGTATTCCGTTTCCACGACGGGCATTTACTGCCGGCCGTCATGCCCTTCGCGCACGGCCAATCCCAAGAACATTCAGTTTCACGAGACGCTGCAGAGCGCCCGTGCGACGGGATTTAGACCCTGCGGGCGCTGCAACCCGGAGGGCCAATCGCTCGAAACCGAACATGCGGCTTTGATCGCCAAGGCCTGCCGCATTATCGAGGAAAGCGAACAAGAGCCCTCGCTTGACGAACTGGCGGAGACGCTCGGCTGCAGCGCCAGCTACTTCCATCGCATGTTCAAGGCGACGACCGGCCTGACGCCGAAGGACTATGCGGCAGCGCAGCGTGCCAGGAAGGTGCGCGAGGGGCTGGCCTCCGGAGGCACTGTCACCGAGGCGATCTACGACGCGGGCTTCAATTCCAGCGGCCGCTTCTATGAGCAATCGACCGGTATCCTCGGGATGACCCCGACGCAATATCGCGCCGGCGGGGAAAACGAGGAGATCAAGTTTGCGGTCGGGCAGACTTCGCTCGGCGCCGTTCTCGTCGCCTCAAGCAAGAAAGGGGTTGCCGCAATTCTGTTGGGCAGCGATCCGGACATGCTGGTGCGCGATCTGCAGGATCGTTTTTCGAAGGCGCATCTCATCGGAGCGAACAGGGATTACGAGGCGCTGGTTGCACAGGTCGTCGGCCTCATCGAGCATCCCGGCCTGGGGCTTGACCTTCCGCTTGATGTCCGAGGCACGGCTTTTCAGCAACGTGTGTGGCAGGCGATGCGGGAAATTCCCGTGGGGACCACGGTCTCCTACGCTGAGATCGCAGGCCGCATCGGCTTCCCGAAATCCTCGCGTGCCGTCGCCGACGCCTGCGCCTCCAACAATCTCGCGGTCGCGATCCCCTGCCACCGCGTCATCCGCAAGGATGGGTCGCTGTCGGGCTATGCCTGGGGTGTGGAGCGCAAACGCGCCCTTCTCGACCGCGAAGCCGCACAAGTTGCATGAGGCGGACGGCGCCTCCGCGGCATATCCCCAATTTGCTGGCGGCCAACATACGTCGATTTAAGAGCAAGCATCGGAGTTCGACCGCCGCGAGTGGTCGATAGCTTCTGGTCCTCAGATCAACAAAAGGAGCCAGACCAATGAACCCAATGATTTCCGACCCGGCTGCGAGCCAGGACTTGGCCGTCTTCGTGCAGAGGGAGACAATGGCATGATGAAGCCGCTCCTCGACCTCGCCGCTCCTGAAGGAGCCAATGTATCCGCTATAGCGCGGATTGCCGGCTACGATTGGGCGGCGATCCTGTCTGAACTCGACAGCTTCGGCTGCGCCGTCCTGCCGAAACTCTTGTCTCTCGAAGAGTGCCGCAGAATCTCGGCGCTCTATCCGGACGAGAGTCACTTCCGCAGCCATGTGATCATGGCCCGGCACGGCTTCGGCAAGGGAGAGTACCGCTATTTCAAATATCCCCTTCCGGATCTGCTCTCAGGCGTACGCACGGCTCTGTACCCGCATCTGGCGGGACTCGCGGATCAGTGGAACGAACGCATGGGGATCGAACAGCGATATCCCGACACGCACGCCGCCTTCCTCGATCAATGCCACCGGGCTGGCCAGACACGGCCGACACCGCTGCTGCTGCAGTATATCCCGGGCGACTTCAATTGCCTGCACCAGGATCTCTATGGCGATCTCGTCTTCCCGATCCAGGTCGCGATCCTGCTCTCCGAGCCCGGAGCGGACTTCACCGGTGGCGAATTCTGCATGACGGAGCAGCGGCCCCGCGCGCAAAGCCGGGTCGAGGTCGTTCCGCTTCGTCATGGCGACGCCGTCGCCTTTGCCGTTCACAACCGTCCGGTCGAGGGCACCAGGGGCAGCTATCGCGTCAATCTTCGCCATGGCGTCAGCCGCGTTCACTCGGGGATGCGCCACACTGTCGGCATCATCTTCCACGACGCGAAGTGATCTCCCACTATCTGCAACACTGCCCGCGCGGCCACCATGTCCCGCGGGGCTTTCGTCGTCATAGATGTTGGTGCAATGGCTCTGCTGCCGCGAATGTTCGATTTGAAAGCAAGGACCGGATCGGCACCGTTTTCGTCTCCTCCTATTGTGACCGCACGCAAATTCGAAAGGCGCTGTCATGCTTGAAATCATTCATTTTGCCTGGGGGATGAGTTCCCTCGGCGACTTCATCGTTGCGATGTCCGAGAAGGGCGTGGTCGCGCTGGAATTCAGTTCGCACCGCGCAGCGATGGAAGACGCGCTGCGCGCCCGCTTTCCCGCTGCCGAGCTCGTCCAAAGTCAGACTGATCTTGCCGACGTCCTTGATAGGGTCGTCCAAGCGGTCGAGCGGCCCGGATACGATCCAGGTCTGCCCATCGATCTCCGCGGCACGACTTATGAAGTCAATGTCTGGACGATGCTGCAGTCGATCCCGGTCGGTGAGACGACCAGCTATGGGGCGCTCGCAGCCCAACTCGGCACCCAGGATGCCCGCGACGTGACGAAGGCGATCGCGAGCAATCCGATCGCCGTGCTCGTCCCTTGCCACCGCGTGATCAAGAAGGATGGCTCGATCTCGGGCTATCGTTGGGGTGTGCGTCGAAAACGGACGCTCCTTGAGCGCGAGCAATAGAATGGGCTTGCCCTCAAAAAGACAAGACGACCGGCGACGGCCATTGCGCGGTGCCGGCCATTGACCGGAAAGCGGCCTCTCCGACCGAACGTTCGCACGCGAGAAATATGGACGGAACGATGTAGGTTTCCGACGAGTTCGTGCGTCATCCCGGTGGGAGACCAAAAGGAGCCGGTTCATGACGATTACGATCACAGCCTTCGAACACTCGCCTGATCGCGGCCGGGGGTTGGCGCGTGACATGCGTGTTCGCTGGGCGCTCGAAGAAGTGGGGCAACCCTATGACGTTCGCCTTCTTTCGTTCAAGGCGATAAAGGAACCCGAGCATCTTGCAATTCAGCCATTCGGGCAGATCCCCACCTATGAGGAAGGCGATCTCGTCCTGTTCGAGTCAGGAGCGATCGTGTTTCATATCGCTACCTGCCATGCGGGACTGCTGCCCCCGGATGAAAATGCAAAGGCGCGCGCGATTGCCTGGATGTTTGCCGCGCTCAACACCGTGGAGCCGCCGGTCTTCGATCGCAGTCTCGCCATGATCCTCGAGCGCGACGAGCCCTGGTATGAAAAGCGCCTGCATGCTCTCGAGGATGGTATTCGCAAACGGCTCGGGAGCCTCTCCAGCCGCCTTGGCGATGCCGACTGGCTGGATGGCGAGTTCAGCGCCGGCGACCTTCTCATGATCAGTGTGCTCCTCAGGCTGAAAGGGTCGGGCATAGTGGAAGAATATCCGAACCTCTCGGCCTATGTCGCCCGCGGCAAAATGAGGTCCGCATACAAGCGCGCCTTCGCCGCTCAATTGGCGGTTTTCATCGCTGCATCGAATTGATGAGAAAGGTCGCTTAATGCCAGGGACAGCCTGAACGACCCAAAGCTCTTGAAAGGACTCGGAACCCGCCACGTTTGATCCCTTGATCGGAGTCACTCGATCGAGAATGATTGTGCAAAGTTTGAGTTGACCGTTTTCGATGGCGAGGCGACACTTGCGGTCCAAAGCGAGGCAGGAGGAAAAACGATGGACGAGCCAGACCGCTGGCGCCACATGGCAAGCGCACCGAAAGACGGCAGTCGGTTCCTCGTTACAATCCGCCCGTCCGAACAGGGGCCGGCAGAAGTTGACCTTGCCTATTGGTCGAATGGTGATCAGTTCGCATCAGCGGGCTGGCGCTCTTCTGATTCCTCGCCCGGCCGCATCGTCGAATATGCCGAGCCGGAATTGAAGTGCTGGATGCCCATGCCCTCGGCCAATACTAATCGCAGCTCGATGCCCTCACCCTGGGAAGGCGAGGACGCCCAGGAGCTTGACGGGTCGGGCATCTGAGAACGCACGGCGCGATGTTGCGAAGATTCAATGCCAAGGTTTGCACGACCTCGCGGCGTCGGTCGTCGGCAGTGACAAATAATCGCCCTGCTGCCGTCGGATACCACCATCATCCGTTAGCCGGTGATATGGCTTTAAGCTGGTGCATTGGAGGAAATGTGCTACGCTTTTCGTCATAGAACGCGCCAGAAAATGCAATCATGATCTGGGAGGATTCATGGTCGAGATATTTTCTAAGCGGGATGGGCTTCGTCGAGAGGACGTCCAGATCAAACGCCTGATCGAGCAAAATCGCGGCGTGATTACCAAGCTTGCCGACCAGTTCAGCAATGGTCGATATTCCCGATCCCAGAAGCCGCGCGAACGCCCGCAGGCCAAGGGTCTCATCATCCACATCGGCGACAAGCCGGCGACTAAAGCCGAGCCTGAGCCGAAAATCAGGGTAACGCCCAACGGTCGTGTCATTGCCGTTGACGAATCCTCGGGTCGGCAGCTTCAGCATTTCGGCGACATTCGCGAGACCGCTGCCGGGAAGACCTTCGCCCTCGCCATCCCACGCAATCGCTATATCGCGCCGCTGGACGAGGCGACCGCTGAGATGCTTGCGGACATGGACGGCGTCACCATCGGCTCCTCCTATGGCGCCAAAGATCTCGCTGCCGATATCGGTAGTCGTCTCGGTATGCCGTCGGAAAACTGACTCGCCGCATGCGAGCACCCGATTTCTCCGAGGCATGAAATGTGAGAGCCAATGAAGCGTAACCCCCTGCATGGCATCAATGAATTTCCTCTCGAGCGGTCACGGCAGATGGCAGCACTGATGCCTGATGCCGCCATCATTCGCACCGACTACGACGAGGTCGGCGTGACCAGAGCGTGGGAAAGACTTCTGGAGGGAAAACAGGAGACCAGGCGCCCCACCCTGCCGGTACGCTCCACCATTCAAGACTCCTGGTCTCGCTGTGCCGAGGGAGGCATCGATGCCCAGCGCAACGAGGCGCCGATCGAGACGGACAGGGATGCCGTTGAAGCGCTGACGCGCGGCAGTTCGGAACTGCTGGAAGCTGCGATGCGTCCGTTTTCCACGATCGGCCGCATGCTGGATGGAACAGGCGCCATGCTCGCCCTTGCCGACAGCGACGGCGTCCTGATCAACGTCATTGGCGACAAGAGGACCGTCTTCGACGGCATGGATATCCACCTCGGCGTCGGGGGCAAGTGGACCGAAGATGTCGTCGGCACCAATGGCATCGGCACGGCCCTTTGGACCGGCGAACCGGTCTTCGTTCACGCAGCGGAACATTTCTGCGCTGGCATCAAGAGCTGGACCTGTGCTGGCGCGCCAATCCGCGACCCCTTCGACGGCAAGGTGATTGGTGTCGTCGATCTCTCCGGACACCCCGATATCTTTCGTCCACACAATATTGCGCTCGTCGCCGCCGCCGCCCGTGAAATAGAGAGGGCACTCGCGGACTCGCAGACGGCGGAGCGGATGAGGCTTCTCGAAGCCTTCATTGCGTCTGCCAACAATTATCATGCGAGTGACGGACTTCTGATCATCGATCGCCAGGGTCGCGCGATCTATCACAACAATGTGCCGCTGCCGGAAGGGCGACGGCTGGGCGAAGTCGTTCGCCGCGGTGGTGTGAACTGTTGGTCGCCGGAGCTCTCCGGCTCCGGCTTCCTCGACAGCGTCGCCACCAACCTTCCCGAGACGATGCGCAATTGCGACGTCTGTCCGCTCGAACTCGACGGCGACATTCGCGGGGCGGCGCTGGTCTTTGCAAATCGCGCACGTGGACGAACCGTGTCGATCGGCAGCCGCGTGTCCGATCGGCTGAAAGAAGCCTGTGCCCAGATCGTCGGCGAAAGCGAGACGCTCCGCGCGGCGGTTGATATTGCCTGCAGGGTGGCCGAGACGGAGGATGTAACCTCGCTGCTGATCCAGGGCGAGACCGGCGTCGGCAAGGAGCTCTTTGCGCGCCTTATCCATGCCGGCAGCCGAAAATCCGCCGGCAGTCCGTTCATCGCGCTGAATTGCGGGGCGGTGACGAAGGAATTGTTCGGCAGCGAATTGTTCGGGCACGTGTCCGGTGCCTTTACTGGCGCCTTGCGCGACGGCAAGGCCGGTGTCTTTGAACTTGCCGACAGCGGAGTCCTGAGCCTCGACGAAATCGGTGAAATGCCGCTGGACATCCAGCCGTTCCTGCTGCGCGTGCTTGAGGAGCGCGTCGTCCACCGGCTTGGTGACAGCCGCGCCCGGCATGTCGATGTCAGGCTCGTGGCCTCGACCAATCGTGATATTAAACAGGAAGTCGCCGCCGGTCGCTTCCGCCGCGATCTCTTCTATCGCATCAGTGCAGTAACCATCGAGGTTCCTCCACTTCGGGAGCGCGGGGACGACTGTCTGCTGTTGCTTGACCATTTCAATCGCAACATGGCGGACCGAAGAGCCGTATCTCTGCTCCGTTTCACCAACGAGGCGCTCGATGCAATGCTCGCCTATCAATGGCCCGGCAATGTGCGGGAACTGCGAAATCTCGTCGAGCGGCTACATCTTCTTGCGCGCAATCGGCTGATCGCCGTGGACGATCTGCCGCCCGAGATAGCCGAACACCAGGCAATCGAAAGCCGTATTGCCATGGGGACAGAGACTGAGGTCCTCACCTTTGCCGAGGCCGAGCGGCAAGCGATCATAACGGCCCTGTCGGCCGAACAGGGCAATTTGAGCAGGGTCGCCCATCGGCTCGGCATATCGCGGCCGACGCTCTATCGGAAAATGGAGCAATTCGGGATCAAGCGCAGCTACGCCTGAGGCGGCGAGACAAGCCCCGACCGGCATTCCCATAGTCATTATTCCGGGCGACGGCACAGGGCCGCCGCCCGGTTCCACTGATCAGGCTCTTCCCAACCGTTCGGCGCCGCCCCCGAGCGCCGGACCGGCAGTGGGATCCACTTCGTCTTCATGCAGGTCTCCGATCAGCGTCTCTGTCGTCAGAATGAGCTTGGCGACGGAGGCGGCGTTGCGCAGCGCCGTGTAGGTGACGCGCACCGGGTCGATGATTCCGGTCTCGATCATATTCTGATACGTGCCGGTCGAGGCGTTGTATCCGTAACCGCCGTTCACGCGGGTGACCTCGCCCACGACAGCCACGGGATCCGCACCGGCGTTGATGGCAATGCGCGACAGCGGCCGTGTCAGCACCGATTTGACGAGCCGCACACCTTCCGCCACATCGCCGCTCATCGTCTGCAATAGGTCGTCGAGGACGGGCGCGATCTGGGCGAGCGCGGAACCGCCGCCGGCAACGACGCCTTCCTCTACGGCCGCCCGCACGGCATGGAGCGAATCCTCGATGAGTTGGATCGTGCGCTTCTGCTCGACGGGCGTCACTCCTCCTGCATAGATGACCGCCGTGCCGCCGGAGAGCTTGGCAAACCGCTCCCGCAGCTTGTCCTGCTCGATATTGGGCGGAGCGATCTCATACTGGCGCTGTACCTGCGCCCGACGGGCGGCGATCGCCTCCGGATTGCCACCGCCGCGAACGATCGCGGTGTGGCTTGCGCTCGTTCTCACCCGTTCGGCAGAACCGAGGTCTTCCGCGGTCACATCCTCCAGCCGACCGCCAAGATCGCGGGCGATAACGCGGCCGCCGGTGAGAATCGCCAGATCCTCCATCAGCGCCTTACGCCAATGACCGTATTCCGGCGGATGGATGACGAGATATTTTCCAGCACCCTCTTTGCCGAGCAGCATGACGACCGCTTCAGGCGACATTTCCTCGGCGAGGATTAGCAGCGGCCGGTGCGCCGCGTCGGCAATGCGGCGCACCGCGTCCAGGGAGGAAGGATCCTTGATCTTGAGATCGGTCATCAGGATCAGGGGGCGCTCCAGAACAGCCTCCATCTTCTCCTGATCCGTCACCATATGATGGGAGAGGTAACCGCGATCGAACGACATTCCTTCGACGACATCAAGCGTCGTCTCCGTTGTCACGCTGAAATCGGTCGTGATGACGCCTTCCGTGCCGACGCGCTCATAAGCTTCGGTCACAAGCGCCCCGAGCTTCGGATCGGTGGCGGCGATATTGGCGACAGCGGCGAGCACGCCATCGCCCTTGGCAGGTTTCGCCTTGCTCTTTAAGGCCTCCACGATCTTGTCGACGGCCAGATCGATGCCTTTGCAGAGATCGACGGATTTCGCACCCCGCTCGCTCGCTGCAATGCCGTCCTGAACAAGCGCATTCGCCAGGACGATCGCTGTGGTCGTCCCGTCTCCGGCAACCTCGTTGGTCTGCATCGAGACTTCCCGGACGACCTGCGCACCCATGTTCTCGAAGCGGTCGGACAACTCAATCTCGGATGCGATGCTGACGCCGTCGCGGGTCACAAGCGGCGTGCCGATCGGACGGTCGATCATGGCATTCATCCCCCGAGGCCCCAGCGTCGACTCGACTGCGGCGGCAAGACGCCCGACGCCACGGGCAAGCGCCCGCCGGGCTTCGGAATTGTGCAACATCAATTTTGGCATGGTTCCTCCTCCTGCCGCCCAATGGCGGGTGCCCTGCCTGCCGTTCCATGCAGGCGTGTTTCAATGATCCGTGGTATGCGACAGCGTTGCGGGAGCAGGCACCCGACCGACGATGAAATCGACCAGGGTCGGCTCGCCATCGATCATTTCCATCTCCTTGTATCGCGTCTGTTTCAGCCCACGACAGAGCGCGCCGTTGAACTCCATGTTGATGCGCACGCTGCGCAACTCGCCGAGATAGGCGGCGAGCCTGTTGGCATCGACCGGCTTGCCTTCCCAATCGACAATGACCTTGTCATCGGGGCGCAGACCAGGACGGCGAGCAACGAGAGCCTCGCGGTAGCGCAGCCTGACTTTGACGGTGTCTGCCTGCCCTCCCCGCAAAGCATCGAAGTCGGCGAGCGCCATCGCGGCGATCGCGTCCTCGGAAAATCCGTTTGCCCTCAGACTGAGGATGACGGCCTCCTGCCGGCGCTTGAACGCCTTCAGCCGAAACTTCGCGCGCACCGCTTCTAGATCGATCTCGCCTTCGCTCGTCAGTGTGTCGAAGATCTCCGAGAAGCTTTTTCCAGCGGCGATGCCCTGGTTCACCTCCTCGGCGAACATGTGATCATGCAGGGCAATGTGAAAACGCGGCGACCAGGAGAGAGCCTCAAGCGCCACCCTGATGTCCTCCAACATCAGGAAGGCGAAGTTCGGCGAGCACCAATAGGTCGGGAGCCGAAAATCCACCTCGACGCCGCCATCCTGCGCGATCTCGGCTCGCTCGATGAAGCCCATCTCGGTGACGGGCTCATCCAGCTCGGGGTCGTTCACCGTTTCCAACCGCCGCCAGAGCTCCCTCTGGCGGCTTTCAGACAGACCGTCGATGCTCATCGGCTCACTCCGCAGCAACGCTGAAGGGCGATCCGGCGAGTGCCTTCTTCTTGGCGGCGATATCGATGCCGTAGAGGCGCGCTGCGTTGAGGCCGAGTATCTTCTCCTTGATCTCGGGGGTCAGATCGACACCGCGTTCCTGCTTGATGTCTTCCGGCAGTTCGAAGGCCCAAAGCTTTTCCACCAGCCAGCGCGGCGTCCAGATGGCATAGTCCGAACCGAACAGAATCTTTTCCGGGCCGATCCAGAATAGCAGCTCGGCGATAACCTCGGCGAAATACCGCGGACGCGAATGGATGAACGGCAGGACAACGGCAAGTCCGCCATAGACATTGGTTTCCTGCACGCCGATCCAACAGAAATCATCGAGGCGCGGAAGACCGCAATGCTCGACGATCCAGTTGAGATTCTGGAAGTCGGTCGCGGCGTAATCGACGTCATGAACGTCGAAGGCATCCTTGCTGAGCGGGATGATGGTCGGGCCCTTGTGAACGTGGATGTTCTTGATGCCCAGCTTCTCGCAGAGTTCGAAGCAGCGGTAGGCGTCTGGATCGTTCAGCTTCCAGCCCTTGGAGGCCCCGTTCCACTCGGCCGTGTACATCTTCACGCCTTTGATGTCGTAAGTCTCCTTCATGTAGTGGATATATTCGAGGGCCTTTTCGCCATCACGCGGGTCGAAGGAGCCGTTGACGATGAAGCGTTCGGGATAACGCTTGGCCACCTCGGCATTGCGCTCGATCGTGTTGAAACCGTTCCTGTAGAAATCCTTCAGATAGGTGGACTGAACGACCGCCACGTCGTCAGGACCATTGATGAACAGGTCCTGATAGAGATCGTCAGCGCTATATTTCTCGAACTTGCTCTTCTCCCAGAGCTGCTCTTTGGGGCTGAGCCCGGTGTGATAGGCATAGAAGCATTCGACGAACTGCTTGCCATGAATATTGCGCTGGTTTTCCGGGCTCCCGTCCCAGAAATGCGTATGCCCATCGACGATGAAAATCTCTTTGCCTTCGGGTGTAACGTACATGGTTTTCTCCTCCAAAACTGCCGTGTTCCGAAGGGTGCGCCCTGGCGGGGCGCATCCTTCAATCGCCCTGCCAGACCTCAGATGTAGTCAAACACCTCGTCCATATCGCCGAAGAGGATCACCGTGTTGTCGTCGACGCGGACCATGCGGCCATAATGCGTCGATGTGTTGACCTCGAAGATTTCTGCGGTCATCTCCCGTCCGAGATATTCGCTGATCTCGTCCATCTTGAAGATCAGCTTGCCGACGCCGTCGATGCGGATCAGCGCGGGCTGATAGGTGACGACCACACCCGGCTTCTGGCCCATGAATTCGGCGATGGCGCGCGCCTCGACGGAATCGTTCATGGTGACGCCGCATTGATGGGAAATCGTCTGCTCGAAGGTGATATCCTTCATCGATTTGAAGATGTTGTCGTGCGATGTGTCGCGTGCAACCAGTGACATGAAATAGCTCCTTCGATTAGCGCTTGAGATCGAGTTCGCCGAGGATCTTGCCGAGCCGCTCCTGCGACTGGGCCTGGACATCGGCAAAGGCTACGGGCTTGGAATGCGGCATCGACCAGATCGGCTGCAGACCCTTGGCAGCCTTGTCGGCAAGGGCAGCATGCTTGGCGATCCATCCCTGGAAGACCTTCTTGTTGTCGTCGCCGTAGGAATTGTCGTTGGCGAGCAGGTACATAAGGTCGATCGTGTTGGCGAGATTGCGCTCGTAATCGGCTTCGGCCGCAGAGATGACCGGCGGCGTGACGAAGTCGTGGTTGGCGGCTGCCACCTGCATCAGGAAGCCAGAACGAAACAGTTCCCCGACCAGCGGCTCGAATATGAGATTGATCGCGAAATACTGCTCAAGATAGTCGGTCGCGCCCATGATGGTTTCGACCGCTTCGCGCGTGCCCTGCCAGACGCTGTCCTCGAGCCAGGTCTTCTTGCCGAGGTCGTCATCCCAGCCCTGAATATTCATGCCGATCTCGGCCAGATAGAGGGTGATGTCCTGGGCGAGCCGCAGCTTGTAAGAAGAATTGGTCAGCGTCGCGTTGTTGATCATCTGGGTATAGCCGTAGCGCTGCGCCTGCATCAGCGACGTGCCGAGGCCGAACTCCACATGCTTCCAGGCTCCCAGATGCGTCTGCAGGATCTTGAGCCATACCTTGTCGAAGGTTTTCGGCGCACCGGCGCGCCGCGCATTCGACACAACGCTTTGCACCATGGTCTCGATCTTGGACTGCCGCTGGTAGTGCGTGCGCTCCCACTCCTGGTCCGGCGCGCGGAAGCTGTGCCAGTTGGAGCTTTTGACAGCGGTGTTGTCCTTCACATAGGCGCCCTTGCCGTTGGCGAAGGAGATGATCCAGTTCTGGATCAAATAGCGTTCCGGATCGGGCTGGACGTCGACCGTCACATCTTCATAATGGGTGGCGCGCTGGCCCTTCGGTTCGAAGTAGCGATATCTGCGGCTGTCGGAATCGGCAAAGATTGCCGCTCCGGCCGCACCTGATCCGACAGAACTCGATAATGCTGGCATGGTTCTCACTCCCGTGTTGCAAGCTGATTTGTAGGTGTCTGTCTCTTCCGGCCCTAGTGAGCCGGAGCTGCCGACGAAGACGTCGTGAAGCGATCGAAGAAGATGCGCTCGGTTTCGAAGCCGTTCATGAAGAGGACGGGCTGAAGCGCATCGATCATCGGCGGCGGGCCGCAGGCATAGACGTCGCCGTTGCCATCCACATCGAGCTGTTTGAGCCAGGCGTCGACCCGTTCGTGAACGAAGCCGCGCTCACCGGTCCAGCCGCTGTCATCTGACGCATGCGAGAGGACCGGAATGAAGGTCACTTCGGGATGGCGCGCGACTAGCTCCTCGATGCGATCGAGATGGAAGAGGTCGCCTGGCGTGCGCGCGCCATAGAAGAAATAGACCGGGCGGGATTCGCCGCTGAGGACATGGTCGTTGAGGATAGACCACACCGGCGACATACCCGATCCTGCGCCTACCAGGATCAGGGGTCCTTCTCGTTCCTCCCGTCGGAAACAGGTCCCGTAGGGTCCGACGACGGTGACATCGGCTCCGACCCGGATGCCTCCGGAATCGAGTTCTCCGGAGAATTTGCCTTCCGGGTATTTTTTGATGATGAAGGAGAGTTTCTGGGTTTCGCGCGGCGTATTTGCCATGGAGAACGAGCGTGTAATCGTCTCCCCTTTTTCGGTGGTGACCGTGATGTCGACATATTGCCCCGCCCAGAACTTCATCGGGGAACCAAGCTCGATCTCGATGCCTCTGATATCGTGGGTCAGCGCTTCGATGTGGGAAATCCGTCCCCTGAACGTCTTCACCGCGATCGCCTTCGACAGCACCTCCTCGTCATAATTTAAAAGCTCCACTTCCATGTCGGAGAAGGCGAGCGCCCGACATAGCAGGATATGGCCGGTATCCTTCTCCATGTCGTTCAACGCGAAGGTCGAATATTTGAGCATGTCGACTTCGCCATCGAGAAGCACGCATTTGCAGGCGGAACACTGCCCCTCCTTGCAGCCGTGAGGCAGCGTGATGCCTTGGCGGAAAGCGGCGTTCAGCACCGTCTCGCCGTGTTCGACCTCGAATTCGACACCAACAGGCTCAAGGCGGACCTTGTGCGCTGCCACATGCACTTTCTGAGCGTCAGCCATATGGAAATTCTCCCAATTCCCCCGCTCCCGACTGAAGGAAGCGGCCTCGTCCCGGAATGCGGAGGCCGAATAGTCGGCCTCCGCCTGATCTCATGCGTTCAATTGCAGGGATTGATGGTGAAGCCTGCGCGATACTCGGCGAGGTGCTTCTCCCGATCCGCCGGCGACATTTCGCGCAGCAGCGTCAGCGGCGACATCAGCGTGTGGCCGCGAACATCGTCGAGTGTCCACATATCCTTCGCGTCGAAGCGCAGATGCGGTTGCGGCACCAGGGTCTTGCCGTCTGAACGGACGAAGTTCAGGTCCTTAATCGCATCGGCCAGATCCCAGCCGTGATAGAGCGTCTCCCACTCGCGCTTGCCGCTGAAGCGGCCCATCGCGGGCGTCGGCCGGCCCTGATATTCGTCCGCAAAGGCCTCGATGGCCGTCCAGCGGTCGAGTTCGTGGGCGAAGGTGTGAAGCTGACCGTCGATTTCATCGACGACAATGTCCTCACGGATCAGGCAGGGAACGAGGCAGCTCCAGCAGCGATGCGGATAGACGTAGCCGGTTTCCGTCGAGAAGGTGATCGGCGTTTCGCCGGGGCGGCTGAGCTTGTCGTACCATTTCCAGAACTCGCCGAACTCGGCATACCAGCCCGGATACTTGTTCTCGAACCAATCGAAGTCGGCTTCACGCTGGGCTTCGATGCGCCAGAAGTTGACCGGCCAGCCTACTGCGAAGAACTGCGCGACCTTGTGGACGTAGTGCTTCTTGGTGATGCGGTTCCAGGCTTCGTGCACGTCGTCGTGGTGGACCTTGATGCCGTATTTTTCGAGCGGCAGCATGTAGGTGCGATAATAGTCCTCGAAGATCCAGCGATGCCACATCTCCGCGTAGGACTCCTTGTTCTTGTCGCGGTTCGTGGTGCCGTATTCGATGAAGGTGCCGATGGCGGCATCGACGATCGCGTGGTTCTGCCAGAAGGCGTAGCGCAGGTCGCGTTCCAGAAGCAGGTGGTTTTCCGGCTCCTTGAGCGCTGCCATCAGCAGCGAATGGCCGTTGCCGATATGCCGGCTTTCGTCGGACTGGACCGACAGGAAGACGGTCGGCAGCGCATAGTCGCCGTTGCGAGCGGCTTCCGACGGCATGGCAACGAAGAGCGTATTGGTGAAAGCGGTCTCGGCGACGACGGTCAAGTACAGGCAGGCCGATGTCATCACGTCCCCGGTGATGAAGCCTTCGCCGAACTGGCGACCGATCGTCGTGGCATAGCACTTGCCGAAGGCCTCCTCGGTGATATCGAAGCCCGCAGGATCGATATAGTTCTCCATGTACCATTTCTTCAGGTTCATCTGGATAGTCGAATGGCGGAATTCGTCGACCATCTGCATGGTGAAGCCGGTACGCAGGTCTTCGCCGGGTGCGATGCGGGCGACCATCGCCATGGAGCGGGCGGCGGAGATTTCCGGGAAGGGGATGATCGCCAGGAAGAGCTTCATCCATTCCACCCAGCGCGGCTCGACATTGCGGAACATGTCCCCGCGCAGCGCCGCATCGAGAGCGCCATAGACGCGATTGTCCTTTTCCTCCTGCATGGGGAAGTAGGAGCGCAGCACCTGCTTCATCGGATCGCGCGGCGCCTTGCTGATCTTGTAGTCCGTCGGAAACGTCATCGCTTCCTGCACGTAGCTGGGATTCCAACCAAGATCGGAAATCCGCTTGGTTGCCTCGCCGACGGAAATACCTCGCTGCGAGGTTATCTTATTGAGTGTCAAAGACGACATCGTCCTCAGCCTCCTCTATGGTTCGCCGCAGACCTGAGGTCCCGGCCGGAACGGCGCCAGAAACGCCGCGAGCGAAAGTTGGAACGGCACGGGGACGGATGACGCGACGACGCGCCCCGGTGGGCCGGCCATTCAGTTCGATCGAGGCAAAGGTCTTCGGGGAGGTTCCGGACTCCTCGGCCGGATACGCCAAACCGTTCCCCAACTCCTTCGTTCTTCTGTCGTCGCAGTCAGCGCGATAATTTTATGAGAATTGAGAGTGCAAACGGCGTGCCAAGTCAGTTTCTCCCTGTTTCCAGGGTTTGCCGAAGCGGAATATCGAAATGTTGTAAAGTTATTTTACAGTCGTAATTTACAAATGTAATTTAATTTATACTTTGATTTAGCGCGAATAATATTTCGCATGTGCGAGATAAACAAAGATCGACATTTAAAATTTCACGGCATATATTTTCATTCCGAGGGTATTTATTTCCCGGTTGGAAGAGATCCATGTCGGACGAGAATGAACAGAGGACGCCGGTCGGACCTATCGAAGGCGACGTGACCACAGATATTGCGAGGCTTATGCAGCGAGACCTCGTCTTTGTGGCGCGCTTTCTGGGAGAGAGCCAATATCTGATGCAAAGCCATTTCCAGCAATTCATCCTGCGCGAACTCTCTGCCTCAGGGATCACCGATGAGACCCATCCGATGATCCATGCCTTTGCCGAACGGCACGCAATCCTGCTGCGCGATTTCGTGTTCTCGGGCGTTTCCCTGTCACGGCAGCTTCGTATCGAAGAGCTCGAACGGTTGACGGGAGACACGATGATCCGCGTCGATATGTGGGACCAGATTCGCAGCCACATCGACATGGCGGAGCAGCGGTTCCGGACGCAGCTGCCGGGTCTGCCGGCCACGCTCGAGGTCTGGAAGGCACCTTCGAGAGGCAATCCATGAGTGCCGATGTTTCAAACCCGATCCAGGATTTGCTGCAGCGTCGCCTGATGCTCGTTTCGACCATTTCGGCGCTGACCGCAAAGACGCACAGGCTGATTCAGGAACATTCTGGCGCAGAGATGGAAATTCTTCGCCTGGAACTTGCCTTGGGGCGTAGCCCGGCAGAAGGCGAACTTCTGCACGCCCTGGCGAAAGCGGAAGCGGACGCCGAGGCGATCCGCTCAAGGCAGGAGGACTGCGCGGCCGAAATCGAGGTCGCGGAAGCCGCCGTCAGCGAGGTCGATCGTCTGATCGCAGCGTCAAAGGAAAAAACGGTGATGAACCAGCAGTCCGTTCCCGATCTCACATTGTTCGACCTTCTCGCCCGCAATTGGCAACGCCCCGCCGCGATCAGGCAAATCTGTTTCAACGACGACGACACGCTTCTTGCCGTCATTTGTGCAGACGGCTCGCTCGCCTTTGCGCGAATGGCGGATAACGAGCCGCCGGAGGCCCGCATCACGGTCGACAGGGGCCAGGCGACGATCAGCCCACGTCAGGGCAAGGCAGCGCCGCTGATCATTACGCGGGTAAAGGGCGCCAGGTCCGTCTCGCTTCACCGTGATGGCGGCTTCCTCTCCGCAGGCGCAAACGGCGGCCTGTTGCGTCTCAGTCGGGCCGGCGAGATCGCCGAAACACTCTTCTCGATCGATCAGCCGGTTCAGGCCTTCGACTATTGCGCCGCGACGCATGCGACGGCGATCGTCGTCGGCGATAGGCTTCATTTTCACACCGGGAAAGATCCCTCGAGCGCAAAGGCAAACCTGCCCGGAATGGCTTCAGAGCACGTGGCGTTTGCCACAGACGGGACCAGAATCGCGGTTGCCACCGAGGAGAGACTGATCGTGTTTCGGGGCGGCAGTGAGCTGGAACCCTTGGTGGGGATTTACCTGCCCGCTCCGCCACTTTCGCTGAAATGGAGTGATGACGGAAACTGGCTGGCCGTCGGCCTCGATGGTGCAGGACTGTGCTTGCTCGATGCCAATGCCGGCCGCAATGTCGTGCTTGGCGATTTCCCGGCGCCAGTTCGTTCCGTAACCTGGAGCGCACAGGAAAAGGTACTCATTGCCGCCGGCGCCTATCGCATAGCCGGCTGGTCGATGAAGACGCCGCCGTTCGATGACAATGCAACGGGCGCGCTCGCCACCGGGCGCGTCGGTCTTGTGCTTGTCGACGCGGTTGCGGCCCAGCCAGAGGGCAGATTGGTCGCCGCCGGCCGTTCCAATGGGCAGGTGGTGGTCGCGCCGATCGGCTCAGGCGAAGAATTGGTGGTGCGCCCCGCCGGAGGGCCGGTCACGGCGCTTCAATGGACAAGGGATGGCCGACATCTCGCCATGGGCGATGCGCTCGGCAACGTCGCCATCGCAACCTTCCCGGCACAGCTTTTCAAATGATGGAGGACAGAATGCAGATCGAACTTTCCGAAGAGGAAAAGAGCAAGGACGCCTTTTTCGAGAGGATCGCCAGATTGTCTCAGGAGATGGTCGAGGCCCATGGAAGGGACTTCAGCATGGGCGCGTTGGTGCTCGGCGCGCGCTGGATCGCCGAAGGCAAGGCCGATGCGGGCGGCAAGGAACCTTCCCGCAAGATGATGTAGGGCTTGGATAAAGGCCGATGCTTCCGGCACGGCCTCTTGGCGATCAGGCCCTTTGCCGCGATGCCTCCACGCGCTCCTGCTGATAGAGAAGACAGACAGTCCGCAGCATCGAGGCGAGATTGGACATGTCGTCATGCTGCTCCAGCGCTTCGCGGTAGAGTTCGCCTACGAGCTTCGGCATCGACAGGCCCTCCACGGCTGCCATGTCTTCCAATGCATTCCAGAAAGCCGATTCCAATCTGATACTCGTCGAATGCCCGCCAATTCGGACCGAGCGGCTGATCTTCGTAAACCGGCCCTGCCCTTGATGCGTCAAAACCCTACACATCATGTCTTCCTCCATCGCGATAGTTGTTGGCACATGACTAAGCTCTCCGCCCGGAAACCGGACGAAGAGCGCTTGCGAAATTGTCGAAGCCGAACGTTCAAGGGATCAGCACGGCACGCCCATGGATCTTGCCGTTGTGCAAATCCTTGAGCGCCTTATTGGCGTCGGCGAGCCGGTATTCCACGGTCGTAAGGTTCACGAGGCCGCGATCGGCGAGCGCCATCAGCTCCACGAGTTCGGCCCACGTTCCGACGAGGTTGCCGATGATGTTCTTTTCCGTGATCACCATGTCTACCGTCGGCACGCGGATATCTTCGCCGTAGCCGACGACGTAGTAGCTGCCCATCGGCCGGGTCATCGCAAGCCCCCTGGTGGTGGTGCCTTTTTCGCCGACGAAGTCGATAACGGCTTCGGCGCCTTGCCCATCCGTCAGTTGCAGCACTGCCTCGACCTCGTTGCCGTCAGCCTTGACCAGCTTGTCGGCGCCGATCTTGCGTGCCAATGCCAGGGAATCCTCTGACGTATCGACCACGATGACGTCGGCAGCGCACATGGCCTTCAGGCACTGGATGGCGATGTGGCCGAGCCCGCCCGCTCCGATGACGACGCAGCTCTCGCCGGGTAGCAGATGCCGCGTCGCTTTCTTGACGGCTCTATAGGCGGTCAGTCCGGCATCGGCATAGGGTGCTACATCCTTCGGCGCCAAGGTCTTGGGCAAAGCCACGATATTGCGCTCTGAGGTGCAGAGATATTCGGAATAGCCGCCGTTGCTGTCGAGCCCGGGAAATTTACCGGGGCCATGCATGTCGAAGCCACGCCGGCAGGCAAGGCAAGTGCCGCCCGAAATCTTGGGATGGACGATGACGGGATCGCCGACCTTGATGCCCTCCACTTCCTTGCCAATGGCCTCTACCCAGCCGGCATTTTCATGCCCCATAATCAGGGGCAGAAGATCATGGCCGTTCGGATCCATATGCGGCCGCCACACGCCCTCGATGATATGTAGGTCGGTGCGGCAGACGCCGGCGCCACCGATACGCACGATGACGTCGGTCGATTTCTTGATCTGCGGATCGGGGACGTCCTGTAGCGAAACCCACTGATCGGCTTTCAGATGATCGTCATATTTGTTCAGAACCTGCGCCTTCATACTGATGTCTCCTCCATCGCAGAGATCGATGCCTGTTGCGAAGCAGGAAGAAGCAATCGCCGTTCCAGATCAGATTCATTTTTATTATCATATATATAGCTGGAAGCGGCCGACGCATCTCTGTTCATCGGCTGGACGGAGCCGCGAACGAAACTGTCCAGTTTCTGTCTATTGTCATCCCGGTGACGACTGTTATCCTTCCGTCATGATGCATGAGGAGGAGCCATGCAGCATCTTTCAGGAATGGACCGAGCGCGCAACGCGCTTGAAAAGGGTGAGCGCTTCCCTGTTGGCGCGCTTCAAGCTGTCGTCGCCGACAGCTGGCAGCGGTGTCGCGAAGGCGGTCTCGATCCGCGCGGCATGCCGCTTCATAGCGTCGTGGCCTTTTCCGACGTCCGAAGACGGCGTGAGGCTGCCGCGTCCATGCGCCGTCTGGCGCTCGCTGAGATGCAGCTTTTGCACTCGCAGATCGCCGGATCGAACTTCATGATCGCACTTGGCGATGCAGACGGCATCGTTCTCGATACGATCAGCGATCAGGAATTCGCCGACAGCGCTGCCGGCCGTTCGATCATTCCGGGCAGCATGTGGAACGAGGATGAGCGCGGTACCAATGCCCTCGGCCTCGCCGCCATGACCGGAAAGCCGGTCGCTATCTACGGACGCGAGCACTATTTCGCCTGTCATGGCCATCTGAGCTGCATGGCAGCGCCTATCTTCAATTCGCAGGGCGAGCTTCTCGGCCTGCTCGATGCCTCCTGCGCCCATGAGGCCCGACAGGAACACACGCATGCGCTGGTCCGCATGGCTGCATCGCAGATCGAGAACGGCCTCGTTTTCCAGGAATTTTCCGGCAACTTCGTTTTTGCCTTCCATCCACGCGTCGAATATCTGGACACGCTCTCGGCCGGGCTGATCTCTGTATCGCCCGGCGGCGACATCACCTCGATCAATCGTTCCGGCCGGGCGCTGCTCGCTGGCCTGCCGGCAACGCTTGGCAGCCATTTCGATGCGCTCTTCGAATCCGGCTTCGGCGCTGCGATGGATGGGCTGCTCAGCGGCGTCATCATCCGCATTCGCGACCGGGCCGGCAGCAGCGTCTTCATGGCCTGCCGGCAGATCGCCCAAGGGCGAAGTTCGCCGCCCCGCCAAGGCTCCCTGTCCGTCCCGACATTGCTGCCTAAGCAAGGCCTGCCAGAGTTCGTTTGCGAAGACGGCGTGCTGCGGCGGGCAATCGCCAACCTGGCGGACGCCGTTGCTCTGGAGATGCCCGTCCATATCACCGGTGAGACCGGGACAGGCAAGGAACTGATGGCCCGCCATATCCATCACCTTAGCCGGCGAAAGGGTGAGTTTGTCGCCATCAATTGCGGCGCGGTGCCGGAGGAACTCTTCATCTCCGAAATATTCGGTCACGAGCCGGGAGCCTTCACCAATGCGCGCGACAAGGGCGCGCCGGGCCTTGCGCGCGCGGCCCATCGAGGCACGCTGTTTCTCGACGAGGTGGCCGACATACCGCTTGCCGCGCAAACCTCGCTTCTCCGTTTCCTCGATAATATGGAAGTTCGGGCGGTGGGTGCGCATAAAACCGAGAAGGTGGATGTGCAGATCGTCTCCGCCACCAATCGCGACATGGAGGAGATGGTCGCGCAACGGCTGTTTCGCGCCGATCTCTATTATCGGCTCAACGCCTTTGCCGTTCATCTGCCGGCGCTCAGAGCCCGCACCGATTTTGCTGCGATCGTTCGCCACCTAATGGAGGCTATGGCGCCGGGAACACCGATCACGGACGCTGCCATTGCCGGACTTTCACGACGAAAATGGCCGGGCAATGTGCGCGAGCTGAGGTCCGTCCTGCAGCGCGCACTGGTGGGCCGTCACGCCGACTATCTCGATGAGGATTGTTTCGAGGGAGCGAAATCGGAGGCCGAGAGCGTGGGCGATTGCTGTGAGGAATGCCGAAACCGGCCGCTCAGTCGCGCCAGATGCGAAGAAATCCGTTCAGTACATCGTCGGTTGGATGGAAATATTTCAAAAGCGGCCCGCGAATTGGGCCTTTCACGCACGACGGTTTACAAGCATGTGCTCGGACTGCAGGATCACAAATAGCGACCACCGCGCTGAATGACTTCGATCTTGTAACCATCGGGATCGGTCACAAAGAAGAAGCGGGCAAGCGGCTCGCCATTGTGCTGAAAATCCACGATCTTGCCGACAGCGAACCCGAGCGAGACGAAGCGCTTGTGCTCGCCCTCTATGTCGTCGACCGAAACGGCTAGATGGCCATAGCCGTCGCCGAGCCCATAGGGCTCAGTCCGCCCTTTATTGACCGTCAGCTCAAGTTCGAATCCTGTGTCGGGGTTGCTGAGATAGAGAAGCGTAAAGCTGTCGAAATCCACGCGTTCGGCAACGGAAAGACCGATCGCTTGCCGATAAAAGTCGACGGAACGCCGCTCGTCCAGCACCCGGATCATGGAGTGGATCATCTTGGCCATATATGCGCCTCCTAGCGCGTGGGAATGGAAGGATGCGGCAAATCCCAGTCCTGCCGGTGGTATGTGAGAGCGGCATGCCGCAATTCTCCAACATGGACGAGTTTGCCTTGATGGGACGGGAACTGCGGGCGCGCCGTCAGTCGCCTCCTTCTTGCCTTGCTGCAGCCGCCGCTTCTGCGGCACGGCGCGTCAATAATGCCCGCTCCGCGCCATTCCCGGTCATTTCGGCGGCGGTTTCGAAAGCCTCCGTAGCCTCGCCATAGCGGGCAAGCTTGAAAAGCAGATCGCCACGCACTGCCTGCAACAGATGATAGGACTGCAGTTGACGCTCGCCGAGCAGGACGTCGATGATAGCAAGGCCGGCTGCCGGGCCTTCGGCCATTCCGACTGCAACGGCCTGGTTCAGCGTGACCACAGGCGATGGCTGGATTGCGGCCAGTCGACCATAGAGGGCAGCAATATGATGCCAATCGGTCTCCTCGGCGCGGACCGCCCTCGCATGGCAGGAAATGATCGCCGCCTGAAGCGTGAAAACACCGTCTTCGCCGCCAAGCTCGCGCGCCCGCTTGAGCGCCTGCAGGCCGCGGCGGATGCGGAACTGGTCCCACAGAGTACGATCCTGGTCGAGAAGCGGGACCGGCTCACCCGTCGCATCCGTGCGTGCGGCGGCTCGCGAGGCGTTCAGCTCCATCAACGCCAGCAAACCGTGCGCTTCCGGCTCTGCCGGCGCAACAGCCGTCAGCAGCCGGCCGAGGCGCAATGCCTCATGGCAAAGCTGGGGCCGCAACAGGCATTCGCCACGAGCTGCCGTATATCCTTCATTGAAGATCAGATAGACGACCTCGAGCACCGAGGCGAGACGTTGCGACAGTTCCTCACCGCGTGGTGTCTCATAGGCCAATCCGGATTCCGAAAGCGACCGCTTGGCTCGCAAAATGCGCTGGGCCACGGTCGCCTCGGGCAGCAGAAAAGCGCGCGCGATTTCCTCCGTCGTCAGACCGCAGATCATCTTGAGCGTCAGGGCAACGCGTGACTCGCGCGAGATCGTGGGGTGGCACGCCGTAAAGATGAGACGCAGCATCTCGTCGCCGATATCGTCGTCGAGCGCTGCATCATGATCCGGCATGATCATCTGCTCCTCTTCGATCTCGCGGGCGATCATTCCATGCCTGCGGTCCCTGACGGCCAGATGCCGCAGGTGATCAAGCGCACGGCGCTTGGCCGTCGCCATCAACCAGGCGCCCGGCCGCTCCGGCACGCCGGTGCGAGGCCAATTTTCCAGTGCTGCGACGAGGGCTTCCTGCGTCATGTCTTCGGCAAGCGTCACGTCGTGCAGCATCCTTGCGAGGCTGGTGATTAGCCGCGGCTGCTCGACGCGCCAGACCGCAAGGATCGCGCGGTGGGTATCAGCGGCCGTCAAGGCCGCCGTTTTCCTGAATCAGGCTCGTACATCATTGCGCAGCAATCAACCGCGGATCACACATTCTTTGCATCTCCTCGGTCCAGTAGGGACGCACTTCGCAGGTGCCTTCCCAACCGGGCATGTGATCAATATGGAGCTGCATGAATTCGACGGCGACGGCGACCGCCTCTTCCTTGCTCTGGAACTCGAAGATTGCATAGCCGCCGATGACTTCCTTGGCCTCGACGAAGGGGCCGTCGATGACGTTGAGCTTGCCTTCCTTGATCGTGACGCGGGCGCCCGTCGAAAGCGGCATCAGGCCTGCCGTATCGATCATCCGGCCGGCCTTGGTCTCGCGGTCGGCGAGCTTGCCCATGGCCTCCATCAGTTCGGGCGTCGGATGGGCGGTCTGGGCAGAAGTAATGATAGACATGAAACGCATGTTGTATCCCTCCGAGACGGGTGCTGAGATTACCGCAGCTCAATGAGCCCGCTCATCACGTCGACGATGCAGAACGACATAAAACGACATGGGTGCGAAAATATTTTGGCGAGACGCCGATTGCAAACGGGTCGCCGGCAGATTCGTCGCCCGGCCGAGTGGATGCTTATGTCGCAAGGCAAACGCATCTCCCATCTGGGTGGGTGAAAAAAGTCATGCTATTGCTTTGGCCGGGCATGCTGCCCCATGGCCATATCCGGAGAGACGGCAAATGAGATACGCACTCGTGATCCTCCTAACCATCCTGGGCTCTTCGACCGGATATGCGCAGACC
The DNA here is from genome assembly GCF_008365395.1 of Neorhizobium sp. P12A. Taxonomy (NCBI): domain Bacteria; kingdom Pseudomonadati; phylum Pseudomonadota; class Alphaproteobacteria; order Hyphomicrobiales; family Rhizobiaceae; genus Neorhizobium; species Neorhizobium sp. P12A. Next base: position 288,165 of record NZ_QOVX01000005.1, on the reverse strand, counting down.
AGCACACGCATTGCCCGACCCGGCTGCATCGGTTCAAACTGCGCGATTACAGAGACCAATCGGCCCGGGGCTTATCTGCGCCGGCCTGCGACGAATTTGCCGAAAAGGTCAGACCAGACGAAGGGACGTTGCTATGTCGATAGCCATGGAACGCGTGTCTGCAAGTAATAACAGCTCTTTGCAGGCTGAATTCCAGGTCTGCAATTCGTCCCTGGCCGGTATCCCGTAGTCGTCCACGAAAGTCCGATTGGTGACTTCCACCGTCTTATGACGCCTTGACGATCCTGAAGCCCTCGACTTCCCTCACCAGTGGCAGATGCGCCCAGCGATCATTGTCATGCATCATGATCAGTTTCGAGTGATCGCCGGCGATCTCCTCGTTGATGCGGTCCATCGTCTCCAGTTGCTTCCAGATGCTGCCAATGCCGTTGTTGAGCGGCGCAAAGACGCCGTCATGCTTGTGGCCGGTGAGGTTGAGCTTCGAATAGATGCAGTCTCCCGCTGCCACCAAGCGACCGCGGCCGGTTTCGACGATGACGAATTGCTGGCCGAGCGTGTGCCCTTCTCCGAGCCGGACATGGATGCCGGGCAGGATATTGTCCTTGTCGCCGTCGACAAGCATCAACCGATGCTCGACGGCTGCATCGAAGGCCGAGCGCATATTGTCCGGATTGATGATGGCGGTCAGGAAGCCGTATTGCGGCGGTAGAGCCATCGCCTCGTTCCAGGAAAGCCATTCACGTTTCTGGATGAAGATCCGCGCTTTCGTGAAGGCCGAGATCGAACCCATGTGATCGAAATGGGCGTGGCTGAGAACGATGTCCGTAACATCGTCAGCCTTCACGCCGAGCTCTTCGAGCATGCGCACCGGCGAGATCCAATAGGGAATGCCGAACTTCCTGGAGAAATCCGCCCCGCTGCCCTCGTTGAGAAAGCCGGTGTCGATCAGCACATTCTTTTCGCCATTCTGGGCAAGCACGAAGCCGAAAGGCAGGTCGAGCACATCGGAAGGCGGCGCCCCGTTGACGAGGTCGATCAGCGGCTGGTCCTTCGACCGCGCGAATTCGATGACATGGACCTCCCAATGATTGGACATCGTATGCTCCTAACGCTGCGAGAGAATTCGGCCGAGGCTCGACAGCCCGACGGCGATGATGAGGATGGCGCCCTGGAAGATATATTGCGAATAGGTCGGTGCGCCGAAGATATTCAGCCCGTTGAAACCGAAGGCGATGATCAGCGCCCCGATGAAGGTTCCGAAGACATGGAACTCGCCGTCGCGCAGCGTCGCCGAGCCAAGGAAGACGGCGGCGAATGCCGTCAGCAGGTAGGGATCAGCGGCACTGGTCGTGCCGCTTCCCAGCCGCGAGGCGAGCAGGATGCCTGTGAGTGCGGCGCACATCCCCGAGATGACGAAGCCGAGGATCTTGATGCGATCGACATTGATGCCGGCGAGCCGCGCTGCCGACGGATTGCCGCCGACCGCCTGGATTTCCTGGCCCAGCGCAGTCCGCTCCACCAGCACCCAGAGCCCGCCGAGCACCACGGCCATGATGACGATATTGTTCGGGATGCCGAAGAGCCAACGGCCGAGCGACACCTGCAGAAAGGCCTCCGGCACACCGGCGGTAATGGGTACGCCGGCGGAATAGGCAAAGGAAAGGCCTGTCAGGATCGTGCCGACGCCGAGTGTCGCAATGACGGAATTGACCTTCACCTTGGTCACGATCAGCCCGTTGACCAACCCGATCAGGCCGCCGAGCACGACAACGATCAGTATCGCCAAGCCGATCGGCAGCTTGTTGGAGACGATCAGGCCGGTCACCAGCACGCCATGCAGCGAGGCGGCAAACCCAATCGACAAGTCCAGTTCGCCGACGATCACGGCGAGCGTGAGCCCGCCGGCGATGATCATCGCGAGCGAGGTCTGGTTCAGCACGTTGGTGAAATTGTAGATCGTCGGAAAGGCGCGCGGCGATAGGATCGAGAAGGCGACGATCATCGCCACCAGACCTATGATCGTCGCATAGCGCGCAAAAGCGCCAAGGGCGCGCCTGGCACCCGGCGAAAGACTGCGTGTCGAAACCGCGACGTCGCTCATGTCATGTCCTTTCCGTGCCGTCGAAGGCATAGCTTGCCTCGACGATCGCATTGCGCGTGATGCCCGCTCCGGTCAGTTCGCGAACGATCCGTCCCTCCGCCATGACGAGGACGCGATCGCAGAGATCGGGCAGTTCGTCCGGCTCCGACGAGACCACGATGACGGCCATGCCGCGTGCGGCGAGATTGCGGATCAGGCGATGGATGTCGGCGCGGGCTCCGATATCGACGCCCCGCGTCGGTTCGTCGAGGATGAGGATTTTTGGCTGCCGCAGCAGCCAGCGACCGATCACCACCTTCTGCTGGTTGCCGCCGGAAAGCAGGCCGACCGGCGTCTCGATCGACTGCGTCTTGACGGAGAGATCGCGCACGATCTGCGCCGAAAGATTTTCGCGGCGGCGATAATCGATCAGCGGCAGCGCCGGATTGCGGATGATGTTCAGAAGGTTTGCAAGCTGAAGATTGAAAGCGACGCTCTTGCTCAAAAGTAGGCCATCGGCGCGGCGCTCTTCCGGCACCAGCCCAAGCCCGGCCTTGACAGCCTGCACAGGGCTCTTCGGCAGGAAAGGCTTTCCTTCCAGCGTCATCGCACCGGAATCGGCGCGATCGGCACCATAGATCAGGCGGACAAGCTCCGTGCGGCCGGCACCGACAAGGCCGCCGATACCGAGTACCTCACCGCGATGCAGATCGAAAGAGACGTCCTTGACCTTCGGAAGCCGCGTCAGCCCAGCGACGGAGAGGACAGCTTCGTTCCGCACATAGTCCTTGTGGTGGCTGAGCTTTTCGACTGCACCGCCGACGATTGCCTCGACAAGGCTTGCGCGCGTGAGATCGGGCTTGTCGATGACTGACACAAAATTGCCGTCTCGGAAAACGGTCACGGCGGCGCAGAGCCTCAGAATCTCGTCAAGCCGATGCGAGACATAGAGGATCGCAACGCCGGAATCGCGCAAATCCTCGACGATCCTGAACAGCTTTTCGCTTTCAGCCGCAGAGAGCGAGGCTGTCGGCTCGTCCATCACGATCAGCCGTGCCTTGCGCATCAGCGCCCGGCAGATGTTGATGAGCCAGTTTTCGGCCGTCGATAGATCCTTCACCTCCGCATTCAGCGGCGCGGTGATGCCGACGCGCCGGGCGATGGGCTCGACATCCCGCGCGATCGCCTTCCAGTCGACGAAGCCGAAGCGTGTCTTCTTCGGCAGCCCGAGCATGATGTTTTCCAGGACAGTCATGCCCGGAATGAAGGCGAGTTCCTGATGGATAAAACTCATGCCGAGATCGGTAGCGGCAGCCGGATTGGCAATCGTTACGGGGCTGCCATCGATCAGGACTTCGCCGGCGTCGGGATGGGTCAGTCCCGCCAGCACCTTGATAAAGGTTGATTTCCCGGCGCCGTTGGCGCCGACCAGCCCGTGGATTTCACCGGCGCCCAGCGTCAGCGACACGCCCTTCAACGCTTGTGCGCCACCATAGGCTTTCCTGATGCCATGGGCAACGAGAAGCGGAGGCGTTACGGACGCCTCCTTTTCCGGATTGGACGCGAGCATCGCTACTCTTCCATTTCCTGTTTCAAGCCGGCTTACTGCACCGCGTCCGGATGCTGCTTCAGGAAGTCCGCCACCGTATCCTTGGTGATCAGGACGGCAGGCACTTCCACCGCCTTTGGCTTCCAGTCCGCGCCGGCTTTTTTGATGTCAGCCACCAGCTTAATCATATTGTAGCCTTCGGTGTAGCTGTCTTCCCAGGCGGTCGCGGTCATGTGACCGTTCTTGATGTTTTCGATAGCCTGCGCATTGCCGTTGACGCCGTAAACGGTCACGTCGTCGCGGCTCTGGGAGCGAAGCGAACCGATCGCGCCGATCGCCGGATCGTCCCAGCAGCCCCAGATGGCGAGCTTGCCATCACCGGGGGGATGCGATGCCAGCCATGCGTTGGCATATTGCGCGCCATCCTCGAAATAGCCGGGGATACGCACCTCGTTCTTCGCGACCTTGATGTCAGGATATTTCTGCAGCATCTGATCCATCAGCGCTTCGCGATTACGGCAGACCTCGCCGGTATGATAGGTCAATGCCAGAAGCTCGCCCTTGCCGCCCATGTCGTCGATCATCTTCTGGATGACCGGTTCGGCGATCGGTGCACCGGATCCATTGGTCGCAGCCACGCTCAGGCCGAGGCCGCCGCCCCAGGTGACGACAGGAATGTTGGCTTGCTTTGCCGCATCGAGACCCGCGCCGATCGACGAGGCAGGAAAGACGAGATCGGCAATCGCGAAGGCGCTGCGCTGCGCGAAATTCTGGATCGCCGCATTCGCCTGGTCGGCGCTGCCGGCGGCATCGACCACAGAAACATCATAGCCGAGTTCTTCCGCCGCCTTCTTGGCGCCGTTGATATAGCGAACGTTGTTCGCTTCGGTTGCGGCGATCGAGACGATGCCGATCAGCGGCTTGTCCGCCGCATGTGCCTGAAAGCCTGCCATGGCCGCTGCGGCGACCAGGAAACCAAACCCAACGAATTTCATGGAACTCCTCCTCCCATCCAGCCGGCTTTGTTTGGCAAACACCAGCTAACCGTTTTGCTAGCATTCTCGATTTCTGTTGGTTTCGCAAGCGGATTTTCAGTTTTTTCTGGACAAATTCGCCGAATTGCCACAGCTTATCAGCGAAACGATTAGTTACAATGCTCCGGGTGGCGAATGGCGACAATCAGGGATGTGGCAAACCGGGCGCAAGTCTCGACGGCAACGGTGTCGGCCGTCGTCAATGATTCCGCCTATGTCAGCCCGGAATTGCGCACCCGGGTGCTTGCCGCGATCAACGATCTCAATTATGCGCCGTCGCAGGCGGCGCGCAGCCTGAAGCGCGGGCGCAGCCAGCTGATCGCGCTCGTGGTCGCCGATCTTGCCAATCCCTTCTTCGCGCGTCTGGTCTGGGCGGCGGAGGCGGCGGTGGCCGCCTGGGGCTATTCGCTCGTGCTCTTCAACAGCGACGAGAAACCGGAAAACGAACGCCGAATCCTCGCCCGCATCCGCGCACTCTCCTGCGACGGCATCATCCTCGTTCCAGTCGACGTGGTCACGGCGCAGCCGCAGCGCGACAGCGAGGGCGAGCAAATCCCGACCGTTCTGTTCGGCCGCACGGTCGAGGGACAAAAGACGGATACGATCACCATCGACAACATTTCCGCGGCCCGTCAAGTGACCAATTACCTCATGGATCTCGGCCATGTTAGGATCGGCACCATCACGGGCCCGTTGCATCTTACGACAGGACGTGGTCGTCTCGACGGCATGCTGGAGGCCATGCGGGCCCGCGGGCTGGAGCCGGCGCCCAATCACGTCAGGGCCGGTGAATTTCGCGAAGACACGGCCTATTCGGTCGCCCGCGAGCTGCTGACGCAGGCCGAACCGCCGACGGCGCTGTATGTCGCGAACGGTGTCATGGCACTGGGCGTCATGCGCGCTCTGGCGGATCTCGGCCTCAAATGTCCCGACGACATCTCGATCGCTTCCACCGACACCATTCCCGGCATCGGCGGACTGCGTCCGCGGCTGACCCGCACCGAGCATCCTGTGATCGACATGACCAACGAAGCTCTACGGCTGCTTGTCGACCGGATCAATCGCGGGACCAGCGTGGATGCCCGCAACGTCGTCTTCCAACCCTCGCTCGTCGTCGGGGAGAGCTGCGCGCCACTGAGGAACTTGGGAAAGTAGGCCTCGGCGCTAACGTTCCATTGCCCGCAAGATGCGATCGCATCGTCAATCCGGTCGCGACAGCTGGTGCGCTGCACCTAGACCATTCAACAGAAAAGCGCCGTCAATTATCGGTGGCGGGAGCGTGCGAGCACTCCAAGAAGTACGGCAAAGAGCACGACCCCTAACAGGAAACCGATCGATCCGCCCCAAACCTCGCCTGATGTCCCACCCAGCACGCCGCCGAGAACTCCCCCAATCAGGAGCAGAAGAACCGGAAACACGCAACCAATCATTGTTGAGATCCTGCGAACGATTGTGTTGATGGTCGAAATTCTAGGCCCATTGGGGCTGATGGTCATAGATAGCAATTGATATCAGATTGTCAGCGTGGACAAGCAGAGACACTGATAGTAGCTATACTTGTGTCTTCGACCGAAAGCACGGCTGGTGAAATACCGAGGAGACGCGTTTCGATGAAATCATGCGGACATCTGACGTTGATCCGGAATGTTGCTCCCCGGACGCTTGGTTGCGAAGAATGCCTCGAAATCGATCAGGGTTGGGTCCATCTCCGCCTCTGCAGGGAATGCGGCCATGTTGGCTGTTGCGACGATTCCGTAGGCCGTCATGCGACGGCGCATTTCCGAGAGACGGGTCATCCCATCATCGAGGGCTACGACCCGCCAGAGGGCTGGGGATGGTGCTATATCGACGAGACGGTGGTGGAGCTGCCGAACCAGACGCCACAGAGCGGTCCCATCCCGCGATATATTTGAGACCGAACACGATTATCGGAGGGCCGCCATGTCGACTTCTAGCAGCCGCATTGAGCAGATGTTCCCCGTTCTCACCGCCCGTCAGATGGCGACGGCCCGGCGCTTCGCGAGCGCGGATGCCCGCAAATTCGAAGCGGGCGAAACCATCTTCGGCTTCGGCGAAAAAGCCGCACCCATATGGATCATTCTGGAAGGCTCACTTGAAGTCTTCCGCCACGACGGCCCGTTGAACGAAACCGAGGTCGTCGTCCACAAGCCCGGTCACTTCACGGGCGAGGTCAGCCAGCTCGCCGGCCGGCCCTCGCTCGTCAGGGGTGTCGCGGGTCCCGAAGGATGCGTCGCCCTGCCCTTCGATGGCGCACATCTTCGCGCGATGGTCATCGGCTCGGCCGATATCGGCGAGCTGGTCATGCGCGCTTTCATTCTGCGTAGGGTGGCGCTGATCGACACGGGCGGCGCGGGCTCCATCCTTCTCGGGGTGCCGGGCAGTTCAGCCTTGACCCGCCTTCAGGGCTTCCTGACCAGGAGCAATTATCCGCATCTGGTCCTCGACTGCACGGTCGACGAAGAGGGGCAGGCCCTCGTCAAGAGGTTGGGGGTCGCACCCGAGGATGTCCCGGTAATGGTATGTCCGAACGGCACTGTTCTGAAACATCCGACTGAGCTCGAAGCGGCCATGTGTCTTGGCATCACGCCCGACATCGACCCCGAAGCGCTCTACGATGTCGCGATCGTCGGCGCGGGTCCTGCCGGGCTGGCATCCGCGGTCTATGCCGCCTCCGAGGGTCTGAAAGTCATTGTCGTGGACGAGCGTGCGGCAGGCGGACAGGCAGGCGCATCGGCGAGGATTGAAAACTATCTTGGATTCCCGACGGGAATTTCAGGCCACGCCCTTGCCGGACGCGCATTCAATCAGGCGCTCAAGTTTGGCGCCGATATCGCGCTACCCCTTGCCGTGCTCGACTTCCGGCCGGCCCAGCAACCGGGGGAGCCGCATTTCCTCCAGCTGACTGGGGAGCGATCCGTCCGCGCCAAGACTGTCGTCATCGCGTCAGGAGCACGCTACCGACGCCCGGCGGTCCAGAACATCGACACTTTCGAAGGAGCGGGAATTTCCTACTGGGCGACGCCCGTCGAGGCACGGTTGTGCCAGGGCGAGGAGATCGCCCTCATTGGCGGCGGCAATTCCGCCGGGCAGGCTGTCGCATATCTGGCGCCGCAGGTAAGAACGCTCCATCTCGTCGTGCGCAGGCCACTCGAAGAGACGATGTCGCGCTATCTGATCGACCGCATCGCCGCCCTTTCGAACGTGGTCCTTCATGTCGGCTGCGAGATTGCATCCGTGTCCGGAAACGATCGCACGGGACTGTCGGGCGCTGTCTTGCGCGATGCGGCGGCGGAACGAAGCCTAGAGCTCGCGCTGAGGCACCTCTTCCTGTTCATCGGAGCGGATCCGAACGCTGATTGGGTCAGATGCCGTGTTGCTCGCGACAAAAGCGGTTTTATCCTGACCGGCACCGACGCGGCGGCAGATCGGTCCGGCCAGCATCCCCATCCCCTGGAGACAAGCGTCCCCAACCTCTTCGCGATCGGCGACGTCCGGTCGGGTTCGACGAAGCGCGTGGCGGCGGCGGTTGGCGAGGGCGCGGCGGTCGTCGCCCAGATCCACGCCGCGCTCAAATCGATGAACAATCTTGCCGAGCAGCCGACCCTTCGGAGATAACCCGGACGGCGGGCCGTCGATCCCTCGACGGCGCCGAAACGCTCCTGACTGGCAAATGCCGCGCCGGTGGCAAGCGCGAATAGCCTACGCCCACCTGTAGCGGCTACGGCATTTTCGGTTCACGCACCTGTTCGGTGCGATATGCCGGAATTGGCCGCGACAGTATCCTTCATCGCGGCATCAGCGGCTTCCAGCGCCCGATCAATGTCGGCCGGCTGGTGTGCGGCGCTCAGAAACATATTGTGCTTCGGATGGAGGTAGATGCCACGCCGGAGCGCTGCTGCGCAGAAGGTGTTCGCGATCTTCAGGTCGGGATCGTTCTCGAAGCGCAGTATCGGCATTTGCGCCGGTCCTGTCTGATGCAGAACGACACCATGCCGTTCGGCGACGGATGCCAGCCCCTCTCTGAACCTTAGGCCCATTGCTTCCATATGCGCCAGAGCGTTGGTGCTCTTGAGGATGCCGATGGTCTTGATGCTGGCGGCCATCGCCGCCGAGCCGTACCAGAAGGAACCCGTAACGAAGATCTTTGACGCCCCGTCCAGCATGCGGCGATTTCCGGCAACGGCCGCAAGAGGCCAGCCATTGGCAATCGCCTTCGAATAGGCGCCGAGATCAGGCTTGACCCCGTGCATCGCCCAGCTGCCACGCACATCGAGGCGGAAGCCCGCGCGCACGTCATCGAGGATGAGAGCAGCACCGGTGCGGTCGCATATGCTTCGGGCATGCCTGAGGAACGCCGGATCCGGCATCTCCTGATCCCGGTTCAAGTCATGGCGAAATGCCGTGAGCAGTATGGCAGCCAGATCGTCACCGGCGCCGGTAACCGCTTCATCGAGGCTCTGGGCGTTGTTGTAGTCGAAGAAAATAACGTGGGCGCGGTCCTCTGCCGTCACGCCGACCACCGAGGGCGAACACCACGGAACCGCACCGTGATAGGAGCCGCGCGCGACCAGGATCTTGCGCTTGCCGGTGGTGGCGCGGCCTATGGTTACGCAGGTCGTTGTCGCGTCTGTGCCGTTCTTCTGGAAAAGAGCCCAGTCGGCATAGTCAATCGTATCGACGAACAGCTCGGCGAGTTCGACCATCCGCTCCGTCGGACCATTGGCGATATCACCCCTGGCGATTTCCGCGAGCGCGGCGGTATTGACCTCCGGATGTCTGTAGCCAAGGATATTGGGGCCCCAGGCACACATGAAATCGATATATTCGTTGCCTTCAGCATCCCAAACGCGGCAACCGTCGGACTTCGAGAAAAATTGCGGATACCCTGGGCCGATAGCACGGGTCGCCATATGGCCCCACATACCGTTCGGCACGACCTTGCTTGCGCGTGCGAGAAGCTCGCTGTCCCGGCTATTGGTCAAGCTTTGTTCCATTTTATTCTCCCTCTATTGCTGTCTAGCGCCGCAGCGCCTGTTTTTGTGAAACGAAGGGCGTCCAGACCGGCCCCGACGGCAAATCCGGTTTAGTCTCAGGCTCGGTGGTTGGCGGCGCAGTAATCACGGTTTCTCCGGCTCGATCGGATGGCCGCTGAAGAGTTGGCGAAGGATGGATTTCAGGATGCACGCACGGCCTGTCGACCGTAGGTTTTGTAACGCTCCTTGACCTCCGCCAGGTCGTCTGGGGTTAGAACCACGGGCTGCGCGAACGAGCGGCAGAGAATGTATTGGCGTGCCAGCGTTTCCAATTTCAGCGTCCGGCCGAAAGCCTCGGCGACTGACGTGCCGACCGCGACCATTCCATGATTTGCAAGCAGGCAGGCCGTGCGGCCCTCAATCGCTTCGACTGTCGCATCGGCAAGTTCGGGAGACCCGAAAACGGCATATTTGGAGCAGCGAATGTCATCGCCGCCAAAGCCGGCGATCATGTAGTGAAAGGCCGGCAGAGATTCGCGCGCGCAGGATAAAGCCACGCAGTGATCCGGATGGGCGTGGACGATCGCCTGGACTTCCGGGCGAGCCTTGTAGATCGAGGCATGCAGCGCCCATTCACTGGAGGGCGTTACCTCACTCGACCAGGTGCCGTTGAAATCCATTGCGACGACAAGCTCCGGCCGGAGCGACTTTGGGGGTACGCCCGTCGGCGTGATCAGCATGCCGGCCTCGAGCCTGACGCTGATATTGCCTGATGTCCCTGCATTCAGTCGAAGCGCCTCGGCTTCGTTCGAAGCGTCGACCAGGGATTGGCGAAGTCGTTCAGCACTAGCGTTCATGGATCAGCCTTTCGGGGGCCAGCGGGTTAGAAGGGGGTCTTCGGCGATGGGGTGACACATGTCCTCCAGAGCCGTGGCGAAGAGGTCGATGCTGCCGAGCTTGCCTGACTTCAGCATCAGTGCGATCGGGAAAGGCTCCGTCGCAACCGCACGGGAAAAGCCCGGTTCGCGATAAGGCCCGGGCTGCAGGTCGCGAATACCAAGCGCCCTGACGATGGCCCCCGACGTCTCTCCACCAGCAACGACCAATCGGCGAACGCCGAGCTCCAGGACGATGACTTTCGCGATCTCGGAGAGGATGCCTTCCGCTCGCGCGCCAAGTTCGAGCCGCCCATGGGCCGATTGCAGCTCATCGATACGATGCTGCGGCAACGCAGTGCTGATCGCGAAATTGCCTCCGCTGGCGATGGCGGAAACGGCAAACCGCCGGGCTTCCTCCACGAGGTCATGGCCGGCATAGGCCCGTGCGATATCGACGGTGCAGACCGGGCTCGTTGCACTGAACCGTTTGAGCTGGGCGGCGCTCTGTGGAGCAACACTGCCGACCAGCACTGCGCCCGGGCCATCCACCGGTGCAAGTCTTATCGCTGAAGCCTGTTCGACAAGCCCGCGTTCCAGCCATATCGGCGGCAGATGGGCTGTCACCGACGAATTGCCGGTCAGGAAGCGCATATCGGCGCTGGCGCGTGCCAGGGCCGCAAGATGGTGTTCGTAAAGCGTATCCGCGATGAAGAGCGACTTTCCGGCTCGGGCTGCCTGGTCCTGGGCGTTGGACCTGATAGCGTCCGGCCCTCGGTCCACGACGGTGTAGTCGATCAGCCCGACAGACCTCCGGCTTTGGCCCTGCAGCACGCGCACGAGGTTCGAATCCGTCATTGGCGTCAGTGGATCAAAGCGCTTCGACGATTCTCCGAGGAGTTCCTCGCCTCCGAACATGTGCCCCTGGTAGACGGTTCGCCGGGTCTCGCAGAGCGCCGGCACGAAGAAGGCCTGATCCGTGCGCAGCCGCTCCATGATGGCTTCAGCACAAGGCCCGATATTGCCACCCGGCGTGGAGTCGAAGGTCGCGCAGTATTTGAAGAATATCTGCCGGGCGCCGCGGTCGAGCAATATGTCGAGGGCTGCAAGCGTCGACCGGACGGCATCCTCCACGGGGGCAACACGTGACTTCAGAGCGATGACGTGGGCGGTCCGAATATCCGCCGGCATCTCGATCCCCACGGATAGGGATGTCGGAATTCCGCGCGCGACCAGCATTGAGGCCAGTTCGAGCCCGCCGGTCAGGTCGTCGGCGATCACGCCGAACACGAGGCCGGGTCGGGTGCCGTTGTTCGTTTCCATCACGCCACCTCTCCGAGATTGGTTTCGGGGAAGTGGCAAGCAGCCTTGTGTCCGTTTTCGATGTCTCCGAGTTGCGGAACGACCGTCGAGCAAATCTCCTGCGCTTTCCAGCAGCGCGTGCGGAAAGGGCAACCGGAGGGGACATTGAGCGGACTGGGCACATCGCCTTTCAGCGTAATGCGCTGGCGCACGCGCTCGGCATCCGGGTCAGGCAAGGGAGCGGCGGAAAGCAGCGCCTTCGTATAGGGATGGGCCGGGTTTTCATAGATCTGCCCGGCCTTGCCGATCTCGACGACCTTGCCGAGATACATCACCGCGACGCGATCGGACACATGCCGGACGACGGCAAGATCATGCGCGATGAAGACATAAGCGATGCCAAGTTTTTCCTGCAACTCCTCAAGCAGGTTGAGCACGCCTGCCTGCACAGAAACGTCAAGCGCCGAGACCGGCTCGTCCAGCACGAGGATTTCCGGATTGAGCGCCAGGGCGCGAGCGATGCCGACGCGCTGCCTCTGCCCGCCGGACAGTTCATGCGGGAAGCGTTGTCCGTGCTCTGGCGCCAGCCGGACGAGGTCCAGCAATTCCGCCGCCCGCTCCAATGCCGGTTTGCCGGTAGTGCCTATGAGACGCAGCGGCTCGGCGATGATGTCTCGAATGCGCATGCGTGGATGCAGCGATGCGAGCGGGTCTTGGAATACGATTTGCAGATGGCGCCGGAACAGACGCATCTCGTCGGCGGAAAGCGTGGCGAGATCGGTGCCCTTGAAACGCACCTCGCCGGATGTCGGCTCGACGAGCCGCAGCAGACAGCGGCCAAGTGTCGATTTCCCGCAACCGGACTCCCCGACCACGCCCAGCGTCTCACCCTTGAGAAGATCGAAGGAGACACCGGCGACCGCTTTGACCGTTCGGACGGATTGCCATCCGAACAACCCGCCCTTGATTGCGAAATCCTTGGTCACATCACGGACGGAAAGGACCGCCTCGGCGTTTTGGGGTTCCGATAAAACAGTGGAATTCATCATCGTCCCACGCTCGAAATCTGTTGATCGGAGGCGCTGCCGTGGAGCTCCCCGGCGAAATGGCACGCACTCATGACGCCATCGATCTGCTTTAGCGGAGGCTCATCCGACCGACAGATATCGCGGGCCATCGAGCAGCGGGGATGGAACGGGCAGCCATGCGGCCGCGTGCTCAGCAAGGGAGGGCTACCGGGAATGGGCTGAAGCGTGCCTTCCCTGCCGCTGATGGTCGGAAGGCAGGACAACAGCCCGCGCGTGTAGGGGTGTCTCGATCGATAGAAGATCTCGCGAACCGGTCCCTTTTCCATCACCTTGCCGGCATACATCACGATGACAGTGTCTGCCGCGCCCGCCACGACGCCGAGGTCATGCGTGATCAGTATCAGCCCCATCGAGAACTGATTTTGCAGATCCTTGAGGACTTCGAGGATCTGAGCCTGCACGGTCACGTCGAGCGCGGTGGTCGGTTCGTCGGCGATCAGGACTTCGGGATTGTTTGCGACAGCCATGGCGATCATGACGCGCTGGCGCATGCCGCCGGAGAACTCGTGGACATATTGGTTGGCCCGGACCTCCGGCTGCGGAACGGAGACGAGTTCGAGAAGCTCGATCGCCTTCTGCTTTGCTTTTGCTGCCGACATGCCGGGATTATGGAGGCGCAGCGCTTCGGCGATCAGTTTGCCGACGGTGATGACAGGATTGAGCGCCGTCATCGGGTCCTGGAAAACCAGGCCGATCTTGCTGCCCCGCAACTGCTGAAGCCGGCGTTTGGAAGCGCCGATAAGTTCCTCGCCGTGAAGCTTGATCGAGCCCGAGAGCTTCGATTGTGACGGCGGCAATCCCATCACCGCGCGCATGGTAATGGATTTGCCGGAGCCGGACTCGCCGACGATCCCGACGACCTTGCTGGCTTCGGCAACGAAATCGACGCCGCGGACGATTTCGACGCCGTTGCTGAGGGTCACGCGGAGATCGCGAACGTCAAGCAATGGTTCATTGTTCACCATTGATCAACGCTCCCTCGGATCGAGTATGTCGCGCAGCGCGTCGCCAATGAAATTGAAGCCGAGGCCAAGGGACAGGATTGCGATGCCGGGCCCGAAAGCGATCCACCAGGAATAGAAATGGGCGGCTCCGTCGGAAATCATCGCACCCCATTCAGGGCTTGGGGGCTGGGCGCCAAGCCCGATGAAGCTCAGCGAGGCTGCCAGCAGCACCACCTGCCCGAAGTCCATGGTCGCGCTGATGATCGTTGGGGTCCACGAAAGCGGGAGGATATGCTTGGTCAGCAATCGGAAAGATGTCGCGCCGCCGGCGCGCGCAGCCTCAATATGATCGCGTGATATGACATCCAGCACCTGCCCTCGCATCAGCCGGGCATAGACCGGCCACCATACGGCGATGACGGCGATCGCGGCGTTCTGCAGCCCAGGCCCGAGCGATGCCGCAACGGCCATCGCCAACAGAACCGGTGGAAAGGCAAGCGTCACATCGACGAGACGCATGATCACGCCGTCGACCCAGCCTCCGAAAAAGCCGGCAATTGCCCCAAGCGCCGAACCGATCAGCACCGAACAGATCACGACCACGGCGGAAATCGCGATGGAGTAACGCGCGCCATAGAGTGTGCGCGTCAGCACGTCACGGCCCAGCGCATCCGTGCCCAGCCAATGTTGCAGCGACGGTTCCTGCAATTTCCGGCCGATGAGCTTCAGCGGATCGTAGACGCTCCACATATCGATGGTCAGGGCGACGAAGATCCAGAAGACGACAATCGCCAGGCCGATGATCAAGACCGGCCGCATTGTAATACCCGACTGTTTTGATGTTCTTGCGCTCGCAGAGATGGACATTCGATCACCCCAGCTCCAGACGCGGATTGGCAAAGGCGTAGGCGACATCGGTCACCAGGTTCGCCAGGAGGAAGGCGGAAGCCCCGATAAGGGAAACACCGATGATTGCCGGGTAGTCCAGCGTCCGTGCGGAATCGACCGCATAGGAGCCGATGCCCGGCCATGCAAAGACCGTTTCCGTCAGAACGGCTCCGGTGATGAGATAGGCGAAGGAATATCCAATGATGGTCAGGGTCGGTATCATGGCGTTCGGAAGTGCGTGGCGTAGAAGGGTCCTTGCCTCACCTGCGCCCTTGGCCCGTGCGGCCAGGATGTAATCCTGCCCCAGGGCATCGAGCATGCTTGCGCGCACCAGCCGCGAGATGATGCCCGTCACCGACCAGCCAAGGACGAAGGCCGGCAGGATGAGATGATGAAGCGCATTCAGAAAGGTGCCGAACTGCCCGGCAATCAGCGCATCGACCGTATACATCCCGGTCACGAAATCCGGCGGGATCGCACGGGCGTCGAGTCGGCCCGGCCCCGGTATGACCCTGAACTTCACGGTGAACAGATAGAGGAACAACAGTCCTGACCAGAAGACCGGCACGGTGGACCCGAACAGGGCCACGAATCGCGCAAGATAATCCGCTGGCCGATCGCGGAACCGCGATGCGAGGACGCCGAGCGCAATGCCGCTCAGCGTACCGAAGAGCATCGCGAATATGACCAGTTCCAGCGTCGCGGGAAGTCTTTCGGCGATATCGGTCAGCACCGGCCGGCGCGTTCGGAAGGATGTCCCGAGATCGCCCGTCACGAGATTCCCGATATAGACGACATACTGTTCGGGCAAGCTCCGATCGAGACCCCATCTTTGCTTGGCGGCGGCAACGACCTCGGGATTGTTCATTTGCCGCTCGCTGACCAGAGCGGAAAGAGGGTCCGCCTGCGTAAAGTGCGACAGAAAGAAAGCGACAGTCGCCACGCCCAACAGCAGCAGGGGGATCGAGATCAATCGTCGAAGGACATATTGGGTCATGGCACTCGGAATTTCCTTGTTATTTTCCCTCGTCGGCCTGCAACCATGCCAGAAACACGGACGAGGAATAGCGAGGGTTTCGAACCCCGCGTCAGGCGCACGGAGCCGATGGTACACATTGGCACGGCTTCGCCAACGATGACGACGTCGATCCCCTTCTCGGGAAGACGATTTAGATCCGAGACAACCAGCGCCCACGCACCGGAGGCCTAAGCCTCCGGTAGGTTCTTGATCGGCGACATCAGGTCCTTACTTGGCCGTGATGTCCGAGAGTACGATATTGCAGCAGGCCGAGAAACGCAGACCGCTGACGCCTTTACGGGAAACGAAAACGGCATCGGGACTGACGATCGGCAGGATCACGCGATCATTCGCCATCATCTCGCCAAGCTTACCGAACAACTTGCTGCTCTCGTCGCCCTTTGCAGACAGGGCTTCGGCAAGAAGTTTCGGCGTTTCCGGATTGGCGAGCGTCGGATCATTCTTGCCGCCGGAACGCTTGTACCAGACGCTGCCGTCCATCATCGCGAAATATTGCGCATATTGCGACGAACCGTAGTAGTCCGGCGCAAAGAAGACAGCCGTCACAGGAATACCGTCCGCGTTGATCTTTTCTCGCCAGACGGAGAATTCGACCGGCTGCAGATCGAGCTTGATGTTGATTTCAGCCAGGTCCTGCTGGACCTTCTGCATCATCAGCGAGTAGTCGACGCCGTATTGATTGACGTTCGGATAGGTCGCGTTCAGCGTGAAGCCATCGGCAACGCCCGCCTCGGCCATCAACTTCTTCGCCTTTTCGACATCGTGCTTGATCGGCTCGCCGACGCCGCCGCCGGGGAAACCGATCGGCAGGGGAGAACTCAGGCGCTTGCCCTTGCCGTCGACGGTCAGATCGATGATCCCGTCATAGTCGATCGCGCTGGCAATCGCCTCACGGATCTTTGCGTCCAGCGGATGCGGCAGGTTCTTCGCACCAGGGCTAACGGCGAGATAGACCATGTTAAAGGACGGCTTGGTCTCGACCACGATATTGGGGTCGGTAATGTCCTTTGCCGTGGTCGGATCGACCTGCATGGCGATGTCGGCGCTGCCGTTTTGCAGCAACTGCGTCTGGCTGACGGCATCCTTGCTCTGAAGGAAGACGAACTCGCCGACCGAGGGCTTCTTCCGCCAGTAATTCTCGTTCCGCTTCAGGCGCAGTTCACTGTTGGGGCTGTAGCTCGACAGAGTATAGGGGCCGGCGCCTGCCGAATTGGCCAGCAGCCACTGTTCGGCGTTGTCCTTGGTGCTTGCGTCCGCATCCGCATCGCCGCCATGGGCCATGACGACGTCGGAATTAATGATGCCCGTATAGGGAGCGGTCAGCGAGCCAACGAATTCCGAATCTGCCACCGAAAGGGTGATGACGACGGTTGCGGCATCGGGCGCGTCGATCGACTTCACATTGTCCAAGAGGTAGGCCATGCCTCCCTTCAAGTTCTTCAGTCGTTCGAGGGTCCATTTGACGTCCTTGGCTTCGACCGGCGAGCCGTCGGAAAACTTGGCGGCAGGGTCAAGCTTGAACGTTACGACCTTCTGGTCATCGCTCGTGCTCCACTCTTTCGCAATCATCGGAACCAATTTGTTGTCTGGCGAAAGATCGACCAGGCGATCATAGACAGAGCTGAGGTAGATCTGACAGGTGTCGCAGGTTGCTCTGGATGGATCGAGCGAGTTGAGATCCATATCGCGAGCAATGACGACGGGCTTGCCGGCATCCTGCGCAAAACCTGCGATCGGGGCTCCGAAGACCGAGGCAAGAAGCGCCGCAGCGAGCGCAACCGAAGCCGTCCGGCGGCGTGTTTTCCCTAAGGAAATATCCGACCTTACAAATGACATCTAATATTCTCCCGTTCCACCAATGGGGTCCAAGCGCAACAATCTTGCTTGCCTGATGTTGTTTGCGCGCAGGAATAATGGCATCGATCCCAGCGGACGAGATTGACAAATACGAACCATATCGTGCAATTTACGAAGAAGATTATTGCTGTGCGCAACATGTTTGCGACGTCTTTCGGTTGGAAAATGGACGACACCAACAGCCTGGTCAGTACGCTTCCCGCAGGGGCGGAGCGGAAGAAATCGATCGCCGTAATCATCGGTAGAGAACCGTCGCTTCACAGTATTCTCGTCGCCGTCGAACCGTTCCGGGCGGCAAACAGGGTCGGAAAAGCGCACCTCTTCAGCATCGACTTTCTATCCGCCGATCCGGCTGAAGCGCCGACGAGCATGGACATTGCCGTACCGCTGACGACGACCTTGGAGGACACGAGAAAATACGATCTCGTCATACTGATGATAACCTACACGGTTGCCGACGACGCCAAGGGAAAGCTCTTTCGCTGGCTTCGCAGACAGGCGGCGAGCGGCGCGCATCTTTGCGGAATGGATACGGGACCGCTCGTGCTTGCCGAGGCAGGGCTGCTCGATGGCTACACCGCAACCGGCCATTGGACCGGGATGGCCTCGCTGAAAGAACTGTCTCCCGGCAGCAGCATCGTCGAGCAGCTTTATGTGACGGATCGGAACAGGTCGACATGTGCGGGGCAGGCAGCGAGCCTGGATTGCTCGATGTCGCTGCTGAGAAGAATGAGTGGCGATACGCTCTATCATCTCGTTTGCAACGAGTTGGTCTATACGGCGCCCCGTGCACCGGAGACACGTCAGCGAGACATGGTGAACGGGCAGTCCTGGCTGGCCAATCCGACCTTGCTGCGGGCGCAACGCATCATGCAGGAAACGGTTGAAGATCCCCTGAATATGGAGACGGTGGCCGAGCGATGCGGTGTTTCAGCGCGCGAGCTTCAGTATCTTTTTCGACGGTATCTCAATACCAATCCCAAAAAGATGTACATGGCCTTCCGGCTGCAGCATGCAAAAGAACTGCTTCTTTATAGTTCGATGAGCATTCAGGAGACAGGATTGGCGAGCGGTTTTGCGACCCCTTCCGCCTATTACCGTGCATTTCGTGCCGTCTATCAGAAAAGCCCGCAGGAATATCGAAGCGATTTCGCCAAAAATAAGTCTGCCATGTACGGGCGCAATTTGTACTGACGTCACTTGCAGGCACATGATCGGTCCGGCAGATGTTGCAACTATGCCGCATCTCGAAGCTTAGTCGAAAATTTCGCCAGATTTGACTTGGCGCGCGGGCACAACCGATCTAGGGTTGATCATCATCAACACGGTTCTAGGGGGTTTTCGATGGCTAATTTTTCCAACTCCCCAGTGGCTTCCGCGACTATCGCCTGAAGCCGTCGGCGTTTTCCAACGCGACAGAACCTGATGGACTGGTGTTAACCTTCCGGTCGATCGTTCCCCACCAAACCATTTCGCGCGGTTTTGCGCGGACATCCATTTCATTATGACGGGGCCGGCGAAAGCCGGATACAGCAATGTCTCTTGGATTCAAATCCCGCCGCGGCGGGGCTTTTCGCAGCGTTTTCCGCTATTGCTGGGCTCATTGGAAGCATCAGCCTGTTTGCGCCTCCTTCATGTTGTTCACAGCGATGCTGTCGACACTTGCCGATGTGCTGACACCCCTATTCTCCGGCCGGCTGGTCGATGCCGTGGTGTCGGGCCAGGCGAGCGACGTCACAACGTGGAACGACGCCTTCAACGCCTTCTGTTGGCTGATGGCATTGTCGATCGGCGCCGTCATCTTGCGGCAGGTCACATTCACGGCGATCATTGGCTTCACGCTGAAGTCGATGTCGGAGATCGCAGCGGATTCCTTCTTTCATATTCAACGCTTTTCCAGCGACTGGCATGCCAACAGCTTTGCCGGCTCCACCGTTCGCAAGGTGACTCGCGGCATGTGGGCGCTCGACCTGCTCAACGATACCGTTTTCGTTGCGCTGTTCCCGTCGCTGGTGATGCTCATTGGCTCGACCATTCTGATGACATGGTATTGGCCGGTGATGGGGTTGCTGGTCGGCGTCGGATCCGTGTTGTTCATCGCGTTCACCGCGACCATGGCTTTGCGCTATGTCGCGCCGATGGCCAGCATGGCCAATAGCTGGGATACACGCCTTGGCGGCGCGCTCGCCGATGCCGTGACCTGCAATGCCGTAGTCAAGGCCTTTGGTGCCGAGGACCGGGAAGACAAGCGTCTCTCCTCGGTGATCCGCAAGTGGCAGGATCGCACGGCGCGCACCTGGTCACGGGCGACCCTCAACGGTACCTCGCAGAACGCGCTGCTTACCCTGTTGCGCGGCTGCGTGCTGGGCCTTGCCCTTTGGCTTTGGGCCAATGGCAAGGCCAATGCCGGCGACATCACCTTCGTACTGACGGCTTTCTTCATCCTTCAAGGCTATCTGCGTGAAATCGGCATGCATATCCGCAACCTGCAGCGCTCGGTGAACGACATGGAGGAACTCGTCACCATCCATGCGCAGCCTTTGGGCGTGGAAGACGTTCCGGGCGCGCCAGCCCTCCATGTGAAGGCGGGCCTGATCACGTTCGATCATGTCACCTTTCACTATGGCAACCATCATGCGCCGCTTTACAGGGACTTCTCGGTCACCATCGAACCGGGCGAGCGGGTTGGTCTCGTCGGCCATTCCGGCTCGGGAAAGACGACATTCGTCAAGCTGATCCAGCGCCTGCACGACGTCAACCAGGGCGCTGTGTCGATCGACGGGCAGGATATATCGAAAGTGGCGCAGACATCCCTTCGCCGCCAGATCGCCATCGTGCAGCAGGAACCTATCCTGTTTCACCGCTCGCTGGCCGAAAATATCGCCTATGCGCGGCCGACGGCCACCCAGGCGGAGATCAGGACGGCTGCGCGGCTTGCCAGCGCCCATGATTTCATCGAGGCGTTGCCAAAGGGTTATGCGACGCTCGTCGGCGAACGCGGCATCAAGCTTTCCGGCGGCGAACGGCAACGCATCGCCATCGCCCGCGCATTCCTGGCCGATGCACCGATCCTGATTCTTGACGAAGCGACCTCGAGCCTCGATTCGGAATCGGAGATGCTCATCCAGCAGGCAATGGAGAGGCTGATGGAAGGCCGCACGACACTCGTCATCGCTCACCGGCTGTCGACCGTGCGCGCGCTCGACCGGCTGCTGGTCTTCGAGCATGGACAGATCGCCGAAGAGGGCACCCATGCCAGCCTCATTCGCCGCAAGAGCGGGATCTATCGCGGGCTATTCGAGCGCCAGGCGCTGGAGCTGACAAGGGGCATCGCGAGCTAAGGCCGGTGTTTCCAGGGAGGACAGACAGGTGTTGTCCGCAGTCTCGAAGTGGTGTTCCGGACGGGAATGTCCGGAACGGGCTTTGCGGACCGCGAAAGGACGATGCAGGCTATGGTCTCAAACATCCGTTCACAGGTGCGGAAGGAACGCCCCGGTAATTGCCGCTGCGTGATGCAGAAATCCAATCGATGTCATCAGGCTGTTAATCGGCAGCAATAGAAATCAACCCGGATTGCACAGCTGTGCAAAAAGGTGATCGCGATGAGCCGAGAGCAGTTTCTTACGCTGCATGATGTTACATGCTCGTATGGCTCGGCGGCGATTCTTCGCGACATCAATCTCTCCGTCGGCCGTGGCGAATTCGTTGCTTTGCTCGGCTCCTCGGGATGCGGGAAGACAACGCTGCTTCGCGTGCTGGCTGGTTTTGTCAAACCGTCGGCCGGCGAGGTTCGCGTCGATGATCGCATTGTGACCGACGAGCCACCCAACAAGCGTTGCATGGCGCTGGTATTTCAATCCTATGCGCTCTGGCCGCATATGACGGTTGCGCAAAACATCGGTATGGCCTCAAGCTGAAGCGTGTGCCGCGGCGGGAGATCGACGATCGGGTCGCCGCCATGGAAAGGCTCCTCGGACTGGAGGGGCTGGGTGCCCGCAAGCCGGCGGCACTTTCGGGCGGCCAGCGTCAGCGTGTCGCGCTCGGCCGTGCGCTCGCCGTCAATCCCCAGATCCTGTTGCTCGACGAACCCTTGTCCAATCTCGACGCCCGCATCCGCCTGACCGTGCGCCATGAATTGCGAGTGCTGCAGAAGCGGCTCGGCATCACCGCGATCCATGTCACGCACGACCGCGAAGAGGCGATGGTCATGGCCGACCGCATCGTCATCCTCAATGCCGGCCGCATCGCCCAGCAGGGCACTCCGGAAGACGTCTACAATCGGCCGGCCTCCTCCTTCGTTGCCGCTTTCATGGGCGCGGAAAACGTGCTGTATCTGCAGGGAACCGCCGAGACCGATCGTTTCCTTATTGGCGGGGGGGACAGCCAATCTCGCTGCCGCCGTCCCCCTGCTCGACCGGCCGCTTGTCAGCGGCATCGTTGAGGCCCGGTTCCGCCCCGAGGCGGGCAGGCTCGTTCCGGCTGGCCAAGCGGCGCTTCCCGGCCAGGTCGTCTTCCACGGCGAGGTGACAGCGGTCAGCTATCCCGGCGGCCATTGGCGCCATGCCGTACACCTCGGCGAACACGAAGTCCTGGCCGATGCCGAAAGGGCGTTTGCGCCCGGCGAGAAGGCCGATGTCCATGTCGCCGCCGAATCCCTCTTCCTTTTCAATCCGCCGGACGCAGCGCCGGTCTCCTCCATTTCCCGGGCACCGGCCGGGGAAGTTCACGCCTGATCCTTCAACTCTTGGAGAATTACTCATGAAGAGATTGACTTATGCAGCAATCGCCATCGCTCTTGCCGCCCTCCCCGTGAAGGCCGAGGAGCTAACGGTCGTTACCGCCGGCGACCAGAACATGGTCGACTACATCAACCAGTATCTCGGACCGCTCTTCGAGAAGACCTATCCGGGCAACACGGTTCGCGCCGTCGGCACCGGCCCCGGCGATGCCGGCTCGCAGAAAATCCTGGAGCGTTTCGACGCGCAGTCCGCCGCCGGCAGCAAGACCTGGGACGTCGACGTCGCTGTCGTCCATGAAAAATTCGCCGGCCCCATGGTCCAGAAGGGCTATCTCGAGAAGTATCGCAGCGATATCGACACCGGCAAGCTCGTCACCCGCGACAATGCCAACAACGCCCTCGGCTCCAACGTCGGCGGTTACGTCATGCCGATGTTCAACAGCCAGACGGCGATCGCCTACAATCCTGCCGTCGTTCCGAATCCGCCGAAGAGCTATGTCGAGCTTGTCGACTGGGTCAAGCAGCATCCCAAGCAGTTCGGCTATAACGGCATCAAGGGTGGCGCATCCGGTGTCAGCTTCGTCATGGGCTGGATCTACGCTTTCGGCGCGGGCGATGCCAACAACCTGATGACCGGCCCGTTCAAGCAGGAAGAAACGACCAAGTGGGGCGATGCCTTCAAGAGCCTCGCCGAGTTCAACAAGAACGTCACGCTGACGCCAGGCAATGCAGGCACGCTCGACATGCTGAACCGCGGCGAGATCGCCATGGGTCCGGTCTGGGTCGACATGTTCTACTCCTGGCAGGCCAACGGCCAGCTGTCGCCCGACCTGAAACTCGTCCTGCCGGCTCCGGGCATGCCCGGCCAGCCGATGCATTACGTCGTTCCGGCCGAGGCCGCCCATAAGGACCTGGCGGAGAAGTTCGTCGCGCTCGCCACCAGCCCTGATGTTCAGGCGAACGGCATCGTCAAGCAGTTCAACTGGTATCCGGGCATCGACGCCAACTTCGTCAAGCCGAAGCTGGACCAGGCGACCTGGAACAAGCTGTTCGTCGACATCACGCCGGACGATCTCGCCACCAAGGGCAAGCCTTTCCCGATCGCTCCGTATAATGATGCGATCCTGGAAGCCTATGAGAAGTCTGTGAAGTAAGAAATCCCTCTTCTTCCCGGGCGAGAAGCAGGTAATCGCACACGAGTAAAAAGACCCCTCCCAACCCTCGCCACAAGGGGGAGGGCTAGCTCGTCGCACCGCCGAAACCTCAAGTGAGGACGAGCGGTTGCCGCGAGTCTTCTCCCCCCCATGCGGGGGAGATGGCCGGTAGGCCAGAAGGGGTCTTTTTCTCCAAATGATTGCCCGATCCCCCGGCGGGAAGAAGAGACCACCGTCATTGCTGTCGCTTCGAGTTCGAACGCCATGTCCAAACGTCTTCTCGCTCTCCTGCTCGTGCTGCCCGCGCTGGCGGTGATCGGGCTGTTGTTCATCCTGCCGCTGGTCATGTCAGCGGTCGGCGCCTTTGAAGTCGAGGGTGGATATGGCCTTGGCAATTTCTACAAGACCTTTGATCTCTATACCGACGACATCGTCTTCTCGATGCTGATCGTCGGCCTCTCGACCATACTGATCGGGCTCGCCTCGATCGCCATCGGTGGCTATCTGACGCTCGGCGAGCATCCGGTTGCCGTCGCCATCCTGCGCTGGCTCTATCGCTGGCCGATGTTCGTCCCCTTCATTGTCGTCGGTCAGATCCTGCGCACGTTCCTTGCCAAGAACGGCATGATGAACAATGTTGCGATCAGCCTCGGCCTGATGACGCCGCTCGATGCCGTCAGCCTGCTCGACTGGCGCGGTATCGTCATCGCCTTCGTCTGGAAGCAGACGCCCTTCGTGGCATTGCTGGTGGCCGGCGCCATGGCCTCGATCAACCGCGACACGATCGAGGCGGCGCGCAATCTCGGCGCCTCGCGCCTGCGGTTGCTCTTCGAGATCGTCGTGCCGCAGGTCGCCGTGACGCTGACGGTCGGCCTCATCCTCTCTTTCGTGACGATGATGTCGGTTCTGTCCGTACCGCTGATGATCAATGCGCAGTCACCGACCATGCTGACCGCCGACATCGCGTTTCGCATCAACACCTATGGCGATTACGGCGTCGCCAATGCGCTCGGCCTCGTCTCGCTGGTGCTCGCCTCGTCGGTCGCCTGGATCTATCTCCGCCAGAACATCAAGGAGCGCACATGATGGTATCGGCTTCACCCACCAGCGTGCCGCAATGGCGCCCGGCCGTTCTTTGGTGGCTTCCGCGTGGCATCATCTTCGGCCTGATGGCCTTCTTCATCTTCGGTCCGATCGCCAACATGCTGCTGTGGACCGTGGCGGAGAAGTGGTATTTCCCGCATAACCTGCCGCTGCAATATGGCTTCAGCTATTGGACGCGCGTGTTCGCGCCGCGTGGCGGGGCAGTGGAATCGCTCACCAATTCCCTGATCGTTGCGCTGCTGACGGTGGTCGTCTCGCTGTTGCTTGCCATTCCTGCCGGCTATGCGCTGGCACGAGTGAAGCTGCCGCTGCGCGGCCTTATCCTTCTCGCTTTCCTTATCCCGCAGGCCTTTCCCAATTTGACGGTTTACGTCAACGTCGCGCGTATCTTTTACGAAATTCGTCTGAATGGCACGATCCCTGGCGTGGTGCTGGTGCATGTGTCGCATGGCCTAGTCTATGCAGTGTGGATCGCGACCGCGGCCTTTTCCGCGGTCGACCAGGAACTCGAGCAGGCGGCACGCTCGCTTGGCGCCGGCGCCTTGCGTGCTTTCCTCGATGTGACCCTCCCGCTCGCCGCACCGGGCCTGATGGCGAGCGCGATCTTCGTCTTCCTGGAAAGTCTCGACGAATTCACCGGCAGCTATTTCGTCGGCGCGCCCGACGTCAATATGCTGCCGCTGCTGCTCTACACCGCCGGTGCCGGCGGCAACTACCAGATCGCCTCGATCACGGCCCTCCTGTTGCTGGTCCCATCCATCGCCTTTATGTTGATCGTCGAACGATTCCTGAAGGCCGATGTGCTCTCCAGGGTCGGGCATTGACGGAACGGGAATGACCGACGACGCGACGAATTCCATCAAGCCGACGCGCCGGGAGCGCATGCGATTTGTCAGCGCCGAACAGGTGGCGCGTCTCGCCGGCGTATCCCGTTCGGCGGTTTCGCGTACCTTCACGCCGGGTGCCAGCGTCGCGCCCGCAACCCGCGAGAAGGTGCTGCGCGCCGCCGATATGCTCGGTTATCATGTCAATGATCTCGCGCGCGGCGTGCTTGCCAACCAGAGCCGTCTTGTCGGCATCGTTGCAACGCGCCCGGAAGTCGGTTTCCGCGCGCATCTGGTGGCCGCCCTTACGAAGTCGCTGATCCAGCGAGGCAGCGTCCCGATCTTGATCAACACCGGGCAGACCGAAGAAGAGATGCTCGCGGCCCAGAAGATATTGATCGGCCATCGTGCTGAGGCGACGATCATTCTTTCCGGCTCCCCGCCCGCGAGCTTTTTCGAACTGGCACATCGCAATGGCCAGCCATTGGTGGTGATCGGACGTTCGGAACCGGGGGCTGACCATGTGCGCGCCGGCAATTCGGAGGCGTCTCGCAAGGCGGCAGAAGCCTTTTTTCGGCAGGGACGTCGGCGATTGGCCGTCGCCGGCTCTCTGTCCGGCACGCCGAGTATTGCCGAGCGCGAGACGGCCTTCACAACTGCGGGGCGTGAACTCGGCCTTGAGGTCTCGCTCGGCCGTGGCGCCGATTCCGACTACGAAGGTGGCGTAAGCGCTGCTCGTCTTCTGTTTTCAAAGCAGCCGTGCCCTGACGCCGTCTTTTGCGCCAACGACCAGATCGCATTCGGCCTGATGGATTTCGTGCGCGCGAAAGTCGGATTGCGCATTCCCGAAGATGTGGCCGTTATCGGCTTTGACGACGTTCCTGAAGCCGGCTGGCTCAGCTACCGGCTAACCACCTTTCGCCAGGATCCGCAGATCATGGCTCAATGCGCAGTGGAGCTTGTCGAGCGGCGCTTGATGGATCCCGATCTGCCGCCAGCCAATGAGCGTGTCGTCCCCGCCCTCGTTAGCCGCGGCAGCTTTGTAACGGCAGAGGGAGAGCTCGGCTAGGTCCCAGACCAATCGACGGAGGGGCGGGCACAATCGTTCAAGCAGCTGGCGGCTTTCCTCGCGCCCTCTGATGCCCGGCCGCCTTCGCCTCTGCAGCGACGCGCACGCCTGCTGGGGTAGTCACGGAAGCGCGTTTGACGAGTGAGCATTCCAGCTTCGTGATCGGGTAGCGGCGCTCCCGTTGCGAAGTCGAGGTATCGAGATGTTCGATCGCCCATTGCCCCATTGCCAGATGCGGGAGGATCGATGTCGTGAGCGGCGGGACGAGATGGCGGGAGATTTCCTCGTCGTCATAGCCGACCACGGACATGTCTTCGGGTATGCGCAGGCCCGCTTCCTTCAGCGCTTCGTAGCATCCGATGGCGGTACGGTCGTTCTGGCAGAAGATCGCGGTTGGAGGATCGGCAAGGGCAAGCAGCTTCATCGTCGCCGAGTAGCCGGCGCTGGCCGACCAGTCGCCCTCGATGACCAATTCCGGATCGAAGGGAATATCGGCCGTGGCGAGCGCCCGGCGATAGCCGGTCAAGCGATCCTGTGCTGCCTGCATCCAGGGTTCGCCCGTTATCGTCGCGATCCGATGATGACCATGCGCGATCAGATGTTTGGTGGAGGTCTGGCCGCCGGCGATTTCGCTTGGGACGACGGCGGGAAAGGCATAGTCGGCCGTATAGCAATTGAGCAGGATGATCGGAATATTGAGGTCCTGGAAATAGTCCGGCATCTCCACCTCGCGGGTGAAGATCGTCATGTAGATCAGAGCCGAAATACCACTGCTGGTGAGCGCCTTGATCGCACGCGGCTCCATGACGGGATCGCTCATGGTCTGGGCAACGAGCAGCACGTTTCCGGCATTCCAGGACGCCTGGCGTGCGCCCTCGATGGCAACGACCGCTTCGGGGCTTGTGGCGAGCTGATCCACCGCAAAGCCAATGATGCCGTCGAGCTTTGAGGCGGTGACCAACCCCGGCGGCGTAGAAAAGACGGGGGCGACATAGCCAAGCTGGCGGGCTGCTTCGGTGACCCGGTCGCGGGTCTGCTGCGAGAGACGCATGCCGGGTGTGTTGTTGAGCACGAACGAAACGGCGGCCTGCGAGCATCCAGCCGCCTTGGCGATATCCGTCATGGTGACCCTGTTGCCGAGACGCCGACCTCGCCTCCTCGGTTCCCTGCCGTCCTCCGGCTCGCGGTCACTGTTCGCGGCAATTGTCCTTCTCATCAAACTATCTCATCCCCTCGGGCGAAAGCCTCGCGGCTCGCGCCGCCCTCCATAGCGCTAATTTTTATTAGCATTATTCGCAAGACATCGGCAACCACTGCCGAAATAAACGGCAAAAATCGAGGAATTTTAACACATTTCTCAAAATTCACTAAATTATGATGCAATTTCAATAATATGATTATTTGCAAAAATCTCGTATTCCGAAGCTGCTAATTCTATTTACTAATCAAAATTAGTCGTATAGCGTTGCTTCCGTGATTGGACGTTGCGCTTCATCTCGCTTTGCGAGAGACCCTAGGAGGGGGTTCGCACGACGGTTGATCGCGAATTCGCAACTGGACCCCTGGAGACGGGTCTATGGGAGGGACTATCATGAGACATGCATTGCGTGGTGCTGCCGTTTTTGCGGCGGGGTTGATGCTGGCTACCGCGATGTCGACAGCCTCTTACGCTGCCGACAAGCCGACGCTGGCCTTCGTGGTCAACGGTGCTTCGGACTTCTGGAAGGCCGCTGAAGCCGGCGTCAAGAAGGCGCAGGCAGAACTTCCGGACTTCGATCTGGAACTGAAGTATCCCGAACAGTCCTCCGTTGCGATCCAGCAGCGACTGATGGAAGACCTGGTTTCAGCAGGCGTCAAGGGCATCATGGTTTCGGCCGTAGATCCCAAGACCTCGACGGATGGTCTCAACAAGATCGCCTCCGAAACCGCGCTCTTCACGACGGACAGCGATGCGCCGAATACCAACCGTATCGCCTATATCGGCTCCTCGAACGTCGATGCCGGCAAGCAGGCGGCTGAGATCGCCAAGAAGGCGATGCCGAACGGTGGCAAGTGCATCGGCTTTGTCGGTCTGCTCGGCGCCGACAATGCCAAGGAACGCATCCAGGGCATGAAGGACGGCATCGCCGGAACGAAGATCGAACTGACGGATGTGCGCGGCGACGATATTGACCAGACTCGCGCCAAGAAGAATGTCGAGGACGCGCTCGTCGCCAATCCTGATGTCACCTGCATGGTCGGCTTCTATTCCTACAACACACCGAGAATCTACGAAGCGCTGCACGAAGCCGGCAAGCTCGGCCAGATCACCGTTGTCGGTTTCGATGACGATCCGATCACGCTCGGCGGCGTCAAGGAAGGCACGATCGCCGGCACGGTCGTGCAGCAGCCATTCCTCTGGGCCTATCAGGGCATGAAGATGATGGCTGCCTACACCAAGGGCGACAAGTCGGCCATCCCGGCCAACAAGCTGCAGATCATCCCAACCGTGATCATCGGCAAGGACGATGTCGACAAGTATGCTGCCAATCTGAAGGCAATGGCCGGCAAATAAATGCGGCAAAGGAACAGCGTCGGCTTCAAGCCCCGGCGCTGTTTCATGTGTCGATTGCCGCCAGGTGCCCAGATCGTGCCGATAGCCCTGCAGGCTGTGGATCCGTCATGAACGAACTTTCCGATACCTTGGCTTCGGCCGAAGCTGCATCGCCGTTCCTCAGCCTTTCCGGGGTCGGCAAGACCTATCCGGGCGTGGTCGCGCTCGACGGCTTTTCCATGGAGATCAGTCCCGGCGAAGTGATCGGCCTCGTCGGCGAGAACGGCGCCGGCAAATCGACTCTGATGAAGATCCTCGGTGGCGTCGTGAAGCCGGATCGGGGAAAAATCACGATCGACGGTGCGGAGCACGCCGCGCTGACGGTCGAAAGCAGCCTGGGTTCGGGGATCGCCTTCGTTCACCAGGAGCTCAATCTTTTCGAAAATCTGGATGTTGCAGCCAATATCTTTCTCGGCCGCGAGCCGTTGCGTGCAGGGCCGCTGAAGCTCGTCGATCGCGCCCGCCTGCGCCAACTGGTCGCCCCTTTGCTGAAGCGCGTTGGCGCGAATTTCTCGGCCGATACGCCGGTCGCATCGCTATCGCTTGCCCAGCAACAGATGGTCGAGATCGCCAAGGCGCTCTCCATCAATGCGCGCCTTGTCATTCTCGACGAACCCACCTCCAGCCTGCCGCTGGCCGAGACGGAAAAATTGCTGGCCGTCATCGATGCGCTGAAAGCCGAGGGCATCAGCGTCATCTTCATCTCCCATCGGCTGCATGAAATCGAGCGCGTCGCCGACCGCGTTCTTGTGCTTCGTGACGGCAATCTCGTCGGCACGCTGCAAAAGAGCGACATCAACCACGACCGCATGGTCAAGCTTATGATCGGCCGCGCGCTCGCGGCGCGCAATGTGGAGGCGAGCCGAGCACCGGGCAAGACGGCGCTGAAGATCTCCGGCCTCAGGACCGCGGCCTATCCCGGCCATTCGGTCAATCTTGACATCAGATATGGTGAAATTCTGGGCCTCGCCGGCCTCGTCGGATCGGGCCGGACGGAGCTTGCCCGCGTGCTCTTCGGCATCGACAGGAGCTACGGCGGCACGACTGAAATGGACGGAAAGGACATAAAGCTGACCTCGGCGACAAAGGCGGTCGCATCCGGCATCTTCCTCGTGCCCGAGGATCGCAAGCTCAGCGGCATTCTTCTCGATCTGCCGATCGCCCAGAACATCTCCCTGCCCAACCTTCCCGCTCATGCCAGCCGGTTCCTCGTGTCTTCGGAGCGGGAGACTGCGGCCGCCGAAGTCCAGCGCAAGCGGCTCTCCATCAAGGCACCCTCGGTCGGAACCCGCACCGGCACGCTCTCGGGCGGCAATCAGCAAAAGGTCGTTTTGGCAAAATGGCTGGCGATGAACCCCAAGGTTATGATCTTCGATGAACCCACACGGGGTATCGACATCGGCGCCAAGAGCGAGATCTATACGCTGATGCGCAATCTCGCGGATGTTGGCGTGGCGATCCTGATGATCTCCAGCGACATGGAGGAGGTCATCGGCGTCTCCGATCGCATCGCGGTTATGCATGAGGGGCAGATATCAGGCATTCTGGATAAGGACGACTTCAGCCAGGAGAACGTGCTTCTGCTGGCCGTCGGCAAAGCGATACACTAACGGCCGCGGCCAAATCGAATGGATATCCGATGAGTAAGAAAGATTTGGGACTGCTCCTGTTGATCATCGTCGTCGGCATCGTCGTGACGCTCATCAATCCGCGCTTTCTGCTGCCGATCAACCTTGCCAACACGTCGAACCTCATCGGCCTTTTCGGGATATTGTCGATCGGCCAGGCCTTCGTCATCATCACCGGCGGCATCGAACTCTCCGTCGGCTCGATGGTGGCCCTGCTCGGCGTGCTGTTCATCGATTTCGTCGCCAATCAGAACATGCCGTGGGCGCTGGCGCTTGTGGTTATCCTCGCGCTTGGCGGCGTGCTCGGCGCGATCCACGGCTGGCTCATTACCCGGCTCAATCTTCAGCCCTTCGTCGTGACGCTGTGCGGCCTGCTGATCTATCGCGGTGCTGCGCGGTTCTACACAGCTGATGGCACCGCCGGCTTCGCCTTCGGCCAGAATTTCCCTTCTTTGGAATTCCTGACCGCCGGCCGGCCATACGGCATTCCCAACACATTTATTGCGCTGCTGATCATCGCGATTGTTATGTGGGTCGTGCTGCATCGCTCCGTCTTCGGCCGCTATCTCTATGCCATTGGCAAGAACGAGGAGGCTGCCAAATATTCCGGTATCCGCACCGGAAAGATGGTGACGATCGCCTATATCATCTGCGGTGTGCTGACGGCGCTCTCGGCCATCTTTTTTGCCATGTACACCCGCTCGATCTCGCCGGCGAGCCACGCTCAATTCTACGAACTCTATGCGATCGCCGCGGCCGTGCTCGGCGGATTTTCGCTGCGCGGCGGCGAAGGCTCGCTGATTGGCGTCATCCTCGGTACGGTTCTGCTGCAGGAACTGCAGAACCTCGTCAACCTGCTCGGCATTCCTTCGTCGCTCAACTTTGCCGTCATGGGCGGCGTCATCCTGATCGGCGTACTCATCGACCAGCAATGGAACGCGATCCGCGCGCAGCGCCGGCTGGTTTCGGCAGCTCGGCAACAGGATGCCCGGGCGCCCGCTGAATAACAGCGGGCAACGCTCTAAGCTTTATCGGCAATCATGCTACTGGCCGCAGCAATGGCGCGCGCGATCGGTGCTCGTCGGTAATCCCAGATCGGTTCATCCGGTGGCGGCATGATGATCATGGTGGCATTGGCTTCGAAGAAGAGCAGATCGCCATTCTGGTCGATCGCAAAGTCTATGCCGCCGTAGTCAAGGCCAAGAGTGGTCTGTATGCTCTCCAGAGCCTCCATTGCCCCTTGTCCGATCGCCGCCGGCATATCGGCGAGAAAGGCTGCCTCTTCGTCGCGGTAACGCTGATGCTTGGCCATGTCAGCGGTGAAATAGTGCACCATCCAGTCGCGTGAAATCGCCAGATGCAGCGGGACGAGTTCGCCGCCGATCATCATCACCCGGTATTTGCGCGCCTGCCCTTCCGCGTCTCGGGCATCGAGATACTCGATCGCCAGCAGATGTTCGCCCGGCAGCTCGGCGAGAGCCGCATCCAGATCGGCGCCGCAGTCAACTTTTCGGAAGTATCGTCCAGTGTGATAGCCTGGGCTGCGCAGCAGCAGGGGATAGCCGAAGATTTCAGCCTGTTCCGGCACCTGAGCGTGTTTGACCAGCACCATGCGGGGTGCCCTGACATGCGGCAGGTTCCTCACGCGGTTGGCATTGGAAATTCGGTCCGTCCCACGAACGCGATCCGGCGGATTGACAACGGGGGCTTTACCCAAAGCCAGGACGCGGTCGGCCGCATCGAGTGCGGCCTGACAGATGTCGGCATCGCCGATGGCGTTGAAGATGACCTGATGCGGCGGAAGCGGTGTTGCCGTGTCGAAGCCTTCGACGACAAGCATAGAGACCGCGAACAGCTTGTCGCTGAGCACGAAGCGCGTCGGGATATTTCCGCCGACGGCCGACACCAGAACGAGCACCTGGCACGGCACACCTTCGCCTCGATAGGGCTGAAAGGTCAGCTCGGCGGGCCGATAGCTTTTCTGCCGATGGTCTTCAGCAGCTTCCCAATCACCGAGATTCTGCAGGAGATGGGCCATGCTGCGATGGACGTCGGGATGATCGGGAGCGAGACGAAGCGCGACTTCGAGTTCGGCGCCCGCCTCGGTGTATTCACCATTTGCGATCAGGGAATTGGCATAGTTGACACGGCCGATGACATTGTCCGGGTGCCGCCTCACTGCTTCAGCATAGGCAAGACGCGCGGCGCTGCGAAAATCGGTCTTCTCGAGAAGATTGCCGAGGTCGTTGAGGGCTCCAAAATGATTGATATCCACGGCAAGGATCGCCAGGTAACCCTGCTTCGCCTCGTCATATCGACCATTGGCCGCCAATAAGGTGGCCTCGCGGAACATCAGGGCTATGTCCGGCCGATCCCCGGTCGTTTCAATATCCGCGGGAAAAGTCTCTGACGTCACGCCACACTCCATCCGGCCGATCGCCACTCATGTCGACCGCCGATTTTTCTTATACTGTCGCCGCTCACAGATCGCCGCGCCGGATGACAAACTGCACCCGCTCTCCTGCGTAGCGGGTTTCGTGGTAGACGATCGGCCGTCCTTCCAGATCGATGTCGACGCTCTCCACGAACAACACCGGCGATGAATCCGACTGTTTCAGATGTTTCACATCCTCCGGCGATGGCATCCTGGCAGTGCAGCGCGTTACGTCGCGTCGGTAATCGGTCACGCCGTAGTGCGCCAAAGCCTTGGTCATCGAGTAATTTTCCCGGTATCTCTCCCCGAAACCCGGAAACCGCTCGGCGGAAAGATAGGTCTCGGCCACGGAAATCGGGATGTCGTCGGCTTCGCCGATCAATGAGATAAAAACGGCGAGGTCGCCTTCGGCCATGTTCAGCGTCTCGGCCGCCTTGCCGTGGGCCGGCCGTTCGTCGACGACGATGAGCGTGTGGGCCGGTTCGCGGCCCTGTGCTGCGACATTGGTGCTAAAGCGCGTCCGCTCGCCGATTTCATAGTCCAGCATCTCCGGAACGACATAGGAGCCGCCGCCCTTCCGCTTGAACAGCAGGCCCCGCTGCACCAGAGCTGCGATCGCTTGGCGCGCCGTATGCCGATTGACGCCGAATTCCTCGGCGAGATCGAACTCCGATGGAAGCCGGCCGTTTCCCTTGAAACGCCCGTCCTTCACCTGTTGTAAGAGAGCCGCCTCGATCTGTTTCCATAGCGGCCCGTCTCGCCCGTCATGCCGCACCTGTTCCGCTGCCATTCCTGCACCCGTCATTCTCTGGTCGACTCGCCGTCATATTATGGCGACCGGACGCCACCCGAAACCATTCAATTTGCCGCTGGTATCTAGCAGGCCATTGTCACGAAGCTGAAACAAAATCTGTCTAGACAGATTTCTGTCAAAGACAATTTTGAGTGAGCTGCGGACAATCGCGACATGGCCGAACTGAGTCTATCCAATCTGACGAAGAACTATGGCCTGACGCCAGTGCTTCGCGACGTCTCGCTCGACATTGCGCATGGCGAATTCCTGACGCTGCTCGGGCCGAGCGGCTGCGGAAAGTCGACGCTTTTGAGGATTATCGCCGGGCTGGACGTCCAGGATGGCGGAAGCCTTTCCATCGGCGGCAGGAACGTCGATGGCCTGCGCCCTCGCGCCCGCGACGTGGCCATGGTCTTCCAGTCCTATGCGCTTTATCCGCACATGACGGTCGCTGCCAACATGGCGTTGCCGCTCAGGATGAGACGCCTTTCGGCTGGGCAACGCCTGCCGCTCATCGGTCGTTTTCTTCCCGGTACAAGTCGGACCGGCGCCGAGATCGATGCTGCCGTTGCCACCACTGCCAATGCGCTCGGCATCGGCCATCTCCTCGGTCGCAAACCCGGGCAACTCTCCGGCGGGCAACGACAGAGAGTGGCGGTCGGGCGTGCGATGGTCCGTGATCCCACTGTCTTCCTGATGGACGAGCCGCTCTCGAATCTGGATGCCAAGCTGCGCGTCCAGATGCGCACTGAAATCAAGGAACTGCATAAACGGCTCGGCGTCACCTTCGTCTACGTCACGCATGACCAGGCAGAAGCCATGACGCTGTCCGACCGTGTGGCTGTCATGCTCGACGGCGAGCTGCTGCAGGTGGGCAAGCCGCAGGACATCTATGCCGATCCGACAGATCGGCGCGTTGCGGAATTCGTCGGCTCGCCGAAGATCAACATGCTGACGGCAGTTGTCCGCGAGCGTGGTCGGGTCGAGGCCGCTGGCATGGCGTTGCCGCTGATAGTCGGCCAGCCAGCGGGAACGGCGCTGACGCTTGGTATCAGGCCCGAAGCGTTCCAGCTCGGCGCTCGCGACGGTAAGGATGCCTTTCGCGGACGCGTCCGCCTTGTCGAACATCTCGGTTCCGACCTCTTCGTGCATCTTGACGCCGAAGGCCTCGAAGAGCCGCTCATCGCACGCCTGCCGGTGGAACAGACATCGGAGGCTGCAATTGGCAGGATGCTTGAAATGACGGTCGCGCCTGACCGCTTGCTGGTCTTCGATAAGACCGGGCGACGCCTCAGGCCGAGCGCAGAGATCGTGACGGTTCGGGGGTATGTCCGATGACGGTCACGGCAGACATTATGGTGAAGGAGCAATCTTCGCCAAACGGCGTCTCCAGCGCTGCGGCGAAAGCTGTGGCGCTCCACGAAATGATGGCGGCCTTGATGCTCGCCGGGCCCGCAACGCTCGCGCTGATCGCGCTCTTCATCCTGCCTGTTCTGTGCGTGTTCGGCATTGCCCTTACCGACTGGCAGTTCGGCGCAACGAGCCTGAATTTTGTCGGATCGGCCAATTTCCGCGCGGTATTCGACGATCCGGATTTTCGTACGTCCATCGCAAACACGTTCGTCTACGTGTTGATCGTTGTGCCTGCGACCGTCATTCTCGGCCTGCTGGTCGCAATTCTGGTCGAGAGCGGCGAGAGTCTGCGGTCCTTCTACAGGGCAGTGCACTTCCTTCCCTACATGGCCATGCTCGCCGCCATAGCGATTTCCTGGGAAGGACTTCTCCATCCGACAATCGGGCTGGTCAATCACGTCTTCGCTGCCCTTGGTCTTCCGACCGCCAACTGGCTGCGCAATGAAAACACCGTGCTCGCGTCGCTCGCCGTCATCGGCATATGGCAGAATCTCGGTTTCGCCATGGTGCTGTTTCTCGCGGGTCTCAAGGCAATCCCTGGGGATCTCTATGACGCAGCGAGCGTCGACGGCGCCGATCTCTGGCTTGATCGGCTAAGAACGGTGACATTGCCCATGCTCGGGCCGACGACAATGTTCGTCGTGATCGTCGTCGCCCTTGATGCCTTCAGGGTCTTCGACACGGTCCAAATCCTTACCCAGGGTGGGCCGAACCACGCGTCGGACGTGTTGCTCTACACGCTCTATCGTGAAGGCTTCAACTATCTGCGCACCGGCTACGGCGCTGCCGTCACCATCGTCTTCCTGGCAATTGTCGTCACGCTGACGCTCGTCCAGGCCCGCATCATGGACAGAAGGGTGCATTATTCATGAGCCCTTCCCGCTCCTATCTCGGCGGCCTCGGCCGGCATGCGGCCCTGTTGCCGACGACCCTTTTTGCGCTGGTTCCCTTCATCTGGATGCTCAGCCTCTCGCTGAAGCCACCGGAAGAAATCTTCGGCTCGCCCTTCGCTCTGCTGCCGCAGCATTGGGATGCCTACGAGAATTACAGCAAGGCGCTCAAGGCTGCGCCATTGGCACGCTTCATGCTGAATGGCGGCCTCGTCTGCTTCGCCATACTCGTCCTGCAAATCCTCCTCTGCGCGCCCTGTGCTTATGCGCTCGCAAAGCTGAAATTTCCTGGCCGCGACCTGCTTTTCGGCCTGGTGCTTATCGGACTTCTGCTGCCGCATCAGGTGCTCGCGCTGCCGCTCTTCATCCTCTGCTACAAGCTCGGCATTCTCGACAGCTATGCCGCGTTGATCCTGCCTTTCATCGTCTCCCCCTTCGGCATCTTCCTGTTTCGCCAGTCGTTCAAGTCGATCCCGGACGACATCGTCCAGGCCGCGCGGCTCGATGGTCTTTCCGAATTCGCGATCGTCTGGCGCATCATGGTGCCGATGGCGGTGCCTGCGCTCATCGCCTTTTCGATTTTCTCGGTAGTCGCCCACTGGAACGACCTCTTCTGGCCATCGATCGTCATCAAGACCAGAGATCTCATGCCGCCCTCGCTGGGCGCAGCCGCCTTCAGAAATGTCGAGGCGGGCTATGATTTCGGTCCGCTCATGGCCGGCGCAGTGGTCATCGTATTGCCGCTTCTCCTTGCCTTCGTTCTCGCCCAGCGGTGGTTCATCGAAGGGCTCGCTTCCTCTTCACTCAAATAGATTCAGCACGGAGTTTTTCATGCAAACCTTTGCCAGATCCATCGCGCTTGCAGGTCTGCTCGGCCTGACGGCCGGGTTCGCCCACGCCGCAGACACCACGATCAATGTTCTCTATGCCAATGACCGCACCACCGCCGAGGCCCACGAGGAAATCAAGACTCGTTTCGAAGCGGAGAATCCCGGCATCAAGATCAGCTTCCTGGCACCTGCCGACAGCTATGAGACCGCGACACAGAACCTGCTCCGCGGCGCGCTGATCGGCGATTTGCCTGATGTCGTCTTCCAGGGCCAGAATCTGATCCGCAGTCTGGTCGATCGCAACCTTGCCGTACCGCTGAACAGTTTCATCGAGGCCGATGGCGGCGCGGAGAAACTCGGCTACGACGCCGGCATGTTGCGCATCGGGACGCTGAAAGATCGCTACTACGCCATCCCCTTTGCCGTTTCGACACCGCTCGTCTATGTCAATCTGGATCTCGTAAAGGCGGCAGGCGTCGATCCGGATCACTTCCCGACCAATTGGGCGGACATGGTGGCACTCGGCAAGAAGCTCAACGACCCGGCAAAGGGCGTGACGGGTTTCTATTTCCAGTGGGACGTCACCGGTAACTGGATGTTCCAGAGCCTCGACTTCAGCTATGGCGGCCAGATGCTGAGCGCCGATGAAAAGACCGCCACGCTCGACAGCCCCGCCGGAATGAAGACACTGGAAACGCTGGAAAGCTTCGCCAAGGCCGGCATGCCCAATCTTCCGTCCGCCCAGGCACGACCGGCTTTCGCGGCCGGCAAGATTGCCATCTTCGGCGACTCCAGTTCCAATCTCGGCAAGGCAACGACGATGATTGGCAAGAATTTCCAGTTCCGGACCTATCCCTTCCCGCTGCCATCAGCCGACGCCAAGCTGCCGGCCGGCGGCAATGCGGCGGTCATGCTGACGAAGGATGCCGAAAAGCAGAAGGCGGTCTGGAAGTACATCAAGTTCGCCACCGGTCCGATCGGCCAGACGATCATGGCACGCCACACCGGCTACCTGCCGAGCAACAATATCGCCATCCAGACGGCCGATCTGCTCGGCGACTACTATGCATCGCAGCCAAATTGTCAGACCAGCATCAAGCAGATCCCCATCCTCACCGGCTGGTACGCATTTCCAGGACCGAACGGCCTGAAGATCATCGACGTCATCAAGAACCATCTCGAAGCGGTCGTCATGGGCAAAAAGACCGCCACGGAGACTGCCTCTGCCATGAACCGCGACGTCCAGGCTCTGCTGCCATGACCTCGACTGAAACCAATACCGCACAGGACGCAGCCGCCAGCCCCTATGAGGGGCTGGCTTCCAACTACAACGAAGCACGCCCGAGCTATCCGGATGTATCAATTGCAGATCTCGCCGGAACGACCGGCCTTGTCGTCGACGTGGGAGCTGGCACCGGCATCTTCACCCGTCAACTCGCCCGTGCCGTGCCGCAAGCCGAGGTGATCGGCCTCGAGCCGAGCGCAGACATGCGGCGCATGGCGCAGACCGCCTCGGGTCATCTGGGCAACGTCACGTTCCAGATCGGTTCGGCGGAGAAACTGCCCTTCGACGATGAAACGGTTGCAATCGTTACGGCCGCCACCGCAGCCCACTGGTTCGACCGGCCGGTCTTTTACGCCGAGGCCTTCCGGTGCCTCGGAAAGGGTGGCCGCCTGGTCATCCTTCAGAATATCCGCCGATGGTGGGACAGCGATTGGCTGGCTGCCTACGAGGACCTGCATGAATCCACCGTGGGCAACTATCGCCGAGGCACCTTTCCTGCTCCTGAGGGGCAGTGTCGGGCGCTCGACGTTGCCGCAGAACTCTCTGCGCATGAGGGGGTCTCGTCGGTCATGACGCAGGATTTCGAATGGCGCACCACGCTTTCGGAAAAGGATTTCGTCAGCTTCAGCCTTTCCTCGACGATCACCCAGCGCGCCATCGCTGCAATCAGCGAAACCGCTTATCTCGAAAGGCTGGCGCGGCTGATGGATGCTCACTCCGACGGTGGCATCCTGCCGATCGACTACGTAACCCGCGTCGTCACAGCCACGCGGGCCGACGATCCGGCCGCCTGATATCATTCTCTACGAGCAACGAGTTTTTCTATGCAAATGACTGCCGATCAGTTCCGCATCATCCAGATTTCCGATCCGCATCTCGGTCGTCGCCGGCCCTTCTTTCAGCACAATTGGGAAGTGCTCGTAGAATTGCTTAACGCGGAGACCTACGATCTCATCGTCTGCACCGGCGACATGTCGATAGAAGGCGCAGAATTTGAAGACGAGCTTGTCTTTGCAGCGCAGCAGTTCGAGCGTATCCGAGGCCCGGTTCTCTTCACGCCGGGAAATCACGATATCGGCAACAGTCTGCCTGACGTGCGCGGCGGCGAAACGGCGATCACCGCCGCCCGCTGCGACGCCTTTGTCAGGTATTTCGGGCCTGATTTTTGGTCTCGCGACATCGGCAGCCACTGGCGGCTGGTCGGCCTCAACTCGATGCTTCCGGGAAGCGGTCTCGACGGCGAAGCGCAGCAACAGGCAATGATCGAGGAGGTTGTCGCGAGTGCAGCAGGACGCCGCCTGATGGTCTTCAAACACAAGCCGCTCTACGTGCGCCAACCCGACGAAACGGCCATGACCCAGAGCGCGCTCTATCCCGAGCATCGAGCCCGATTGAAGGACACCCTGTCGTCAGCCGGAAACGCGCTGATCTGCAGCGGCCACATCCACGATTACAAGACGGCATCATGGGAGGGTCTCGACCAGATTTGGGCGCCGTCAACGGCCTTCGTCATCGATCGCGACGGTTTGCTCCATCCCCTGCATGGCATCCGCCGCACCGGTTATCTCGTCCACACGCTCGCTGGAGATAAACACAGCCACGAATTCGTCGAGCCGGACCGCTTCCTCAACATCGATGTCGGAAACTGGATGCGGGCTCCTGAAACCTTCCACGCTCGTTATCACGCAGAACCGCTCCGCGGCCTCACTCTTGCAGATGGCCAGCAGAGCTGAACTGCCGATCGGCAAATTTCACGCTTCGGCCGTGCGATGTTCCTCACGCGCGGCCTCCCAGACCTCCCATGCCGCATCGGCGTTCATCGCGGCAATGCCAAGGCCCACCACGATATCCGGCCACACGGAATGCCAGACAAACGCGGTGACGAGGCCGGTTGCGATGATTGCAAGGTTCGCATAGACGTCATTTCGCGCCGACAGAAAGGCGGCTCGTGTCAAACCTCCGCTATGATGCCGATATGCGGTCAGCAAAAGCGCGCAGGTGACATTCACTGCCAATGCGCCCAAACCGGCCAGGCCAAGGGCAAGAGGCTGCGGCGGCACCGGATTCATGAAGCGCTCATAGGCCGTCCAGGCAGTCGCCAGGCCGGGAACGAGCAAAATCAGGGCAAGCAGCATGCCCACTTGGGCACGCGATCGGGCAGTCCACGCAAGCGCGACCACGATGAGCAAATTGATTGAAGCATCTTCGAGGAAATCAACGCTGTCCGCGAAAAGCGATACGGACCCTATCGCCAGCGCAACCGCAAATTCGATCCCGAAGTAAGCCAGGTTCAAAAGCGCCACGACGAGAACTATACGACGGAGCGGTCGGTTCATTTCCGTTTTCATGAAATTCTGCACACCTCGAATCTCAACGAGAGATCCACAGCTGATCTCAACGACGCCATAGCTCATTTGGAAACGCTTCCCAACCTGTTTCGTTGGCATCGCTGCTCGCCACCGGTATGAACGATGCCGCGAGGAGGCGTCGAATGGATTTTCGATACCCTGCTCTTGAACAACGGAACTGATCCGTCGATCCATGACAACCGTCCAGATACCATCTGTGCGGAGGTGTACATTCTTGCTCATTGAAAACCAGGCGCGCCATATCGCAGGTAGGCGAGCAGAAGAGCGGCGGAAAGCGATACGGCGAGGGGCATATTGGTTCCCTGTGCAAATCGGCCGAGCAGAAGACCGGTGGCGACTACCAGCATACTAACCGGCCATGTGCCGCCGCTGAAGGCCAGGCCGAGGGACGTGATGCAGACGGCAGACGCCAACATCGGGAGTGGCCGCGTGGCATTTGCGACAGATGCTGCGCCGTCGAAAATAGCGATGAAGCAGTTCCAGCTCAGTGCGATCGAAATGATAAGCAGGACGGGGGCGATGGCGTGTATCTGCATCAGGCGCCCACCATCATCGAAGTCGAATTGCCTTGGACGTCAATCGCGTCTCTTGCGGTTTGGCGCTCCGCCAGGGCTCGGCCGACGGCGATCAGGACCGGATGATCGTAGCCGATCTCG
The DNA here is from genome assembly GCF_008365395.1 of Neorhizobium sp. P12A. Lineage (NCBI taxonomy): Bacteria > Pseudomonadati > Pseudomonadota > Alphaproteobacteria > Hyphomicrobiales > Rhizobiaceae > Neorhizobium > Neorhizobium sp. P12A. The sequence continues at coordinate 246,735 of NZ_QOVX01000005.1, read as the reverse complement.
TTGATGCCTTCTCCGAGCCTCGCTAGCGTTCCGTGCCATTGACGTTCGGCAGGACGACTGACATTGCTGACGATGACTGCAGGTGTTGAAGGCGACGCGCCGGCTTCAACGAGGCGCTCGGCGATAAGGCATGCCGTCCGCCCGCCCATATAGAACACATTGGTGGTCTTCGGATCAGCGATCGAGCGCCAGTCCATATCGTCGGGCAAGACGCCGCTGCGCGAGTGGCCGGTGATATAACGAACGGATTGCGCGTGGTCCCGGTGCGTGAGCGACAGGCCGAGACCCGCTGCCATCGCGCTTGCGGCTGTGATGCCCGGAATGACGTCGACGGGAATATTCTGCCGCTCGAGGCAGGCGATCTCTTCGCCGGCGCGACCGAAGATCATCGGGTCGCCGGACTTCAGCCGGACGACGCGTTTGCCTGCCCTGGCGAATTTCACCATCATCTCGTTGATGTCCTCCTGCCGGCAGCTGGTGCGACCCCCTCTCTTGCCCACGAGCATGCGTTTTGCCTCGCGGCGAGCGAGTTCCAGCACGTCGGCCGATACCAGATCGTCGAAGAGAATGATGTCGGCCGCCTGCAGCGCGCGCACCGCCTTCAGGGTCAGGAGTTCCGCGTCCCCCGGCCCTGCCCCGACGAGCGTCACGCAGCCGCCTTTCGCGGCAGCGGCCTTTATCCCGCGCGCTGACTCGAGAAGCTGCTTCTCGGCGTCATGACTGGGCACATCCCTGAACGCATCATCTGCAAACCTCTCCCAGAAAATGCGCCGTTCCGAAGTCGTTTTCAGCTGCCGATTGACATGGTCTCGCAGGGACCGGGCGATTTGCGCCCAGGACTGAATGGCGCGCGGCAGCAGCGTCTCGATCTTCCGGCGGATCGCCTGCGCCAATATCGGCGCGGCACCATCCGTCGAGATCGCGACGACGACGGGCGAACGATTGACGATCGAGCCGAACTGAAATTGGCAATAGGCCGGCTTGTCGATCACGTTCACCGGTACCCCGAGCGAGCGTGCCGCATCGAAGAAGCACCTGGCTTCGGCGTCCTCGTCGAAATCCGCGATCGCGAGCTCGGCGTTCACAAGATCGGGCGGCGCCCAGCGTCTGCGGTGGTGGACAAGGCTGGCGCTGGGGTGGCGCAACGGACTCGTGAGAAGGATTTGAAGACCATCGCCCGCCTCCTCGGTGAAGACCTCGACCTGCGCCCCACAGGCTAACATCAGTTCCGCTTTCCAGGCGGCAGCGTCGGAGCCGCCGACGATGACCACGCGCTTTTTCTCTAGCGTCCAGAAGACAGGAAGCTTCGCAAGCGGCTCCATGCGCGAGGAACCTTCACTCGGCGGCTTGGGTAAGGCATGCATCGATGATCCCCCTGATCTCGGCGCGGCAGGAGCCGCAATTGGTGCCCGCGTTGAGTTGCTTGCCGACAGCCTCAACGCTGTGGCAACCTCCACGAACGGCGGCGACGATCTGGTTGACGCCGACGCCGAAGCAGGAACAGACGGTTGCGCCCGGATCAGGCTTGTCCGCGCCCGGTCGCCCGGCGATGAGCGCGAAGCGCTTGCGAATATCCGTGTGGTTGGCGACAAGCTGCGAGATCGTCCAATTGCGGGCAACCGGTACCGGTTCGGGCGCCAGAAACAGAGCCGCGAGCAAACGATCGCCGGCAAAGAAGGCAAGTCTCGTCACGCCAGTCTGCGCATCGGCGTAGCCGAGAGGCTCGATGTCCTCGGCTATGGCAAAGGTCGCGCGGCACCATGAGCACCAATCGGTTTCCGCCTCATCGAAGGCCAGCTCCATCCGCCATCCACCATCGGCCTTCGCGATCGCCCAATAGGCGGCATCAAGCGGCGCCGGTTGTTCGACCGAGAGCCCGAAGCCGTAGCGTGCCACTTTGAACGGTCGTGCGGTGACCGCGACATTCTTCGATGCGGGCTGACCCGAGATTGGGTCTGTCCGCGGTGCAACGAGTGCATCGATGCGTCCCCTGGCGGCAAACTGATCGTTCCAGTGCATGGGAACGAAGATACTGCCCCGGGCCTGTCGTTCGGTGATTAGGGCGCGGACGACCGCCTTGCCATAAGGGCTCTCGATCTCGACGAGATCCGCCTTGCCGACGCCGATGTCGATCGCATCGCGCGGATGCAGTTCGGCAAAAGGCTCGGCGATGTGAGACGAGAGACGCGCGCTTTTGCCCGTGCGCGTCATCGTATGCCAATGATCGCGAACCCGCCCGGTATTCAGCGTGAAGGGGTAATTGGGATCGGTCCGGTCCATGAGGACTGGATTGACCGCGACGAACCGGGCTTTGCCGTCGGCGTGGTAGAAACCACCCTTTGCGAAGAAGCGCGTTTCAATCGCCTTGCCGCCCTCGGGCTGCGGCCACTGGAAAGGCTGAAACTCATCGTAGCTGCTGGAACCCATGCCGGCATAGGCGCCGATATCGAAATCGCGTCCACCATTATTCTCGAAGGCGGACAGAGCAGCATGCTCGCTAAAAATCTCGGCGCTGGAGGCGAATTGAAACCCCGCGTAGAAGCCCATGCGGCGGGCGACTTCCGCCAGCTGCCACCAATCGGCCCTCGCCTCTCCCGGCGTTTCGAGGAAGGCGCGCTGACGGGAAATCCGCCGCTCCGAGTTCGTCACCGTTCCGTCCTTCTCGCCCCATCCGAGCGACGGCAGTAGGACATGGGCATGCCGCGTCGTATCCGTGTTCTTCAGCACATCGGAAACGACCACGAAGGGACAGGCCTTGATCGCCGCCTCGACGGCATCGGCATCCGGCATGGAGACGACGGGGTTGGTCGCCATGATCCAGATCGCCTTGATGCGTCCGTCCGCAACCGCCTTGAACATGTCGACGGCCTTCAGGCCGGGCTTCTCGGCGATCCTCGGCGCGGTCCAGAAGCGCTGGACACGGTCGCGATGCTCTGGATTTTCGATATCCATATGGGCGGCAAGCATGTTGGCAAGCCCGCCAACCTCGCGTCCTCCCATGGCGTTTGGCTGGCCCGTCAGGGAGAACGGTCCCATGCCCGGCCGGCCAATGCGGCCGGTCGCGAGGTGACAGTTGATGATGGCGTTGACCTTATCGGTCCCTGACGCCGACTGGTTGACGCCCTGGCTGTAGCAGGTGACGACCCGCTCTGTAGTGGCGAAGAGGTGATAGAACTCGCGCAGCTGCATCGCCGGCAGGCCGGTGAGATCCAGGAGATCGCTGAAGGAAATCGTGGCGGATGCTGCAAAGGCGTCCGCAAAGCCACCCGTATGCTCGGCGATATAATTCTGGTCGACCGCGTTTTCGGAGATCAGATGCGCAAACAGCCCCGCAAAGAGCGCGACATCGCCATCCGGCCGGATCGCCAGATGCATATCCGCAATATCGGCCGTCATCGTCCGGCGCGGATCGATGACGACGATTTTCATGGCCCGACGCGCTGCCTTGGCAGCAGCCAGCCGCTGGTAGAGGACAGGATGACACCAGGCGAGGTTGGAGCCCGCAAGGATGACCAGGTCAGCGAGCTCGATATCCTCGTAGGTTCCTGGCACCGTGTCGGAACCGAAGGCGCGCCGATGGCCGGCGACGGAGGAGGACATGCAGAGGCGTGAATTGGTGTCGATGTTGGCAGAGCCGATGAAGCCCTTCATTAGCTTGTTGGCGAGATAGTAGTCCTCGGTCAGCAATTGGCCGGAGACATAGAAGGCAACGGAATCAGGTCCGTGCTCGACGATCGTCTGCGAAAATCGCTGCGCGACGAGGTCAAGCGCCGTGTCCCATTCGACCCGTTTCCCCGCTATTTCGGGGTGGAGAACTCGCCCGTCGAGATCGATGGTTTCGCCGAGCGCCGAACCCTTCGAGCAGAGCCTTCCGAAGTTGGAGGGATGGTCGGGATCGCCCTGCACGGAGACTGTGCCGTCCTCGGCGACCTTGGCGATCACGCCGCAGCCGACACCACAATAGGGACACGTTGTCCTGACCTCTTTCTCCATTATTCGGCCGCCATCATTATGCTTCCGAGGGCGATGGAGAGAGCCCCATTCTCGTTGCGAACGGGGATGGTGCGGACCGCGCCGTGATCGGCGCCGAGCGCCTTGCCCGTTTCGAGCGAGATCACCCAATTATGCAGCGGGCAGGTCACGGCTTTCGCATGGACGATGCCCTGCGAAAGCGCCCCGCCCTTGTGCGGGCAATGATCCTCGATTGCGAAGACCTCGTTTTCAGCGGTCCGGAAGACCGCAATTTTGCCTTGCGGTGTCTTCACGCAGCGCGCGCCCCTCAGCGGAATATCGGCGACATCGCCGATCGGATGCCAGGTTTCCTTTGGCCAGTTCATGTCCATCTCCTCACTCGGCAGCCTGCGGATAGCCGATCGTCGCCATCGGCCTGAACTCGTGCTTGTCCTTGCCGGAAACACGCTCCGACCAGGGATCGACCTGGGCAAATGTCTGCGAGAAAACGAAGCGGTCGTAATAGGCCTTGCGCTTCTCCGCATCGCCCATGATCTGGCGGCGGATTTCGTCGAGGCCGACGCGCTTTGCCCATTTGTAGATACGCTCGAGATAGCGCGCCTGTTCGCGATACATCTGCGTCAGCGCCACGATATGCTCCAGCGCCTCGTCTTCGGTCCTGACGAGGCCGAGAACTTCGGTGCCCTTGATGTCGAGGCCGGCGGCACCCGCAAAGTGGATTTCGAACCCGCTGTCCACACAGATCACGCCGATGTCCTTGCAGGTTGCCTCGGCGCAATTGCGCGGACATCCTGACACCGCCATCTTCAGCTTGGCGGGCGTCCAGGAGCCCCACATAAATTTTTCGATGCGGATGCCAAGGCCGGTAGAGTCCTGCGTGCCGAAACGGCACCAGTCTGAGCCGACGCAAGTCTTCACGGTGCGCAGACCCTTTGCATAGGCCTGGCCGGAGACGAAACCGGCCTTGCCGAGATCGGCCCAGACACCAGGCAGATCTTCCTTCTCGACGCCGAGCAGGTCGATGCGCTGGCCGCCTGTTACCTTCACCATCGGGATTTCGAACTTGTCGACGACATCGGCAATAGCGCGAAGTTCGCTCGACGAGGTGACGCCGCCCCACATGCGCGGTACGACCGAAAAGGTGCCGTCCTTCTGGATGTTGGCGTGAACGCGCTCGTTGATGAAGCGCGACTGGTAGTCGTCGGCATATTCGTCCGGCCAGTCGCAGACGAGGTAGTAATTGAGGGCGGGACGACATTTGGCGCAGCCGCACGACGTCTTCCATTCAAGCTCCTGCATGACGGCCGGGATGGTCTTCAGCCCCTTGGCCTTGATGAGCCGGCGAACGTCGTCATGACCGAGCTCGGTGCAGGTGCACATCGGCTGGACGGCAGCGGGGTTGTAACTGTCGCCAAGCGTCAGCGTCATCAGCTGTTCGACCAAGCCCGTACAGGAGCCGCAGGAGGCGGAGGCCTTGGTGTGAGCGCGCACGTCGTCCAACGACGTCAGGCCTCTGGCCGTGATCGTAGAGGTGATCTTGCCCTTGCAAACGCCGTTGCAGCCACAGATTTCCGCATCATCCGGCAAGGCTGCAACGGCCGCCATAGGGTCCAGCGGTGACCCTCCCTGATAAGCCTGGCCGAAAATCAGCGTCTCGCGCATGTCGGCGATGTCGGTCTGCTTTTTCTTCAGATCGTTGAACCAGGCGCCATCGGCAGTCTCGCCGTAAAGCACAGTGCCGATGATCCTGTTGTCCTTCAGCACGAGACGCTTGTAGACGCCGGCGGATGCGTCGCGCAGCACGATTTCCTCGCGATCGTCGCCATCGGCGAAGTCGCCGAGCGAGAACAGATCGATGCCTGTCACCTTTAGCTTGGTCGGCGTGTCCGAATGGACGAACGCGGCCGAACTGTCTCCGGACAGATGCGAGGCCGCCACGCGCGCCATTTCATAAAGTGGGGCGACGAGACCGTAGACCATGCCGCCCACCTCCGCGCATTCACCGAGCGCCATGATGCTGCCGTCCGAGGTCTGCATGCCGTCATCGACGACGATGCCGCGGTTGACGGCGATGCCGGCGTCCTTGGCGATTCCGATATTCGGGCGAATGCCGACGGCCATGACGACAAGCGTGGCGGGAATGATGCGGCCGTCATCAAGCTCGATGCCTTCCACACGCTCCTTGCCGACGATCGCCCTGGTATTGGCCTTGCAGATCACCTTGATGCCGCGTTCCTCGACGGCCCTTTGCAGAAGATAGCCAGCGGCTGGGTCGAGCTGGCGCTCCATCAGCGTCGGCATGACATGCAGGACGGTGACGTCCATACCGCGGGAAGCAAGGCCGGCAGCGGCTTCGAGGCCGAGGAGGCCGCCGCCGATAACGACCGCCTTCTCGCGCGACTGGGCGGCCAGCAGCATCGCCTGCACGTCGTCGAGGTCGCGATAGGTGATGACGCCGGGCAGATCCTTGCCCGGAACAGGGATGATGAAGGGAACGGAGCCGGTGGCGATCACCAGCTTGTCGTAGCTCTCCGTGATGCCGTGGTCCGAAGTAACGGTCTTAGCGGTCCGATCGATCGCAACGATCTTGTGGCCCTTGTAGAGCACGATGCCGTGCTTAATATACCAGCCGTCGCCGTGGATGATGATCTGCTCGTAGTCCTTTTCGCCGGAGAGCACCGGCGAAAGCATGATGCGGTCGTAATTGACGCGCGGCTCGGCGTTGAAAATGGTCACCTGGTAGCGGCCGGGTGCCTTTTCGAACAGGTGTTCCAGCATGCGGCCGGGCGCCATGCCGTTGCCGATAATGACAAGTTTCTCAGTCATGGTTTGAAATCCTTGGCTCAGGTTGCTGCAACGGACTGCGCGGAGAGACTGCGGCGCTCGATCTGCTTGACTGACAGGTGCATCCAGACGAGCGAGACGATGATGATGGCAAAGAGCAGCAGGAAGCAGCTGGACCATAGGCCAGTCATGTCCTTGAGGTAGCCGAAGGCGATCGGCAGGACGAAGCCGCCAAGGCCGCCCATCATGCCGACCACGCCCCCGACCGCGCCGACGCTATCGGGATAATAGGCGGGGATGTGCTTGTAGACCGCTGCCTTACCGAGGCTCATCACGAAACCGAGACCGAAGATGACGACGATGAAGACGGCGGGCGTGATGCCGGTCGAAGTGCTCGTCGCGGCAGGGAAAGACAGGATGAGCGTCGCGACGGCGGCAACGGCGAACATCACATACATGACGCTGCGGGCGCCCTTCTTGTCCGAGACTGCACCGCCGAAAGCACGGAAGATACTGCCGGGGATCGAATAGGCAGCGGCGACCATGCCGGCCGTTTCGAGATTGAAGCCGTAGACGCCGACCAGATAGCGCGGAAGCCACAGCGAGAGGGCAATGAACCCGCCGAAGGCAAAGAAATAGTAGAGCGAGAAACGCCAGACCTGCAGGTTCTTCAAAGGCGCGAACTCCTTTGCCAGGCTTTTGGGCGCGCGCCCGTTCTGCTGGCGATGGCGAAAGGCAGGATCGTCGGTCGTGGTGAACCAGAAGATGACCGCCATCAGCGCCAGGACGCCAGCCCAGATTTGAGCTACGGCGGGCCAGCCCCAAGCCAGCAGGACAAATGGGGCAGCGAACTTCGTGATGGCTGCACCGACGTTGCCAGCGCCGAAGATGCCGAGCGCCGTTCCCTGTTTCTCTGCGGGAAAGAACGGCGAGACATAGGCGATACCAACGGCGAAAGTTCCCCCGGCAAGACCAACGCCGAGACCTGCAAGCAGCATCTGCGCATAGGTATGGGCATAGGAAAGCAGGAATGTTGCAACAGCAGCAGCCAGCATTGTGAGCGTAAAGACGAGGCGCCCGCCGTAACGCTCCGTCCATATCCCGAGAACGATGCGGACGAGCGAGCCCGTCAACACGGGCGTGCCGACCAGCAATCCGAACGCGGCTTCGCTCAGACCCAGATCCTGCTTGATACGAATGCCGATGATCGCAAAAATCGTCCAGACGGCAAAACAGAGGGTGAAGGCGACCGTGGAGATCCAGAGTGCCTTGGCGGGTTCGTTGGCGGATATGGATTGCGATTTCTCTATGACAGACATGGCTTCTCCGAGGCCCGACAAGGTCGTGCCGATCCATCGTTGCGGTTGAAAACAAAAAGCCGCTGCTCAGGGTGCACGGGCACGGAAGGTGCGCGCGTATAAACCTGGTCAGCGGCTTTGCTTGAGGCGCCCGTCGTTGGACACCGAAATCCTGTGGCCCATGGGGCCTGATAGTTTTAGATGCAAGGCACGTGCCAAGTTTAGAACTGCAACGTTTTCAGCGATTTCGATTGAGATGCCCGCCGCCGGCACAATGCCATGCCGCAAAAGCGGTCGCATAAAATGCCAAAAATTGTGCAGCGCTTATAAATTAGGCTTTGAGCACGCTGCGCCTTTGAGCGGCAACATAGTCGTCCACACGGTCGGGATCGAAAAGATTGCCGTCGAAAAAGCCGTCAGGCCCCAATGTCAGCGAACCAGTTGAACCGACGGGGGTCTCAATTTGCAGCGCGCCTTCGACCTTGGCACTTGCCGCCGGCATCGCGATACCGAGCGTCTTCAGTGCTTCGCGGTAGATATCGGGACGATAGGTATTGCCGGCGACCTGTTGATGCGAGGCGCTGTGGGCAATCTGCTGCCAACGTACCATCTGGGTGTAGAACCAGAGGGCGTGGCTCTTCCAGGGGAAGGTTGCCGCCTTCGCGTTCGGAACGAAGAAGTCCTTGATGGTCCTTGTTTCGCCGCTGCCGATCGGCAAAACGCCTGTCAGCGCCGGCAGCAGCAATTCGGCCGGCCGATCGATGTAGATCGGTGCGGCGAGAAGAGTTGCGAGCTCCTGGCGGTTGCCTGGGTCGGCGCACCACAGCGAGGCCTTGTAGAGCGATCGCAGAAGCGCCGCCAATGCTTCCGGGTGCGCGTCGCCCCAACGGCCGTTCACGCCAAGCACTTTTTCCGGGCTCGACTTCCAGATCTCCGCCTTGACGGTTGCCAGATGCGCGCCGCGTTTCAATATGCCGAAGCTGTTCCACGGCTCGCCGACGCAATAGCCGTCGATCGCGCCCTCCTGAAGCGCATCGCCCATATCGGGAGGCGGCACGACGAGAATCTCGATCTCCCGATCGGGATCGATGCCGCTCGCCGAAAGCCAGTAGCGGAGCTCGTAGTTATGGCCGGAATAGGGATGAACGACGGCAAAGCGCAGCCTCTCAGCTCTGGATTCCGAAACGACCTTTCGAAGCGCCATTCCATTCGTGCGGGCGTCGAGATCGTCGGTCGCTCCATGAGCGACCATTTGGCGCCAGAGTTCGGCGGAGACAGTCACGCCGTTGCCGCCGAGACCGAGTGCCATCGGCACGATCATCCGCGGTGCCGGCGCCGTCAGCCCGAGATTGCAGGCGATCGGCATCGGCGCAAGAATATGGGCAACCTCGAAATGTCCAACCGCCAACCGGTCCCGGATCGTTGCCCAGGAGCGTTCGCGCACGAGCGTCAGGTCGAGATCTTCGCCTGCCGCAAATCCCTTCTCTTTTGCGACAACCAGAAGTGCGCTATCGAGAAGAGGCAGGAAGCCGGCGGTTATCTGATAGCTGTCGCTCATACATCTTCTCCCGGATCGAGAAGGCTTGCGGCCGTGATGAGGCTTTGCGCAATCTCGACAATCTTCCTGTTCTGGTTCATGGCGGTCTTCCGCAGCAGCCCGTAGGCGGCTTCTTCGGAGAGACCGCGCGAACGCATCAGCAGCCCCTTGGCGCGATCGATCACCTTGCGGTTTTCGAGCTCGCCGCGCGTCTCCTCCAGTTCACGGCTCAAGCGTGAGAAGGCGTTGAACCGACTGATTGCCATCTTGAGGATCGGCCGCACACGCTCCTGCTTCAGCCCGTCAACGATATAGGCAGAGACCCCGGCTTCGACCGCCGCTTCGATAGAGGCTTCGTCCGACCGATCGACGAACATGGCGATCGGCCTTTGAACCGCGCGTGAAATCTGGAAGAAGCTTTCGAGCATGTCGCGGTTCGGATTTTCGAGGTCGATCACGATCACATCGGGATTGATCTCGGCAATGCGTCGAGCCAGGCCGTGCATGTCATCGATGATCGTCACCCGATCGTAGCCGGCCTCGCGCAGCCCGACATCGATGATCGAAGCGCGAATTCGATTCTCGTCTATGACAAGGACATTGAGACTGCTGTGCTTCATCGGCAGTACCATGCTGATGTCAAAACCTGGATTGCAGTGGGCTCAGGAGCGCATCACCGGACGACATGATTTCAAGCACTCCGCTGGCCAACTGCTTCGTAGCGCTTCCAATATGTAGCAGTTATAACAGGCAAAAAGCATAGAAGGTCAGTTTTAGCAACCTCGGCGTATTCTCATCCATCCAGCCCGAGATCAAGGGATGGTGGGTTACGTCGCCGACATGCAGAGATACGAGATCCGCGCGAATTTTCTCGCCCCCGAAATCCTGTGCATATTTTCACAATGGCTGAGAGAATGACCAATTTTCCGCCAACCGCCCGTCCTCTATCGATTGGATGAAGCCGAGGAGTGGGGAGTAACCCGCGCCGCCCCTGAGAACCTAAGCGTCGTGGAAATGCCAAACGACCGTCCCTCCCCACCCCCCAATCGAGACGTAAAATCCAAATAGATACCGGTGCTGGGCCCGCTGTGTCGTGGGTGCGTCGCCTAGTTCATCTTGCTGTGAATATCTTCGTGAAGCATTCTGTGCGGCCACCTGTCGTGAAACGTTGGTTTTTGCGACTTCGAAAAATTCAGTCGTAAAACTGTCGCTTTAATTGAGATTTTTGCGACAAGGGCGGGGGAACGGATGCTGCATCACATTTCGTTTGGTGTCTCGAACATCGAATGATCAGCCGCGTTCTATGACGCGGCTTTTGCGCCGCTCGGCTATACACGAGTTTGGGAAGACCTAAATCCCGACTCAGGCCAAGCGGTTGGCTACGGTCCTCCTGATGATGGCGACAAATTCACCATCAAACTTCGAGGGAAGGATGCTCGGTGTCCGGGGCTGGGTTTCCATCTTGCCTTTGCCGCTCCCAGCCGAAACGCCGTCGCCTTGTTCCACGAGGCAGCACTGGCTCATGGCGGTCGAGACAATGGAGGGCCAAGTCTACGGCCTCATTATGGACCTAACTATTTTGCAGCCTTCATCATCGATCCCGATGGATACGAAATTGAAGTTGTTTGCAAAGCACCTGAATGATCGTGTCGCACAAATCCTAGTTGTCGCGACAAAATCGTGATCACCGATTTTTCAAGGGAATATCTGTTGCAAACTTCTCGTCGTTGATCCGATCTGTCTGCTCCCTGAGCGACACGCCACCAACAGCCCGCTGACGAGAAAAGTCGAATACTGGCGCCCCACCGCAGTAAAGGCGGCTGCCGTATCTCGTTTCCTGCTTGGTCAAAGTCCCGCCAGATAGCGAGTGAGCTCCCGGGTCGTCATGACGCGGGCGAGTGCTGCGCTTTGCCCAGACCACATGTTGCTGAAATCCGAGCGGCCCGCCTTCTCAGTGATGGCCCGTAGGGGAGTGAGAGCGCCGCCCGCGGTCGGAAACGCCGGCGCGATGTCGGCGAGCGGCCCGATCTCTTTCATCAGCCGGTTCATGAATCCGCGGGCCGGCCGACCGGTAAAGAGGTTGGTCAGCGCCGTCTTGTCATCGCCGCCAGCAAGCAACGCCTTGCGGTGGAATTCGCTTACCTTCGCCTCCGGTGTCAGCAGATAGGCCGTGCCGACTTGAACCGCCGACGCACCCAGTGCAAATGCAGCATTAACACCTCGCGGATCGGCGATGCCACCGGCGGCGATCACAGGAACGTTCACCGCATCTACGATCTGCGGAACGAGAGCAATCGTGCCAACCTGGGTACCCATGTCGTCGCTCAGGAAGTTCCCGCGATGACCGCCGGCCTCGTAACCCATCGCAATCACGGCATCGACTCCGTGGTCGGCAAGCCATCGCGCTTCCGCAACCGTTGTCGCGGATGCGATAATCTTTGCGCCCGTGGCTCTTACCCTGCCGAGAAGCTCAGCGTTCGGCAGGCCGAAATGAAAGCTGACGACCTCTGGTCGATACTTTTCGACCAAGCCGCAATAAGTGGCGTCGAACGGCGCACGATTGGAAGACGGGACAGGATCGGCTGGGTTCAAACCGAGTTCGACATAATAGGGTGCTAGCGCCGCCCGCCACTTCATTTGAGCGGCAGCGTCTGGTTCCGGATCGACGTGACTGAAGAAATTGACGTTGATCGAGTTGCGGGTTGCGGCGCGGATCTGATCCATCGCCTGCGTCATCTGTTCGATCGACAGCATCGCTCCGGGCAAGGACCCGAGGCCGCCGGCCTCACTCGCCGCAATCACCATCTCTGGTGTGGTGGCACCGGCCATGGGCGCTTGAATGATCGGCAATTCTATGCCGAAGAGTTCGAGGATGCGGCTGTCTTTCCAGTTGGCCATTGGTGGGCACTCCCTTCCACTGTGCGGCGCCGGCCGCATCCTAGATTGTTACTTCGCCTTGGCGGCAGCCTGCTGCCGGCGATATTCCGGCGTTGTCACGCCGCCCACGCCCCAATTTTCCAGTTCTACCTCATCGATCACGACAAAGGTCGAGTTATGTGGCTTGCCCATGACCTCGAACAAAAGGTCGCTGACGCCCTTGATCAGGGCCTTCTTCTGCTCCGGAGTCGTAGCACTGGCACCTGGCGCAGTCCCTTCACGTGTCACCTTGATATTGACGTATGGCATGGTCTTCACCCTGGTTCTGTCATTCGGCCGCTTTGTCCGACGTGACGGTTGCTGATCTTCGACAGCAACGGTGTCATTGCCGTCGCATTCCAACTTGCAGGCCCGGTCAATGTAGGCCGGCTCCGATGTCGGGCAATCGTCAGCTCGACATGGAAATCTACTCGCCCGAAAAAGCCGACCGGGGCGGCGGACCATCAACCGCCCCGGTCGCAACTATTTACCAACGGCCGGCGTGCTGACCGCCGTCGACATTGATTGTTTCGCCAGTCAGGAACTTTGCCTGCTCCAGATAAAGGACGGCCTGGACGACGTCATCGATTTCGCCCATACGGCCCATCGGGTGAAGGCCATTCAGGTATTCGTGCGTTTCCGGCGCATGCATCGGCGTCTTGATAATGCCCGGCGCAACCGCGTTTACGCGGATGCCCTTCTTGGCATATTCGATGGCCAGTGAGCGCGTTGCCGCGTCAAGACCGCCCTTCGTCAGCATCGCGACGCCGGCCGGGATATCGGAAATCGCCTGATGCACCAGTGTCGTGGTGATCTGTACGATGTGACCGCTATTGCGCTTCAACATGTCCTGAAGGGCAAACTGGGTAATGTTGAAGAAGCCGTAGATGTTGGTGCGGAGGATATTGGCAAGATCCTCGGGCGTGTGGTCCACGAAGGGCTTGCTGATAAAGATGCCGGCATTGTTGATCAGCGTATCGACGCGACCGAAGCGCTCGATAGCCGTATCGACAACCTTCTTTGCGACATCCCGGTCACCGATATCGCCCGCAACCGCAATCACACCGTCATCGCTGGACGGCTTGATGTTGCGGGAATTGGCGACGACGAGGAAACCTCTTTCGCGGTAGCCTTGCACGAAACCTGCGCCGAGGCCCTGCGATGCGCCGGTGATGATGGCGACTTTCTGTTCATTGCTCATGGTATGCTTCTTTCCTTGTTTGACTGATCCGCCACACGGGCACGGGATCAGCCGGCTTCGAAAACAACCGGCTTTCCCTTTTCGAAGAGGGTCAGACGGTCGGCGAGTTTGAATGTCGAAAAGGTCTGGGCCAGTTGATCCTGGCTTTCCCGGAAATGGACCCAGCCTTCGTTATGGGCGGCCACCAGCTTCGCTCGTGGAAAGGCATGTGCCGCCTCCAGCGCGTCTTCGCTGCCCATTGTCATGTGAAAGCGTCCGCGCGGCTCCGCCGCGCCGGTAAACATCAGAACGACCCTCGGTGAAAATTGTCGCGACACCTCCGCAGTGCCGTCGAACCAGACCGTATCGCCGGTGACATAGATGAGATCTCCCGGCTTCTCGGCGCCGAGAGCAAAGCCAACCACGTCTCCGGAAATGGGCTCGATCCCGACTGGACCATGGCGGGCCGGCGTTGCCGTCACGAACAGCCTCTCACCATCCTGTCCTTCGAAACCGCAGGTTTCGAAGGGCGCTAGGCCAATCGCGTTGCCGCCAAGCCGCTCCGCGCCAACCTTGGTCGTGTAGATTCGACCGACCGTCGGCAGCATGGCGCGGCCGGACGCGTCCAGATTGTCGTAGTGCTGATCGTGGCTCAGCAGAACCGCATCGAGCTTGCCGATTTTCTCAACGCTCAGGGCGGGACCAGACGTCTTTTCAAACCGAACTGGTGTCTCGCGGTAGAGCCCCGGTGGATCGAACGTTGGATCGGTCAGTATCCGGAGCGAACCATATTCGATCAGGACGGTCGGACCTCCGATCAGTGTCAGTTTTAGATCTTTCAATGCCATTTGAGCCAGCCTCACTTGGTTACCGACTGAAAATAGTACGCTGGCATTCTGTGTGTAATTCGCTATTATCTCTCAATGGCTGATAAAAAACGCACAGAGCCAGATTGGCAGGATGTCCGAGTATTTTTGGCGCTCGGCCGACACGGCAGCTTGTCCGCGGCGGCGCGGACCCTGTCGGTGAACCACGCCACCATCGCGCGGCGCATCCGATCGCTGGAGACTACCCTCGGCGAGAAGCTGGTCGAGCGGCGACCCGAAGGTTATGTGCTGACACCTGCGGGGACGCAGGCGCTCGCTGCAGCCAGCGACATGGAAACCGCGATCCAGACGCTTGGCCGAGGCAACTCCGACGGCTCCCCCAAAGGCCTGGTTCGCGTCAACGCCCCGCCCGGCCTTGCGCTGGGCTTCCTTACTGAACGCCTGGCTGCCATCCCGCATGAATTTCCGGGGTTGGATATCGATCTTGCGACGGATCTGCGGTCCGTCAGCCTGGAACGGCACGAAACGGACATCGCGATTCGCCTTGGCCGGCCACAAGACGGAGACTTGATGGCCAAGCTGCTCTTGTCGATGGGGTTCGGGTTCTACGGCACTCCGAAGGCCTGCCGACATGTAGAGGCAGGCGGCGAACCCCTCTTCATCGGCTTTGACGAGGCAAACTCCTACGTGCCGGAGGCTGCCTGGCTCGCCCGCGAGTTCCCGCAGGCGCGACTTGTGTTTCGGGCAAACAATCAGGTAGCGCAGGCCATGGCGGCAAGGTCCGGTATCGGGCTGGCTTTGCTTCCGAATTATATCGGCAGGTCGGATCCGAAGCTGCAGCGCTGCTTGTTCGATCCCGCGCCGCCGCCACGCGAAATCTGGATGCTGACGCGCCGCCAGGACCGAAAAGACCTGCCAATTCGTGCTGTTACCGATTATGTCGCGCGCATATTTGCTGAAGAGCGATCGCTATTTGATGCGTGAGCACATGCGTTCCACCGACCCGCACCACCGCGCTTGCACCTTGGGGGTCGGATCGCCTCGACCAGACTGATCAGTCCGGCGCTCCTCGACGTAGTTGGCGACCGTCACTTTTGTCTGAGGATTTTTTCATTTCTGTCGATGATGAGCGCCTTCGTTGCGTCTGACGCGTTGGGACCGGGCTCGAAGCGAATCTGACGAAAGGACAGTCGTTCGCCCGACTGGGCAATAATCGATACAGGCTCGACGGCTTCGCGATACGCTTCGTCAACCAGCGAAATATGCGGCTTTCCACCGGGAGCGAGCCATTTGTCACCCCATTGCTTCAGCACGACAAGGACAGGGTAGAGCTCCTCGCCCTTCCTGGTCAGTCGGTAGCCGCTGATGCCCGGCTTCTCGGGAAGCGGGAAGCGCTCGATGATGTCGAGTGCGGTCAAGCGCTCCAGCCTTGCCGTAAGCACGTTCCTCGCGATGCCAAGCCGTTTTTGAAATTCATCGAAGCGCATGGAACCGTATGTGCACTCCTGAATGATGAGGAGAGACCACCATTCCCCGACTTCGTCGAGGGCGCGGGCCAGTGAACAGGCCATGTCGGAGAGGCTTTTTCTTTGCATGCGCTGTTTGTATCAGAATACAGTTGCGTGAAGCAACTCTTTTGCGTGGTTTCATGACGCAACTTCGCTGGGGACGATCCCTGCGTCACAATTTCAGTTTAGGAGTGTCGCCATGGATCGGCGCCTTCTTATGTTGGCTCTCAGCATGTTTTCGCTGGGAACCGGCGGCTTTATCGTAGCCGGGGTCCTGCCCCAGATTTCCAACACATATGGCATCACGGTCGGTGCGGCTGGTCAGATGACCACGGCCTTTGCGTTGACCTACGCGGTCTTGGCGCCGCTGGTGACCGCAGCGGCCGCCAGCGTTCCGCGCAAGCGCCTCCTGATCTCCGGGCTTATAATCTTCGTTCTCGCAAACATTGCTACCGCCCTCGCCCCAACCTACGAGCTCGCGCTGATCACGCGTACGGTCGCAGGGCTTGGAGCCGCAATGTTTGCGCCGACGGCAACCGGAGCGGCTCCCATGCTGGTCGCCCCGGAGCGCCGCGGTTACGCCCTGTCCGTCGCGGTCGCCGGCTTGACCTCTTCGACCGCTCTTGGTTCACCAATGGGCGCCATCATCGGAAGCTTCGTGGATTGGCGTTGGGCCATGGTATTTGTCGCGGTGCTGGCGACTATCGCCACCATCGGCGTCCAGACCTTCATCGGCGATATGCCGCTTTCGCCCAAGGTGTCGCTCGCCAATCGTTTTGCTCCTTTGGCGGACTCTCGTGCCAGCCTGACGCTAATCGGAACGCTCCTGAATCTGGCGGGAATTTTCGTTGTCTACACTTACTTCCCGGTCGTGTTTGATCGCGCTCACGGAGGCAATGCGATCACGCTTGCCTGCCTGCTTGTCCTGTGGGGCCTTGGTGGCACTGCATCAAACCTTCTCGCGGGCCGTCTGATCGACGTCGTCGGCAACAGGAGGGTTCTTGTGCTTCTCCTTGTCGTCAGCGTCGTCGTCACCGGGTTGCTTCCGCTCGCCGGAGCAAATCTGCCGGCGGCGACCATTGCGATCGCGCTCTGGGGTGCGTGCGGCTGGGGCATCCTCGTTGCGCAACAGCATAGACTTGTGACGGTGGCCCCGCATGCCGCGCCGATGGTGCTGGCGCTCAATACATCCTGCACCTATCTCGGCATTTCCGCCGGCGGCGTATTCGGCGCGTTCTTCATCCCGACGATCGGCGCCCACAATCTAGGCTTCATCGGTGGCGCGGTGACACTGGTCGCTTTCGGGATCGTCGAACTGGCGACCTGGCGCATCAACGCAGCAAACACCTCGCACAACAGCGAAGTGGCTGCTGCCTGATAAGCCCTCCATGGCAAGCGCAGAGCGACCGCGATCAAACCTGCACTTTCCCCTCCCCGATCGTGAAAGCAGCCTCATGCAATCGCGGTGGGGAATCAAAAGCCCGTTGGAGGACTCCCTTGGGCTGCATTGATGCAATGAATGTCTTCGTGGGTCCCTCGACGAGCGAAGTCTGTCGCGAGTTGCGCCTCGTATTGGCCCCTCGCCGTCGGCCGTCAGCTGAGGGGCCTTCGCGCCGATGAGGCTCAGTGACCATCGATCATGCCGCCGTCGACATGGAGGATCATCTCTCACGTGGAAGATCCAGCTGCCTCCGCCTCGACGAACCGAAAACGGACTTACCGACTTGTCTTTCATCGCGCGGATCGGCGCGGTTGTTCCTATTTGCCGCGCTTCTTTTTCGCTGACGCACCTTGCCCATCCGTGTCGAGCGCTGCAGCATCGAGGGCAAGGGCCGAAGGCTTGGCCAAGCCAATCTCTTTCGTGATGGCCTCCGCCGTCGAAAGCACGGCCCGCCTGATCTCCTCGATCCTCTTCTCGTCAACGCCGGCGACGAAGGGAACGCTGACGGCTGCAATGACGGTGTTTTCATAGTCGCGCACCGGAGCGGCGATCGCGTGAACGCCGGACATCTGCTCGCCCATGTCCCGCGCCCAGCCGGTGGCGCGGATGTGTTCCAGCTCTTCCAACATGCGATCCGGATCGGAAATCGTGTGACTGGTGAAGCGCTCGAGCTTGGTCAGCCGGCGATCGATATCCTCCTGTGCGGAGAAGGCCAGAAGGACCTTGCCGGCGGCGCCGGCATGGAAAGGCAATCGCTGGCCGGCCGCGGCCGTCAGCGCATATTGGCCATGGCCCTGCGCGGCCGCGACGACGAGGATATTGTCGCCTGATGGAACCGTGAGCTTGCTGCCCTCCCCTGTCAGCTCCGAGATCCTGTTCAGATGCGGCTGCGCGATCGCCAGCAGATCGTAGCTCGCGACATTCGGCGCCACATGGGCGGCAAGAGTGAGAAGACGACGCCCGAGCGTATAGCTGCCGGCGGGCGAGCGATGGACGAAATCATAGGCACTCAGGGTGTTCAGCATCCGATAGACGGTCGTGCGCGAGAGCTTCACCGCCTTGACGACGTCGCGGATCGTCGCGCCCTCGGGCGTGCGTTCCAGAAGCGCGAAGACCTCCACCATCTGCTCGATGACAGGGATGCGATATTTCTGGGAGGCGTCTTCACTGATCTCGTTCATTCGGAACCCTGGTTGGCCTGATCGGGCGATGCTTTGCATTCAATAAGCAATGCTTTGTTTTCGCGCAATCGCGGCTCGTTTCGGTTGACTCCAGCATCAAAATTTCGATAAATTCATAAATGAACCTGTATCAGTTCAAATGTAAACAAGGCGACGAATTGTCCGATCTGATCGGTGGTCGCCTTGGCGCGGCGGAGGAGTGTCGCGTTTCCCGGGGAGCAGGGCCTACAGAGGAATTCAACGAGGAGGATGTGAAATGAAGAATGTGAAAGCGATCGGACATATTGCGGTCAGCGTAAAAGACATCGAGCGTTCGATGGATTTCTACGTCAACAAGCTCGGCTTCGAGGAGATGTTCAGGCTGGAGCGTGACGGCCGTCTCTGGATCGTCTATCTGCGCATCACCGATACGCAGTTCATCGAGCTCTTCCCCGACGGCGTTGGCGACAGCGCGCCGCCCTTTGCCAATGTCGGTTATAACCACCTCTGCCTCGAGGTCGATGATATCGATGCCGCGATTGCCGAAATTACGGCGCGCGGCGTGACGCTGACGGCGGAGAAGAAGCTTGGCGTCGACCACAATTACCAGGCCTGGATCGCCGATCCCGAGGGCAATCGCATCGAGCTCATGCAGCTCGGCGCAGATGCCATGCAGACGGCCGCGATCCGCCGGATCAAGGGACAGGCCTGAGCCATGGATCTGTTCAGACATCTCGGGCATATCGCCCTGCGCGTGAACGATCTTAACAAGTCGCTGGCCTTCTACCAGAAGCTCGGCTTTCGCGAGATGACGCGCCTGCTCAACGATCAGGGGGAGGCGTGGATCGTCTACCTCCGGATCAACGACGACCAATATCTGGAACTCTTCCCGAAGGGCGTGAAGCGGCCGGAGACCGGCCCGGATGTGATTGGCATCTTTCATATTTGCCTCACGGTCGAAGATATTGACAAAACGTTCGAGGAGCTTGCGAAGGTCGGCATTCATCCCAGCCAGCCGCGCCCGACGAAAATCGGCATCGATGGCAACCGGGGCGGCTGGATCGAAGACCCCGACGGCACCCAGATCGAGGTCATGGAAATGGCGCCGGACTGCATCCAGTTGAACGCGATCGAGAGACTCCGCGCAGAAACCGTCTGACTGGATGCGAACGGTTACTATGAACAAGGAGGCCGCCTCGATAGGGCGGCCTTCTGCTGATGACGGCCAGCAAGACTCTACGATCAGAAGATCTGATCGTAGGCATCCTGCATCGCATGGATGAAGTCGTCATCCGTGCGCTTCGGGTCGCTCCAGTACTTGTCGGCCTCTTCCCAGATCGTCCGGTACCAATCGGCATCCGCGGTGTTGAAGGGGTTAGAGACCTGCTTGTTT
Source organism: Neorhizobium sp. P12A (assembly GCF_008365395.1). NCBI lineage: Bacteria > Pseudomonadati > Pseudomonadota > Alphaproteobacteria > Hyphomicrobiales > Rhizobiaceae > Neorhizobium > Neorhizobium sp. P12A. Next base: position 226,719 of record NZ_QOVX01000005.1, on the reverse strand, counting down.
GGGTCCTTCAGCGTATCCAGCACCAGCTTGTTGCAGGCATCCAGATTGGTCGTATCGGCGTCGGTCCGAACAGGGCTTGCGCCCTTCTTCAACACGAAGTCCGCATTCAGCTTCGGATCGACATCGAGCCTGGCGAAGTCTTCCTGCGCCTTGGCGGTATCGGCATTGCCGGTGTTGAGGAAGCCCCAGGCATCGACAGTCACGACGACCGCCTTGGTGCCGGGAATGTTCATGCAATCGAAATCGGTGCCGAGCTTCTTGTTGGCCGCCAGGAATTCGCCCTTCATCCAGTCGCCGTGGATCTGCAGCAGCGCCTTGCCCGTGATGACGAGGTTGGTCGTGTCGTTCCACTGCCGATTCGGCGAGCCCGGATCGGTGTGGTCGGCGATCTGGCGGAAGCGTTTCAGCGCGGCCCGCATTTCCGGCGTGTCGATCACGCTCTTGTCAGGCTTTTCGCCGTAGAAGCGATCATAGATCTGCGGGCCATCCTCGGCCGCGATCAGCGCCTGCAGCAGATAGGCCTTCTGGAACTGGTCGCCGCCCTGGGCGATCGGGATGTAGCCGGCCGCCTTCACCTTGTCGAAGGCAGCGAAAAGATCGTCGAGCGACTTCCAGGATTTCGGATCGACGCCGACGGCGTCGGCGACATGCTTGTTGTAATAAATCATGCCATCGATATGCACCGTCGCCGGCGCCTTCATGATCTCGCCATCGACGGTGATGTTCTTCAAGACGGAGGGCGGAAAGTTCTTCGTGGCGCCGATGCTGTCGAACAGCTTGGTCAGCGGCACGCCGAGGTTCTGCTTGTTCAGATCGCGATAGATACCTGGGTCGGAATTCATGAAGATCGCGGGCGGATTGCCGCCGGTGATCATGTTCATCAGGCTGACATTGGCGCCGGAATCGTGGGCGATGGAGAGATCCTTCCATTGGTGCCCATCTTTCGCCCAGGCGTCGCGCAACACGCCGAGTGCTGCGATTTCCGACGGTTTCGACCAGGTATGATAGACGACGACTTCATCGGCGCGCGCGGTGCCGGCAAGCGCGGTGGCCGCGAGCAGCAGGGATGCCCCCGCCAGAGATTTCCATTTCCTCATGCGTCATTCCTCCCGTTGAAATTCTGGCATTTGGACTTCGGCTAAAGCCGCTGGCCCGTGGGCGCATCGAACACATTCAGCTTGTCTAGCGGCAGATAGACCGGCAGCGTTTGGCACCCGCGATAGCGGTTGGCATCACGACCATCGATGCGCACGGCGATGCCCTGGCCGGACATGGTCAGGAAAGCGAAGGCATCGGGGCCGGATTTCTCAAAATATTCGACCGGGCAATCGAAGCGGATGGTCTCGCCCGCATCGCCGCGCTCTTCGGTCAGCAATTCCTCGGCGCGGAAGCCGAGCTTCACCGAGCCGCCCTCGGCCGACTTGCCCTTCCACTTATAATGCCCAAGGCCAATCTCGACATTGCTCTTGTCGTCCACGGCGACAAGAGCGCTTCCATTTCTCTTGACCGTACAATCGAGCACGTTCATCGCCGGCGAGCCGACGAAATCGGCGACGAAGAGGTTGGCGGGCTCATTGTAGATCTCATCCGGCGTACCGAACTGCTGGATGACACCTTTGTTCATCACGGCAATCTTCGTCGCCATTGTCATCGCCTCGACCTGGTCGTGGGTTACGTAGACGACGGTGTTCTTCAGCTGGTTGTGCAGCTTCTTGATCTCTATGCGCATCTCGTTTCGCAGCTTGGCGTCGAGATTGGAGAGCGGCTCGTCGAATAGGCAGACGCCATATTGCTTGACGAGCGCGCGGCCGATCGCGACGCGTTGGCGCTGACCGCCGGAGAGCTGGGAAGGCTTGCGATCGAGCAGATGCTCGATCTGCAGAAGCTTCGCCGCCCAGGCGATGCGCTGGTCTGCTTCCGCCTTGGTGATGCCGCGCGAGGACAGGCCGAAATTCATGTTTCCGCGCACAGTCTTGGTCGGATAGAGCGCGTAAGACTGGAACACCATGGCAAGGCCACGGTCCTTCGGATCAAGATAGCTGACGTCGCGATCGCCGATCAGGATCTCGCCGCCATCGATTTCGAGCAGGCCGGCCAGCAGATTGAGCAGGGTCGTCTTGCCGCAGCCGGATGGCCCGAGCAGCACGAGAAAATCGCCGTCGCCGATGCTGAGGTTCAGGTTCTCGATGACGGTCAGCGCGCCGAACTTCTTGACGATATTGTTGAATGCGATCGATGGCATGCTTTCATCCCTTGATGGCGCCGGCCGTAATGCCCTGCACGAAGAACTTGCCGAGAACGAAATAGATGACGAGCGGCGGCAGCGCGGTCAAAAGCGCCGAGGCCATGTCGACGGCATAGTTCTTGGCGCCAGTCGTCGTGACCGTGATGTTGTTGAGCACGACCGTCATCGGTTGCGTGTCCTGCGCGCCGAAGGTCAGGCCTACGAGGAAGTCGTTCCAGATGCCTGTGATCATCAGGATCAGCACGACGATCATGATGTTGCCGGACATGGGCAGCACGATCTCGAAGAAGATGCGCCAGAAGGAACCGGAATCGATCATCGCCGCCGCAATGATCTGCGGCGGCATTCCGCGGAAATAATTTCGGAAGATCAGGGTCAAGAAGGGCAGCGACAGCACGCTATGAATGACCGCGATACCGAATGTCGTGCCGTAGATATGCAGCGTGCCCGCGATCTTGATCAGCGGATACATGATGATCTGGAAGGGCACGAAGGCGCAGATGAAGAGCACGAACAGGAAGCCGTTCGCCCATTTGACGTTCCAGAGCGCCAGCCCGTAGCCGGTGATGATCGACAACGAGATGGTCAGCACGAGGCTTGGCGCAAGAATATAGAGTGAATTGACGAAGCCGACGCGCACGCCGCTGCAGTTCATGCCCGAGCAGGCCTGCGTCCAGGCATAGACCCAGGCATCCACTGTCCATGGATGCGGCCATGAAAAGATCTGGCCTTCGCGGATCTGGTCCATTGTCTTGAAGGATGTGACGACGATGACGTAGAGCGGCACCGCGAAGAAGGCGGCCGCCATCAGCAGGAAAACGAAGATCACGACGCGATGCGGTCGGATGAGCGGGCGGCGGCGAGCCTTCGTCCGACTTGCGGAGTGCGATGTCACGGGAATGGCCGTCATGTCGCTTTCCTCTGCCGGATGGCCGTTATGATGACGAGCGGCAGGAACAGGACGAGCGTCGTCAGCAGCATGACGGTCGCGCCGGCCGAGGCGAAGCCGAGATTCTGCTTCTGCCAATAGGCGTCGATAACGAAATAAGCGGGCATGATCGAAGCGCCGCCGGGACCGGCATTGGTCATGGCGACGATGATGTCATAGGCCTTCACGACGCCGATGCAGAGCAGGATGATGCAGGTCAGGAAGGTGAGTTTCATCATCGGGATGATCACCTCGATATAGAGCCGCCAGAAGGGCACGCCATCGAGCCGTGCTGCCTGCCAGATCTCGGAATTGATGGATTTCAGCCCCGACAGCATCAGCGCCATGAAGAAGCCCGTCGATTGCCAGACGGCGGCGAGAATGACGCCGAACATGACCGTGTCCTGGCTGGCAAGCCAGTTGAACGAGGCGCTCTGCCAACCGATGGAGTGGAGCACGTTCTCAACGCCGAGGCCGGGATTGAACAGCCAGCGCCAGACGAGGCCTGTCACGATCAGCGAGACTGCCAGCGGATAGAGGAAGACCGTGCGGAAGATGCCCTCGCCATGCACTTCCTTGTCGATGAGCGCCGCAAGGATGAAGCCGACGACGATGGAGAGCAGGCTGCCGAGCGCGAAGATCACCAGGTTCTGCAGCGACAGGAGCCAGGAGGCATCGTGAAACAACCTCCAATATTGCTTCCAGCCGACCAATTCATAGTCCGGAAAGCGCCGGCTTGCCGTAAACGAAAGATAGACGGTCCAACCGATGGACCCAATGAAAAAGACAAGCGTCAGCAAGGCCGCGGGCGCAACGGCCAGATGCGGGGTGACGCGGCTCCATCGGATTCCCATGAGCCTCCTCCTTTGGCCGCAAGCGCTTCACTCCTCTGAAACACCGGCAACCAGTTTTCATATGAACTTCCTCTTGTTCATAACGGACCAACTATAGGAATCGAAAGCCGGCGATGTCAATCGGATTTCGGCCTCGTTTTCCGGTTGCGCCGGTTTGACGAGTGGCTACCGCCGAAGCATTCGCTTCAGTCGAAGAAACCGAGATCGTCGTCGGTGAGGTAGCGTTTCGCCTTCTCAGGGACGAGGTCGACGCCCATGCCTGGCCGCTCGATGATATCGACGAAGCCATTCTTCACGATCGTCTGCGGCAGGCCTTCGACGATGTCGTACCACCAGTCGGGATCGCCGGTCGTGTATTCGAAGGCGATGAAATTGTTCGGCAGCGTGGCGCAGACCTGGATCAGCGCGCCGAGACCAAGGAGACCGTTCGCCGTGCCATGCGGCGCCATCAGGATCGAATGCAGGTCGGCATATTCCGCGATCCATTTCAACTCGGCGATCCCGCCGACATCGGCCGGATCCGGGCCAACGATATTGACCGCATGGGTCTCGATCAGCTCCTTGAAATTCTGCCGCAGATAGATCTGTTCGCCGGTGTGGATCGGTATGGTGCTGACGCGCGTCAGTTCGCGATAGACGCCGGCATTGACCCAGGGCGTATAGTCGCCGGTCAGCAGATCCTCGAGCCACATCAGATGATGGGGCTCAAGGATCCGCGCCAGGCGAATGGCATCGGGCAGCATCCAACCGGGGCCGCAATCGAGAGCGAGCCCGATGGCATCGCCGGCCACCTCCTTCATCGCCGCCACGCAGTCCACGAGATGTCGCAGGCCCTTTTCGGTGATCGGACCGCGATCGAGTGCGCCATGGAAAGGGCTGCTCGATGGCTCGCCGTAGTAGAAGCCCGGCACCTCGCGCTTCATCGAGGAATGAAAGCCGATCGGCTGCTTGATGATGGAAAAGCCCTCCGGCAGGGCCATCATCTTCTTCAGGTCGTCGGCATAATCCTCCGGCCGATGGCCGGCCATCGGGAAGCGGATCGCGCCGTTATAGACGCGAATGCGATCGCGCACCTTGCCGCCCAGCAGCTTGTAGACCGGCACGCCGGCGACTTTGCCTGCCACATCCCAGAGCGCCATTTCGATGACGCTGACGGCGGAACCCCAGGGCTTGAAGCCGCCGCGCTGGCGGATCTTCAGCATGACGCGCTCGACATCGGTAGGATCTTCGCCGATCAGCGCATCGCGGAATGCAAGGATATGGCTCTTCAGATAGGGTTTCCAGGTTTCCGCCTGGCCATAGCCGGAAATACCCTCGTCGGTGACGACACGCACGATCGGGCTCTTGCCGATGACGGCGCATTTCAGATCAACGATCTTCATTCCTCGTCCTCCCTGAAACCTGTTCTAGATCGGCATCGCCTCGCTGATGGCACGGGCGGTATCGATCGCCGCGATGCGGATCTCCTCCATGCGCGCGGGCTTCGCCCCCGCCAGGAACGGCACGCTAACGGCAGCGACCATCCGTCCCGAGCGATCGAAGACGGGTGCGGCGAAGGCATGGATGCTCGGCGCATTCTCACCGCGATCCTGCGCCCAGCCGGCGCGTTTGATGCGGCCAAGTTCCGCCGCCAGCTTCCTGGGATCGGTGATCGACTTGGCGGTATAGGCGATCAGCGGCTTGGCAAGCCAGATGGCCAGTTCGTCGGCGGAGAGATGCGCCAGCAGCAGCTTGCTCGCCGCTCCGGCATGGATCGGCATCCGCTGGCCGGGCGCGACGGTCAGCGCATATTCGCGCCGGCCCTGCGAGACCGCGATGACGAGAATGCCTTCGTGATCGATGACCGAAAGCTTCGTACCTTCGCCGAGATCGGCCGAGAGCTTATCGAGAAAGGGCTGCGCGAGGCTCGCAAGGTCGATATCGCTGACGCCGGCAACGACATGGGCGGCGAGTGCCAGAAGCCGGCGGCCGAGATGATAGGCGCCAGCATCGTCCCGGCGCACCATGTCATGCTCATGTAGCGTGTTGAGGATGCGGTAGACGGTCGTGCGCGGCAGCGAGAGCTGCGCCGTCAGCTCGCGGATCGTCGCGCCGTTCGGCCGGCGCTCGATCTGGCCGAGCACGTCCATCATCCGCTCGATAACAGGGATCGTGTGCTTGGCCGCACCGGTTTCGCTCGCGTCGTCCATTGCGCATCATTGCCGCAGGCAAGCTCCGGATGGAGATTGACAAGGTTCTCGCCATCCCATTACCATGCAATCTTGAACAGAGGAAGTTCAAATATGGATTGACCGATGGAGGTCGGGTAATCCGGGAGCGTGCCTTGCGGCGCGTTCCGCCTGAGGAGGCAAGCCATGGACGAGCATGCGCGGGAGATCGCCGGCAAGGCCGAGCGGTTCAAGAAACTCTATACGGCCGCTGTCTACGACATCATGGACGAGATGGGTCTGCCCAATCAGTGCATGGATCTCGGCATCAGAGGGCTCGACCGCTCGATGCGGATTGCCGGCCCGGCTTTTACGGTCGCTGTCACAGCCGATATGCGTACGGACGCCGAATATGATCTCGAAGAGGTCAAGACCTTCACCTTCTTTCGTCGCATGTATCCCGGCTGCGTGGTGCTGATATCGGCAGCGGGCGAGCGAAACGCCGGCCATTGGGGCGAGTTGATGAGCACGGCCTCCAAGGCACGCGGGGCGACCGGCGTCGTGGTCGATGGCGGCATTCGCGATGGCAATATCCTGATAGGCATGGAGGACTGGCCGGTCTTTACCCGTTATCTTTCGCCGATCGAGTCCCGCGGCCGCACGCGCATCAGCGGTGTCGAGGTTCCGATCGCCGTGACGGGCACGCTGACAGCGCAGATCCGCATCAATCCCGGCGACTGGCTGTTCGGCGACATGGATGGCGTCGTCGTCATTCCCGCCGACAAGGTGGACACCGTCCTTGCCAAGGCGGAGGAGATGACGACGATCGAGAACCGCTCGCGCAACGAGATCCGCGCCGGCGGCGATGTCGCCGACATCTATGCGAAATATGGGCGGCTTTGAGCTCGGGATAGCCGGCTGGGAGGAAGCATGAAGATCACGGCACAGAAAGTCTTCGTCGCCAATGTCTCGCGCACCAACTTCGTCTTCGTGAAGTTCTATACGGACGAAGGTTATGAGGGCGTGGGCGAAGCGACGCTCGAATGGAAGACGCTGACGATCGTCTCCGCGCTGGAAGAGCTGGAGCGCGTCCTCATTGGCCGCGATCCCTTTGCCGTCGATGCGATCGTCGAGCAGCTGCACCGCGATTCCTATTGGCGCACGGGTGCTGTCTTCCGTACCGCGCTGGGGGCGATCGAGGCTGCGTTGCTCGACATCAAGGGCAAGGCGCTCGGCGTCCCCGTCTTCGAGCTTCTTGGCGGCAAGTATCGCGACCGTGTCGCCTGTTACGCCAATCACTGGTTCTTCGGCGCGGTCACCCCGGAGCAATATGCGGACAATGCCCGCAAGGCGGTCGCCATGGGTTATCGCGCGCTGAAATGGGATCCCTTCGATGTCGCCGATCTCGAAATGGATCGGAAGCAGCGGCGCCAGACGATCGATATCGTCGCGGCGGTGCGAGATGCGGTCGGCCCCGATGTCGACTTGATGCTCGACGTTCACGGCCGGCTGAACGTGCCGACGGCGATTGCCATGTGCCGTGAACTCGCCCCCTATGATCTGCGCTGGATCGAGGAGCCGACGCCGCCTGAAAGCATCGATGCGCTGGTCGACGTCCGCGCCGCAAGCCCGGTGCCGATCGCGGCCGGAGAGCGCTGGTTCGAGCCTGGGAAATTCCTGGAGGCGCTGAGCAAGAAGGCCGTCGATATCCTTCAGCCTGACGTCTCCCATGCCGGCGGGCTCGGTGAGACGAAGCGCATCTCGCATATGGCGCATCATCATCTGATCCCGGTCGCGCCGCACAATCCCGTCGGACCGGTCATGAACGCGATGACGCTGCACATGTCGGTGGCGATCCCGAATTTCTCCGTCTTCGAAACCGTTTCCGTCGATGTGCCCTGGCGCAAGGAACTGGTGCGCGAGACGCTGCAATTCGAGGATGGCGCGATCCTTGCGCCCACCGCGCCGGGGCTCGGCGTGGAACTCATCGAGGAGGCCTGCGCCCGCTATCCCTACGAGCCCTATAACGTGCCGCTTTTCGACGGCAGCATGAATACGAGCGGCGTTGCCGCGGGCGCTGCGACCTTCCCCCGCGATTGACACCACGGGGCACTGCGCCAAGTTCTATGAGAAATTGCATTATTCAAATGTGAATAAGACGATTGAAGCAGACGGAGATTGGATGTCGCGATCAACGGAGGTCGCATCCTCCGGGGCGGAAAGAGCAGCCGCTCGATCCCTGCGCAAGACAGTGGTGAATTGAGGAGACAGGCGCGGCGCTGAGACCGCGCGACGGAGGAGCAAGCGATGGAGGGTTTGAGGATAGCGGCTGCCACGGTCTCGGCATTTGCATTGATGGCTGGCAGCGCCTTTGCCGGCGAGGTGGTTTGGTGGACGCCCAATTGGGGCCAGGCGCGCGCCGAGAAATTGGCCGCCGATTTCCAGAAGGCCAATCCCGGCATCACCATCAAGATGGAAGTGACGACCTCGAACGGCCTGCCGCAGCGCATCCTGACGGCGCTGCAATCGGGCGCCGCTCCCGATGTCATTGAGGTGCAGCATCCCTGGGTACAAGGCTATGCCCAATCCGATCTCGTCCAGCCGCTCGACGACGTCATCCAGGACAAGGACGATTACAACAAGGCGTCGATCAACTACGACACCTATGATGGCAAACTCTACGGCATTCCCTATCGCATCGAATGCGTCGGCGTTCTCTATAATCTCGCCGACTTCACTGGCGCAGGCCTCGATCCCGCCAATCCGCCGCAGACCTGGGATCAATGGATGGATGCCGCCAAGAAGATGACGACGGGCGGCAAGTTCGGCATGGCGATCACCGGGGGCGGCGAGGTCGGCAACACGATCACGCGCCTGCTGCCGCTGATCTGGATGAACGGCGGCGACATCATCAGCGGCGATGGCAAGAGCGCCGTCGTCAATTCGCCGGAAGCAGTGGCCGCGGTCAAATTCTATACGGATTTCTACAAGAACAAGTATTCACCGGACTCGACCCTGCAGAATGACGGCATCGCTAACCGGCAGCTCTTCATTGCCGGCAAGGTCTCCATGTACCAGACCGGGCAATACGATATCGCGCCCATCATGCAGGCAAAGGCCGACCTGAAGCTCGGCGCGATGGCGACGCCTCATCCGGATGGCAAGCAGACGGCGGGCGTCATAGGCGGCTGGAGCTACGTTATCCCCAAGGATGCGAAGAACCCGGACGATGCCAAGAAATTCATCCAGTTTCTGAATACGTCGGACAATCAGGGCTTCTTCACCGACACTTTCCCCGCAAGGGCATCTTCGCTGAAGCTGCCGCGTTTCCAGGACCCGATGTTGAAACAATTCGCGGCGATGCTGCCCTATGGCCGCCCGGCGCCGAATACGCCGCACTGGGTGGAGATCTCGCAGGCCGTTTTCGATGGCGTGCAGCGGATCCTTTCGGGCGATCAGGACCCCAAGGCGGCGATGGACCAGGCAAACGAGGAGATCCAGGCCCTGCTCGACAGCTGAGCCGGCATCGAACGGCGCCCGTATCCGCAGCCATCTGACAGGAAAGGTCGATCCATGGGTCGCCAGTCAACCGGTCTTCTGTTCGTTCTTCCTGCGATGATCGTGCTGGCGATGCTGATCGCCTATCCCATTGCCTATACCGTCTTCCTCAGCGCGACCGATGCGCATGGGGCGCTGACGACGCGCAATTTCGTCAATGTGCTGCGCCCGCCGGTAACGCGGCAGGCCTTCGTCAATCTCATCTATTTCGTCGGCGGCTCGATCGTCTTTCAGGTCACGCTCGGAACGGCGGCAGCGATTCTGCTCAACCAGCATTTCACCGGCCGGGCGCTGCTGCGCTCCATCACGCTGATCCCCTGGGTCGTCCCCGGCATCGTCGCCGCGACCACCTGGGCATGGATGTTCCACACCGAGTTCGGCATCATCAACTATATGATGACCGGCGCGGGCATCCTTCCCGCTCCGATCAGCTGGCTCACCAATGGCAACACGGTCATGCCCGTCCTGATCGCCATCAATGTCTGGAAGCTCTTCCCCTTCGTCGCGATCATGGTGCTGGCCGGGCTACAGGCGATTCCGAAGGAACTCTATGAAGCCGCGAAGGTCGATGGGGCCGGGTTCTGGGAGGAAGTCTGGTACGTGACGCTGCCGCAGGTGCGCTCCGTCATCGTCGCGGTGACCTTGCTTCTCGTCATCTGGGGGCTGAATTCCATCACGCTGATCTATGCGATCACCAAGGGCGGCCCGGCCAACAAGACGCTGATCACCCCGATCCAGATTTTTCGCCTCGCCTTCGAAAGCTTCCAGTTCAACCAGGCGGCAGCGCTTTCGGTAATCTTCTTCGTGGTCGCCGGGATATTGGTGGCGATCTATCTGAAAGTGTCCTCGGCCACTCCGGGAGAGGCGCGATGAGACGAAGAAGCGGCCTCGGCTCCCTGGCGATCGCGCTCTCGTCCATCGTGCTGGCCTTGGTCTGCCTGTTTCCCTTCGCCTGGATGGCGCTGTCCTCGATCAAAACACTGCCCGAACTCTATACCGTGCCGCCGCACTGGCTGCCCTCGGTGCCGACGATCGGCAACTACGTCAACGTCATCTTCAACTCGAATATTCCGCGCTATTTCCTGAACAGCGTCATCATCTCGGTCGGTTCGACAGGGCTCGCCCTGATCCTGGCGATCTTCGCCTCCTATGGCTTCGCCCGCTTCGATTTCCGCGGCAAACGTCTGCTGCAGTCGCTTGTCCTGATCGGGCAATTGCTGCCGACCGCGGCGATCATCGTGCCGCTGTTCATCACGCTGCGCTATCTGCACCTGGTCAACACCTATTGGGGGCTGATCCTTGTCTACATGATCATCACCCTGCCGCTCAGCGTCTGGATGCTGACCAGCTATTTCAAGGCGCTTCCCGTCGAGCTTGAAGAAGCGGCGACGATCGACGGCGCCTCCCGGCTCGGCATTCTGTTCCGCATTACGCTGCCGTTGTCGACGCCGGGGCTCGTTGCCGTCATCGTCTATGCCTTCGTCACGACCTGGAACGAATTCATCTTCGCGCTGTGTTTCGCGACGGACTCCTCGGTCAAGACATTGCCGATCGGGCTTGCCGAATTCTCGACCGAGTTCAACACCGACTGGGGCAGTGTCATGGCGGCATCGATGGTCATGACCGTCCCGATCGCCCTGCTTTTCCTCTTCTTCCAGAACCTCTTCGTCGGCGGCTTGACGGCCGGCGCAACCAAGGGATGACCGCGATGACGAGTGACAAATCCATCCTCAGCTCGGCCTCGGCACTTATGGCCGCACCGGCAGCGAGGGCATCGCCGCCATGCTTGAGGCGATCGAGATCGGTTACCGCCATCTCGATACGGCGCAGACCTACAATACCGAGGCAAATGTCGGCGAGGTCATGCGCCGGTCCGGCCTGCCGAGACGTGATCTCTTCGTCACAACAAAGGTTGCGGACTACAATCTCGACAGGACAAAGTTCATGCCGTCGGTGAGAAAGAGCCTGGAGACGATCGGCGTCGATCAGGTGGACCTGCTGTTGATCCACTGGCCGTCCTTCGGCGGCGTGGTTCCGCTGGAAGAATATGTGACGGCTCTGGCCGAGGCGCAGCAGCAAGGTAACGCCCGCCTGATCGGCGTCTCCAATTTCCCGATCGCGCTTTTGGAAAAGACGCGAGCGCTGCTCGGCAACGATGCCATCGCCACCAACCAGGTCGAAATCCACCCCTATCTGCAGGCGCCGAACCTGCGCGACTATGCCCGCAAGATAGGCTTGCAGCTTACCGCTTATCAGCCGCTCGCCAAAGGCGAGATCTCCGGCGACGTGACATTGGAGCGGATCGCCGCCGCCCACGATTGCCCGGTATCGGCCGCCGCACTCGCCTTTCTCATGGCCGAAGGCCACATCGTCATCCCGGCATCCGGCAGCCCAGCAAATCTGCGCGGCAATTTCAAAGGACTGGAGGTCCGGCTCAGCGATCAGGAAATGACCGACATCCGCCGGCTCGATCGCGGCTACCGGCGGATCAATCCGGACAAATCGCCCGCCTGGGATGATTGATCTCCGGGGAGCCTCGATCTGCAGACACCCTCGCATCTTATGGGGAATTGTGCGTATCGATATTGACCGCACCGGCAATCCCAATGTTGAATGCCACCATCGTGCAAGGTGGGGTGTATGATGGATTGGAATAGACTTCTGATGGAGCATGCAGACAGAGCCAGACGCGCTGTCCAACTGGTGCCTCGTATATTGTCTCACCCGGGCCTTTCTTTCGATCAGTGCACACGCCTGCTGACTGAGATTGCCTCAATTCGCTCCAAGCTCGACATGATCCAGGCCAATATAGCGGCCGACGGAGCGCCATCGTCGTTTGCGCTCGTCACCGATCAGCTCGGCCACATTTGGAACGAGTTGTCCGAGGCGGCGGCACGGCGTCTGAAGGATTTTGACGAGCTAATCGCGGCATAGACCCAGCGACACTACTATTCATAGCGTCCGTTGCCGCGAAACCGAAGCGGCGGAATCTTGGGCTCAGCACGTCCGAGCGGATACTCGTCATTCGCTCAGATACTGGCGATATGTCCGATCCCATCGGTGCGTCTTATTTGTTTTCTCAGCAAGTCGCCAAACCTCCCCGGCCGCTTTCGCGCGTACCGTCCGGTCGTTCACTTACGCCGGGCTTGAGCCAATCAACCCTTCATATCCAGTCACGGTGCGGAATTGCGCAATGGCGCAACTATCCGGCATATCGCCCTATCGCTTGACAGCAAAAACCAACTTGCTTACTAGTATACAAGAGGAGATGACGTTAATGCCCAAGATCACCGACATCACGCTGCAGAGATCCGGTCCGGCCGCCCGCGAGATTTATTCCGCGCTGCGCCACCGCATCATGCTGGCGGAGCTTATGCCGGGCACAGCAATCTCCGAGGTTCAGCTGTCCGAACAGCTGGGCGTCAGCCGCACACCGGTACGCGAAGTCTTCCGGCGGCTTGCCGATGAAGGCCTCCTGAGGATCGTGCCGCAGGTGGGGACATTCGTTGCCCCAATCCAGCTGCGCGCCGTCTATGACAGTCAGTTCGTTCGCGAGACGCTGGAATGCCGGACGATCGTTCTGGCGACCGCGAACATGAATGTCCGCGCGGCCGACGAACTGCAGGATCTTCTGACACTGCAGAAGCGCGCAATACGCGACAATGACCTTGAGCGCTTCTTCGACGCCGACGACAGGATGCATACCTACCTGATCGGCCTTGGCGGCTATCCGGCGATCTGGGATCTCATCCAGGGCGTCAAGGCCCAGCTCGACCGCGTCCGTTATCTTTCGCTGGAAAGCGGCGACTGGCTCAACCGCATATTCGAGCAGCACGAAGTCATCGCAGCCCGCGTGATCGAGGCCGATGCGGCCGGCGCCGAGGCCGCGATGCGTGAGCATCTGCAATCCGTCTTCCTGACCATCGAGCGCTTGGCCGTAAACAAGCCCGAGCTCTTTGAAGGCCATCTCGGCCAACAGTCATCAGCCAAATCGACACCATAACCTTTGAATTGGGAGGAAAAATCTTGTTTGGTTCGAAATTGATATCGGCACTGACACTCGCTGTGTCCATCGTTGGCTTCGGGACAGCGGCTTTCTCAGCCGATGTGCCGGCACCGGGCGCCAGCCCTCGCATCGATGCCATCAAGAAGTCTGGCGTTCTGCGTGTCGGCGTGCTCGCCAACACGCCCTGGCTCGTTGAGAACACGACCGGCTCCGGCGAGCCTTGGGAAGGCCCTGCATGGCTGCTTGCTCAGGAATATGCAAAGGAGCTGGGCGTGAAGCTCCAGCCAATTCCGGTCAGCCATGAAACGAAGGTCCCTGTCCTTGCCTCGAACCAGGTCGACCTCAGCATTACGCCGCTTGCCGAAACGCCGGAACGCATGAAGGTCGTCGATTTCGTCCTCTATTCGAAGACCAGCATCTGCATCTTCGGTCGCAAGGACAACAAGAAGCTCGCGGACGCGGCTTCGATCGATGCGATCAACAGCCCTGATGTCACCGTCGCCTATTTCATCGGCGGCGCGGAGGAAGACTGGGTGAAGGAGCGTTTCCCCAAGGCCAAGCTGCGCGGCGTCACCTCTTCGAGCGCGCCTGCGCCGATCGAGGAAATCATGGCCAAGCGCGCCGACGTCGCCCCGATCAACCGCATCCAGTGGGTGTTGCTGAACAAGAAGGTACCGGGCCTGGCCGCGCTGCCCAAGGAAAACAATTGCCAGGATTCGTCTGAAAAGGCAGCACCCGTCGGTCTTGCGATCGACAAGGGCCAGCCGGCCTTCCTTGACTGGCTGAACGCCGTCGAAAAGGAAATGCAGCCGAAGCTCACCGCCGACGAGGCGCGCATCGTCGACACGATGAAGTAAGGACACCCGCGTCCGCGATCCAAAGGTCGCGGACGCTTCCCCCACCTCCGCAAGCATGTTCCCGCGCCAAAGCGCGGGCACGGAGAACTGCGTCATGGATTTCGACTTCTCGGCCGTTTGGGACAGCCGGCTATATCTCCTGGGCGGGCTTGGCCTGACGATCGCGCTCAGCCTGCTGACCGTCGCATTGAGCCTCGTCTTCGGCACGTTGGTCGGCCTCGGCCGCATCTACGGCCCGCGCTGGCTCGCCACTCCGCTCGTCTTCTACATCGACTCGATGCGCGCCGTTCCGGTCCTCGTCGTGCTCGTCTGGATCTATTTTGCATTGCCGCTCGTCACCGGCTTGAACCTGCCGCCCTTCTGGGCCGCGCTGGTGTCGCTGACGTTCCATATCTCCGCCTATGTCGCCGAGATCGTCCGCGCCGGTATCGGCTCGGTCCGCCCCGGCCAGACACAGGCCGGCCTGGTGCTCGGCATGTCTCAGGCCGAGGTCGTCGCCAAGATCATCCTGCCGCAGGCCTTCGTGCGCATGTTGCCGTCGATCGGCTCGATTATTTCGATCGCGATCAAGGACACGGCGATCGCCGCCGTCATCGCCGTTCCTGAATTGATGAAGCGCGCCGAAACGGTTTCCGGCCAGAGTTTTCGGCCGATGGAGGTCTTCACGGTCATCATGGTCGTCTATTTCCTGATCCTGTTCCCGACGACCCGGCTGATCGACCACCTCTACCAGAAAGTTTCCTACAGGGGGCGCTCATGACTCTCGATTGGAGTGTCGTCTGGCAATATTCCGGTGCGCTGGCGCAAGGGACTTTGGTCACGGTCCTGCTGACGGTTCTGACCATGCTGATCGCCATCCCTGGCGGTGTCGTCCTGGCGCTGATGCGGTTGTCCGGAAACGTCATCCTCCGCGGCTTGAGCGCGTGCTTCGTCGAATTCTTCAGAAATGTCCCGATCATTCTTCTGATCTATTGGACCTTCTACGTGCTGCCCGTCTTTACCGACGTGACGATCTCGGCCTTCGCAACCGCCTTGCTTGCCCTAGCGCTCAACGTTTCGGCCTACAACGCCGAGACGTTCCGCGGCGGCATAAACTCCATCCGCAAGGGGCAGATGGAGGCGGCGCTCGCGCTTGGCATGAGCCATACCGAAGCAATGTTGAAGATCGTCCTGCCGCAGGCGGCCAGGCGAGTCCTGCCAGTGCTTGCCAGCACCTGGGTGTCTCTCTTCAAGGATACGTCGCTGGTGTCTGTCATCGCGGTCGGCGATCTCGCCCATACGGCGCTTGAAATACGCTCGCAGACCTATCGCGTGCTGGAAGTACTGACCGCGATGGCGGCGATCTACTGGGTGCTCGGCTACCCGCAGGCAAAGCTGGTCGATGTCATCTACAGGAAATGGGGAGTGAAGGAATGACCTTGGCTACAGAACTTGAGAGCCGCAAGAACGCCGGCCAGACCCCGGTCGTGGAGTATCGCGCGATCCGCAAGCTCTACGGCGAATTCGTTGCGATCGGCTCCGTGACCGCGCGCGTCAACAAGGGGGAAGTCGTCTGCCTGATCGGCCCTTCGGGGTCGGGAAAATCGACGCTTCTGCGCACAACAAACGCTCTCGAAAGCATCAATGGCGGCGAGTTGTATTTCGACGGAAAGCCGCTTCCGACCGCCAAGGCCGACATACGCCGCGTGCGCCGGCGCATGGGAATGGTCTTCCAGAATTTCGAACTCTTCCCTCACAAGACGGTTCTTCAAAACATCACCGTCGGCCCGCTAACCGTTCTCAAGATCTCCGAAGAGGAGGCACGCCGTCGCGCCGTCGCCCTCCTGGAAAAGGTCGGCCTGTCCGATAAGGCGGACAAATACCCCGCCAACCTGTCAGGTGGCCAGCAGCAGCGCGTCGCAATCGCCCGCGCGCTTGCCATGGAACCCGAGGTCATGCTTTTCGACGAACCGACCTCGGCGCTCGATCCCGAGACGATCGGCGAAGTGTTGAACGTGATGAAGCGGCTGGCCGAGGAAGGCATGACGATGATCGTCGTCACCCACGAGATGACCTTTGCCCGGCGCGTGGCCGACTGGGTTATCGTTTTCGACAAGGGCAGCATCGTCGAACAGGGTCCACCGGCCCAGATATTCGATCACCCGCAGGCCGACCGGACGCGTGATTTCCTCAGCCACCTCGGCTGGAACGGCTAGCTGAAAGCACCGGTCGCACAGGAATTTTGAGATTTGGAGATATTGGAATGAGACATACGTGGCGATGGTTTGGACCTGTTGACAAGGTCAGTGTCAGAGACGCCGCGCAAGCCGGTGCGCAGGGCATCGTCAGCTCCCTGCATCACGTCCCGACTGGCACGGCCTGGCCCGAAGACGAGATCGCCAAGCGGCAGAAGGAAATCGAAGCCGGCGGGCTCACCTGGGAGATCGTCGAGAGCATTCCGATTTCCGAGGACATCAAGAGCGGCACCGGCGAGTTCAAGGCTCATATCGCTGCCTGGAAGGAAACGCTACGTCGCCTGCAAAAGGCCGGCATCGAAACAGTCTGCTACAATTTCATGCCCGTGCTCGACTGGACCCGCACGGATCTGCGCTGGACGACACGTCATGGCGCAAGGACGATGCGCTTCGACCTGGTCGATTTCGTCGCCTTCGATCTGCATGTCCTGAAACGGTCTGACGCTGCCCACGACTACGAGCCCGCCTTGGTGGAAAAGGCAACTGAGCGTTTCATGGCGATGAGCGATGACGAAAAGCTCGCCATTTCAAGGAATGTCGGGGCCGGTCTGCCTGGCTCGACCGATGTCTACTCGCTCGAGGAACTTCGCGCGCATCTGAAGCGCTATGCCGGTGTGGACGCCGGAGCACTGCATGCCCGGCTCGTCAACTTCCTGTCGGAAACAGCGCCTGTTGCCGAAGAACTCGGAATGCGGCTTTGTGCCCATGGCGACGACCCACCGTGGCCGCTACTTGGGCTGCCACGCATTCTCTCCAAGCTGGAAGACTACGAGGCCATGCTTTCGGCGGTCGATCTCAAGGCAAACGGCGTCACTTTCTGCACTGGCTCGCTCGGCGCCCGTTCGGCCAACGATTTGCCGTCGATGATCCGCAAACTCGCGCCACGCATCCACTTCCTTCATTTGCGCAACGTCCACCGCGAGGACGCAGGCACGCCATGCTCCTTCTTCGAGGACGAACACCTTGAAGGCGACACGGACATGGTGGCGGTCATCGCAGCCGTTCTCGAAGAAGAGAAGCGCCGCAAGGCGGAAGGCCGTGCTGATCATCAGATTCCGATGCGCCCGGATCACGGCCAGGAAATTCTCGACGACCTGACCCGTGGCGCGCAGCCGGGCTATCCTGCCATCGGCCGTCTGAAGGGGCTAGCCGAGCTTCGCGGCATCGAACGTGCCCTCACCCACTCATCCCACGGGATACAATAGCCTTGCAGAGACTTTCAAAACACGCCCTGCTTTCCGGCGCCATCAAGAAATCCGCCCTGGACCAGGCCAGGATCAAGCCCGGCATCCTGCATATCGGGATCGGTGCCTTTCACCGCGCCCACCAGGCGATCTATACCGAAGACGCAATGGCAAAATCAGGCGGCGATTGGGGCATCGTCGGGGTCAGCCTGCGTTCCCGCGAGATCGTCGACGACCTCGAAACCCAGGACATGCTCTATTCTGTCACGACGCGGGGGGCCGAGGGCGACAGCGTCCGCATCGTCGGATCGATCATTAGCGCCCATGCGGCATCCGTCGATCCTCAAGCCGTCCTCGACCATCTCGCAGACCCCCGTATCCGCATCGTCAGCCTGACTGTGACCGAAAAGGCCTATGGGCTCGATGCCGCGAGCGGCGGTCTTGATCCCAATCATCCAGCCATAGCGCACGATCTCCAGTCGCCGGAAAGTCCCGTGGGGGCGATCGGCTATGTCGTCGAGGGCCTCGCTCGCCGCCGAAGTGCCGGAGAAAAGCCCTTCACGGTGCTCTGCTGCGACAACCTTCCGTCGAACGGCGATGTCGTGAAGCGGCTCGTTCTGGACATGGCGAGGACCCGCGATGCAGCTCTTGCGGAATGGATCGAGCAGGAGGGCGCCTTCCCCAATACGATGGTCGACCGGATCGTTCCGGCCGCAACGCAGGAAACCCGGGATCGCGCCGCAGCACTGCTCGGCGCGGAGGACCGGCTGGCGCTGGAATCAGAAGAGTTTACCCAGTGGGTGATCGAGGATCACTTCGTGTCGGGACGACCCGATTGGGAGTCAGCGGGCGCGCTCTTCGTCAAGGACGTTGCGCCCTATGAGAAGATGAAGCTGCGTCTTCTCAACGGCGCGCATTCCCTGATTGCCTATCTCGGCCAGTTGCACGGCCTCGACTATGTCCGAGACGTGATGGCCGTGCCGGCTCACGCCGCGCGGGTGCGCCGTCACATGGAGGCCGCGGCGAAAACCCTTGATCCCGTTCCCGGCATCGAGATCAGCGGCTATATCGAGCAATTGCTTACGCGTTTCGCAAGCCCTGCAATCGCCCATCGGACAGCGCAGATTGCGATGGACGGGACCCAGAAAATGCCGCAGCGCATCTTTGCGCCGACCGTGGACATGCTTTCGGCTGGCGGCGAGATTACAAGTTTCGCCTTTGTGACGGCCCTCTGGCTGACCTTCATCTTGCGGCAGGACAGTCTCAACGACCCCCGCGCGGCCGAGCTGCTCGCGGCAGCCCAGGAGGCTGGAAATAAAGGCGATCCGCTTTTGCCTTTCCTCGATCTGCCGGGTCTCTTTCCCGCTGTGTTGAAGGACAATCCGTTGTGGCAATCCGCCGTGCGCGACGAGATGACAGCCATTGCGACCGAGTTGAACCGCTAGTTCCCATAGAAGCGCGGCGCGATCAGCGGGCATGAGAGGATTTTCCATGAAGAAGAGCATCCATTCCTATGCCTGGATCAAGGTTTGGACCCCCAAGGCAGCGGGAGATGTGGCGCCCAAGGCAGCAGCAAAGGGGTTCAACCACGTCGTCATCCCGATGCGCGATCATTCGACGATCCATCCAGCGGACATCGCACGAATTTTCGGGTCGCACGATCTGACGCCTGTCGCCACAGCCACCCAGATTGCCGATGCCGACATCTCCAGCCTCGATCCTGAGATCCGCAGGCGTGGCATGGACCGGCACCGGGCCTCGCTGAGGCTCGCCCGTGACATGGGTGCCTATCACATGGGAGGGATCATCTACGGCCTCTTTGGCAAGGCGGGGAACGCCGCGACCGATGAGAACCGTAAAGCCGCCGCCGAGGCGCTCGCCATCCTGGCAGCGGAAGCAAAGACCATGGGCGTGCGCCTCGCGATGGAAATCCTCAATCGCTACGAGACCAGCATGTTCAATACGGTGGCCGACGCCGTGGCCTTCCTGAAAATGAGCAGTTCGGACAATCTGTTCCTCCATCTCGACACGTTTCATATGAACATGGAAGAAACGGACATGATGGCGGCGCTGAAGCGCGCCCTGCCCTACCTGAAATATTTCGAACTGGACCAGAACGACCGCGGGCTTCTGGATCGCGGCGCGATCGATTTCGGGCCGATGCTGCGTTTCCTCAAGGAGAATGATTACAGCGAAATCATCGGCGCCGAAGCGTTTTCGAGCGCCGTCAGCGGACCGGATGTCGCACGGGGCGTCTCGGCCTGGCGCCCGCTGTTTTCGAACGGCGACGAGGTCGCCGATAGCGCCAACGCGGTGCTAAGACCGGTATTCGGGTCTTCCGCTTGAAGCCCTCCTCAATGGATCAGCCGGAATAATCCACCCTGCCTGGCAATGCGAGAGATAGGGGTCTTGACCGAGAAGAACGATTTATGACAGTTGTGTGACGCCATTCGCTCTCCGGCGCTCACCCCTAGGCTGTCCCATCTTGCCCCTCGACATTGTCCTTCTCGTTCTCTTCGGCGCACTGCTGCACGCGACCTGGAACGCCATCATCAAGGCCGGGACGGATAAGTCGCTGGACGCCAGCCTGATATCGGCCGGCGGAGCAATCACGGCGCTACCGTTCCTGCCGCTCCTGCCATTGCCCCAGCCGGCAGCCTGGTGGTTCATCGCAGCATCTGCCATCCTGCAATTTGCTTATTTTCAGCTGGTTGCCGGAGCCTACAGGGCAGGCGATATCGGCCTTGTCTATCCGTTGATGCGCGGTGGCGCGCCGCTTCTCATCGCGACGACCAGCGGCCTTATACTCGGAGAAACGCTGTCCTTCGCGGCATGGGCCGGCACGTTGACGATCTGTGCCGGGATTCTGACCCTCGCCTTTGAGGCACGGAATGGCAGCCGACACGCAATAATGCTGGCGCTGGTCAATGCCTGTGTGATCGCATCCTATACCTATGTCGACGGCGTCGGCGCCCGACTGTCGGGCAACGCCATCTCCTATACGCTGTGGATGTCGCTGCTGCCCCCAATCCTGCTGTTCGCCTGGGCGTTCTCGCGGCGCGGCACGCTCGCTGTCGCGCAACATGTCCGTCGCAACTGGTGGCGCGGTCTGATCGGCGGGGCCGGATCGATAGCCTCCTATGGCGCCGCACTCTGGGCAATGACGAGAGCGCCGGTCGCCACCGTCGCGGCATTGCGCGAGACGGCGATTGTCTTTGCGTTGATCATCTCGGTCACGGTCCTGAAGGAAAAAGCAACGCTGACGCGCTGCATTGCGGCCATCATCATCGCTCTCGGCGTATTGTTGTTGAAGATCGCCTAAAGCCGGGCGCCGTCTGCAACCGGCAAAGCAGGTCTACCGGGCCTGGTGATCGAAGAGCGCGATCACGATATCGAAAAGGTTCTTCAGGGGCTTGGATATCCAGCCGAAATTCGCTCTCGTACATTTTTGCGTGTCGGGATCGCCTGCACAAACATGCGACAATCCCAAACCGCCAACGCGAGAGATCGCCCGCAAAACCATGACAGTGGCTATGAAAATCAGATAGGCGGATTTTGCCTGTCTGAGACAAGCTAGGATCGTTGGCGAACATGGAGGTCAATGTCGTGCCGACGCTATTGATATATTGATGCATTAGTGCTTTAGTCACGCTCAACTAGCGTGGACACGCCGATGTTGGGAGGATTCTATGGAAAATAAAGGAACTGCGGCCGCCGAGCCGTCCGCCAATATGATGCGCAGGGTTGCGATTGCCTCGTGCATCGGCACCACAGTCGAATGGTACGATTTCTTTATCTATGCCACCGCTTCGGCGCTGGTCTTCAACAAGCTCTTCTTTCCGAGCTTCGATCCGCTGGTCGGATCGCTTGTCGCGCTGGCAACCTATGCCGCGGGATTCTTCGTTCGTCCGATCGGCGGCTTACTGTTCGGCTATCTCGGAGACCGCTACGGCCGCAAGAGCGCGTTGGTCACGACGCTTCTGATTGTCGGTATCGCCACCTTCATCATCGGCCTCATGCCGACCTATGACAATATCGGCATCGCCGCGCCGCTCATCCTGCTCTTCATCCGCATGCTGCACGGTTTCGGCATCGGCGGTGAGCAGGGCAACGCCATTCTCATCATGTGCGAGCATGCGCCACCGAAGAAGCGTGGCTTCTTCGGCTCCTGGGTGCAGATGGGCGCGCCCGCTGGCTTCATCCTGCCGCTCGGGATCTTCGCCGTCTTGACCAGCCTTCTTTCGCCAGAGGCCTTTCTCAGCTGGGGCTGGCGTATTCCCTTCCTGCTCAGCGTCGTGCTCGTCGGCGTAGGCCTCTATATCCTCCTGTCGCTGACGGAATCACCGCTCTTTCTCGAGATGCGCAAACGCCGCGCCGACGACGCGCATCCGCTGCTGGAGATCCTGTGCAAATATCCGCGTTTCCTCATCCTCGGCTGCGGAAGCAAGTTCGCGGAAAGCGTTGCCTTCACCAGCTTTGCAGTGCTGGTGACAGCCTATGCGACCAGCCGCGGTGTGTCTCGTCCCGTCATGACCTCGGCTTCTCTCGTCGCGATCGTGCTCGAACTGGTCAGCATGCCGCTCTTCGGCGCGCTCTCCGATCGCATCGGACGCAAGCCGGTCTATATATTCGGCGCGGCCATGGTGTTGCTGTCTGCCTTTCCGGCTTTCGCGCTGATCTATTACCGTATGGACAGCTACATCTGGGTTGGCCTTGCAGCCGCGCTCGCCCTTGGCCATAGCGCCATGTATGGGCCGCAGGCCGCCTATTATTCGGAGTTCTTCCCGACCCCGATCCGGGCGAGCGGCGTTTCCTTCATCCAGCAGATCGGCGCCTTGATCGGCTCGGTCGGCACGCTTGCGGCTGGCTGGCTCCTGGAAATCGCCAATGGTGCGCCCTGGGCCCTCGCAGCCTATATCGGCCTTGGCTGCATCATCACCATCGCCTGCACGGCGGCGTTGCCGGAAACCGCTCCGCGCCTGGGCAGGTGGAAGGATCTCATCGGCGAGTTATCCGGCGGTCCTGTCATTCGCGGCGAGGCCGGCCTGGGTACGAACGGCTTGAGTACGAACGGCATGGGTACGACCAACTTGGGTACGACCAACTTGGGTACGACCAACTTGGGTACGAAATGACGATCGCATTCGACGTTTTCTCCGACCGCTGGGCGCATCTCGGCGAGAGCCCGATCTGGTCGGAGAGCGGCAATTGCATCTGGTGGGTCGATACCGACGGATGCCGCCTCCTGCGAACCGATGCCGCAACGGGCCAGACGGAGGTCTGGGATGCGCCGGAGGCGGTCGGCTGCATCACATTGCGGGCGGACGGGATGCTGGTGGCGGGTCTCGCCACCGGCATTTTCCTGTTCGATCCCGTCTCCGGGCAATTCGAACTGGTCTGTTCGCCGGAAAGCCGCAACGATGTGCGGTTCAACGATGGCGCTCTCGACCCCGCCGGCCGGTTCTGGGCCGGCACGATACATCGTGAGATCACGGAGCCTGCCGGCGCAATCTTCTGCATCGAGCCGGATTTTGGCCATCGCCGGATCTTCGATCATTTCTGGACGCCGAACGGGATCGCCTTCGATCAGAAGCGAAACCGGATGTATTTTTCCGATTCCCATCCCACCGTTCAGACCATCTGGGTCTGCGACTATGACGTGACGACCGGCACCCCCTCCAATCGACGGGTCTTTGCGACGACGCATGCGCTGGAGGGGCGGCCGGACGGAGCATTCATCGACGAGGACGGCGTCTACTGGATCGCCGGCGTCGGCGGCGCACAGCTTCTGCGCTTTGCGCCATCAGGCGAGGCGCTCGAGCCGATTTCCTTTCCGGTCAGCCACCCGACCAAGATCGTCATGAACCGGAAGAACCCGCGCTCGGTCTTCGTCACCACGCGCCGGATGGCCGGTGACGATGAAACCCATCCTTCCGGGCATCTGCTGCGTGGCACCCTGCCCTGACCGGTACGGTCAGCGGCTGACATAATCGGGGTATTGCTCGCAGATAAGATCGATGATCGAGAGCGTGCCGGACAGGTGCTTGCGCATGGCGCCAACCGCCTTTTCGGGATCTCCGGAGCGCACGGCATCGATGATGGCGCGATGATCGGCAAGCACCGCCTCCATCTTGCCCGGCATCGGCAGGTTCAGCCGCCGCAGCCTGTCGAGATGCACGCTTTGTCGGCGCACCGTGGTCCAGAGGCCGAGAATGCCGACACGCTCGAACAGGGTGCGGTGAAAATCCTTGTCCAATAAATCGAAGACGTCATATCTTTCCGGAGCGAGTTCCTGCTCCTGTCGCAGGAGCACGCGCTGGAGGGCGGCTGCCGTCTCCTCGGGACTTTCCGATGTCAGCCGACGAATCGCTTCCAACTCGATCGAAAGGCGCAGGAAATGCGCCTGGACGGAGTGACCGATATCGATCTTGGCAACCACGGTGGCATATTGAGGATAAACCTCGACAAGCCCCTCCTCTTCGAGGCGAATCAGCGCATCGCGCACCGGCGTCTGGCTGACATTGAATTCGCTTTGCAGCGAAATGCGCGAGAGGATCGTAGACGGCGGCATATCCATCGAAAGGATGCGGGAACGCAGGATTTCCAGAATTTGCGGCGCGACTTGCCGCGTGCGGTCCAGGGGGAATTCCTTCCGGTTTACTTTCACGCGCAGCCATCCTTCAAAAACGTTGGCATCATTAAACATAATTTATGGCTTGATGCACTGATGCATTAGTGCTTTAGTTGATCATCAAAGCCCGCCGGATCGAAATCAAGGCGTGTTTTCGTTTCTCATCGTTCGAATACAGGGCCTGAACAGAATGAATGCCAGGAAGATACCGGCGCAATTGCGCAGCGCCAGATGGTTTGCGCCCGACGACCTCAGAAGCTCCGGCCACCGCTCGCGCACCATGCAGATGGGCTACGCGCCGGAAGAATGGACCGGCAAGCCGGTTATCGCCATTCTGAACACCTGGTCGGACGCCAATCCCTGCCATGCGCATTTCAAGCATCGCGTCGAGGATGTGAAGCGCGGCATCCTCCAGGCAGGCGGCTTCCCGCTGGAGCTGCCGGCGTTGTCGCTTTCGGAAAGCTACGTCAAACCGACGACCATGCTCTACCGCAACATGCTCGCCATGGAGGCGGAAGAGCTGTTGCGCTCGCATCCGGTCGATGGCGCCGTCCTGATGGGCGGCTGCGACAAGACCACGCCTGGTCTCGTGATGGGCGCGATCAGCATGGGATTGCCGATGATTTATCTGCCGGCCGGTCCGATGCTGCGCGGCAATTATCGCGGCGAATATCTGGGCTCCGGCTCAGACGCCTGGAAATTCTGGGACGAGCGCCGCGCCGGCACGATTTCTGCCACCGAATGGGTCGAAGTCGAGGCCGGCATCGCCCGCTCCTATGGCCATTGCATGACCATGGGCACGGCAAGCACGATGACGGCAATCGCCGAAGCGCTCGGCCTGACGCTGCCGGGCGCGAGTTCCATCCCTGCTGCCGATTCGAACCATATCCGCATGTCCTCTGCCGTCGGCCGCCGCGCCGTCGAGATGGTCTGGGAGGATCTCGTTCCCTCGAAGGTGGTGACGGCTGCCGCCGTCAATAACGCGGTCGCAGTCGCCATGGCGACGGGCTGTTCCACCAATGCCGTCGTTCACCTGATCGCCATGGCACGCCGCGCCGGCATCGAGCTAACGCTCGACGACCTCGACCACGCCGGGCGCACGACGCCGGTGCTTGCCAACATCCGCCCGACCGGAAAGACCTATCTGATGGAGGACTTCTACTATGCGGGCGGCTTGCGCGCCTTGATGGCGAAGCTTTCTTCCAGGCTCGATCTCTCCGCCCTTACCGTTTCCGGCGTCACGCTCGGGGAAACGCTGCAAGGGGCGAAGTGCTATAACGACGATGTCATCCGGTCGCTGGACAATCCGGTCTATCACGAGGGTTCGTTGGCGGTGCTCAAGGGCAATCTTGCGCCGACGGGTGCCGTTATCAAGCCTGCGGCCTGCGATCCGCGCTTTCACAAGCATCAGGGACCTGCGCTAGTCTTCGACAGCTATCCCGACATGAAGGCTGCCGTCGATGACGAGAACCTTGATATCACGCCGGACCATGTCATGGTGCTGCGCGGCGCCGGCCCGCAGGGCGGACCGGGAATGCCGGAATGGGGCATGCTGCCAATGCCGAAAGCCCTGCTGAAGAAGGGTTATCGCGACATGCTGCGCCTTTCGGACGCGCGGATGAGCGGGACGAGTTACGGTGCCTGCATCCTGCATGTCTCTCCCGAATCGCATGTCGGCGGCCCGCTGGCATTGCTTCGGAATGGCGATATCATCCGCCTCGATCTCGATGCCCGCCGCATCGACATGCTGGTCGATGAAGATGAGCTCGCGCGCCGGCGCACGGCCTGGACAAAGCCGGCTGAGAAGACGGGACGCGGCTATGGCTGGATGTTCGGTCGCCATGTCGGGCAGGCCGATACCGGCTGCGATTTCGATTTTCTGGAAACGACGTTCGGCGCTACGGCTGCCGAACCCGATATCTATTGACGGCAAAGGACAGGATCATGAGCGAATTTGTGCTGACACGTGAAACCCGCGAAAAACTGATGTGGGTAGCAACGCCGACGATCGCAACCACCCTCTTCAAGCGCGGATTGCGCAACCAGTTCATCCAGGATGTCCGGCCGCTGTCTGCCAAGGCGCAGAATATGGTCGGGCAGGCCTTCACGCTGCGCTATATTCCGGCGCGCGAAGACTTGAATACCCTCGACGTCTTCCGCAATCCCGAGCATCCGCAGCGCGCCGCCGTCGAGAAATGCCCAGCGGGCTTCGTGCTCGTGATGGACAGCCGCAAGGATGCGCGGGCTGCCTCGGCCGGCTCGATCCTCATCTCGCGGCTGCAGATGCGCGGTGTCGCCGGTGTCGTCACGGACGGCGGTTTCCGCGACAGTCCCGAAATCGCCAATCTCGAAATCCGTTCCTATCACAACCGGCCTTCCGCTCCGACGAACCTGACGCTTCATCAGGCGATAGAAATGAACGTGCCGATCGGCTGCGGCGATGTTGCTGTCTTTCCCGGTGACGTGATCGTCGGCGACAATGAAGGCGTCATCGTTATCCCGGCACATCTTGCCGACGAGATCGCGGCCGAGACCGTCGAGATGACGGCTTACGAAGACTTCGTCACCGAACAGGTTCTCGCTGGCGCAACGATCATCGGGCTTTATCCGGCCACGAGCGACGCGCCGCGTGCGAAATTCGCCGAGTGGCGGATGGGAAACGGTCGGTGAGGAAGGCTTGCCAAGTCAGATAGCCCGCGCGGCGTGGGCTATCTGCTCCTGTAGAACCGCGCGCAACCCTAGTGCTGCGAGATTTCGATCTCGTGCTGCAATGCCTTCAGAAAACCCTCTGCTATTCGTGACAGGGGTTCCGATGCGCGATAGATGGCGCGTGGGTAGATGGGGGCACGAGGCGTCAGCGGCCGCTGCACGGTTTCCGGAAAAACGGTAGGCATTATTGGCTTGGGGCGGATTGGAAAGAGCCTGGTCAAGCGTCTGAGTGGTTTCGAAGCCCGGATCCTCGTTCACCAGCCGTAGCCAGACGAAGTGTGCGGCAGGAATAACAACACCACCTATGTCGTTGTCGATACGCTCCTCCGGCAAAGCGACTATGTGACCCTGCATGCCCCCTCAGGTCGCAAACACGGTTTCTCATCGATAGGGAGAGGCTCGCGCGCATGAAATCAACCGCCATCCTCACTAACGCGGCCCGTGGCGGTCTCGTCGAGGACGCCGATCTTGTGAACGCGTTAAAGAGCGGAACGATCGCCGGAGCGGGACTGGACGTATTCATCAGTGAAAGCGACCCGACCTTCAAAGAGATTTCGAGCGAACTTATCGCTTTGCCCAACGTCATCGCAACACCACATGCTGCGGCCTCCTCCCGCGAGGGACCCGCCCGCGCCAACATGATCGCTGCGCAGTCGGTGGTTGCAGTACTGAACGGTCAATCCCCGCCACCGGCCTGCATCATGACCGACGGTCGATCGCGATAGGGCTGAGGCCAACCGAGGGCATCGTCAAGATGCTCACTGCGTCTGGCGGTCCTTCGGACGCCAATACGCGCTGCCGTCGACTTGGATCAAATCCGACTTCAGTGCAGCGATTTCTGTTTGGAAGAAGCGGGCTTTGTCGGTTTGGCAGTTGCGGTCGCAGCGGCGCTTTTCTTTGCAGGCTTTGCCGGCTCTTCCTTCGCTCGTGTCTTGCGCGCGCGGCCTGAGGCAGCTCCTGCATCCTTTGCCTTATGCTCGGATGCGTGCTCGGCAGCGACTTCTTCGAACGCTTTGAGCCAGTGGCGAAGATCCGCTCCATGTGGGCGGCCTTCCTGCTCCCATATCTGATAGGCTCTCTGTTTGATGCGTTCTTCCCTGTCGGATGACATTTTGCCTTCTCCCCTGTGTTGCTTCGGTGAAAGGTAGGGCGCCAATGACAGGGTCAAGGATAGCTTGTTAACTTTCGTCGAGAAGAATGGCGGCTGATTCGCATTCGGAGACCGCTGATTTTGTTGACATTTTTTCCACTTCACCGGCGCAGGCAGGAAGTCATCCGCTGCGCTGACGCGTTGGACGCTATTCATGGCGAGGCGGCCAACGCATTTTGGAAGGCCGAGATGCGCTCGCTCGCCGGCCTTCTCAAAGCGGCTGGAGCCGACGACGCCGAAATTTCCAGCCAGATCTTCGAATTTAACGCTGCCGTACAGGAGGAGCTTCAAAGCCGTTCGCTTGCCGCTCTGCACCTTGCGCCACAAGCAGGCTAGGTATCGCTACGGCAGTCTTGGCGCAGGCCGGCGCTCTTGTGATTGCTCCCAATTTGGCGGCCGAAAGACTTAGCTTTCGGCTGCCCCGCTCGTTCAACGCAGCGCCAATGTATTCGGCGGCCGGCGACATTTCGCAAAGACATCCAAATCGGAATCGTAGACCTTGGTTGCGATGTCCATAAGACCGAGAACGCTGTGGAAGATGTTATCGTGCGAATGGCCCTCGCCTGCACCCTTCGCGACACAGGCCATGTCGAATCCGGCTGATTTGGCAAGATCGTCAGCCACCCAGACGAGGAACGGCACATGCGTTTGCTGTGTCGGGGCGATCAGATACGGCGTCCCGTGGAGATAAATCCCGTTTTCGCCGAGTGACTCCCCGTGATCAGAGAAATAGACGACGGCTCCAGAGATAGACGCGGAGCGCTGCTTCAACTTGTCGATGACGGTTGAAACGACGTGATCGGTGTAGAGGATCGTGTTGTCATAGGCGTTGGTGATCTCTTCCGGCGAGCAGCTGCCGAAATCATTAGCGCGGCAATCCGGTGTAAAGTGCCTGAATTCTTCGGGATAGCGCTGATAGTAGGCCGGGCCATGACTGCCGAGCTGATGCAGCACAAGGACGCTGTCACCTTTGACATGGTCAAGCCAACTGTCGACCTTGTCCAACAAGATGCCATCAAGGCATTCGCCATCCTTGCAGAAGCGAGGATCGGCCGAGGTAGGCAGGTAAGTGTAGGATACGCGATCCGTCACGTGATAGCTGCCGGTATCATTGTCGAGCCAGGTGACATCGACCTTTCCGTGGGTCAGCACATCCAGCAGATTTTCGGTTTGCAGACCTTTCAGATGCGTATATTGCGCTCGCGTATAGACGGAAAACAGGCATGGGATTGAGGTTGCTGTTGCTGTGCCGCAGCTGGTTGTCTGGGGAAAGTAAACGACATTCTGTTTTGCGAGCTCCGGATTGGTCATCTTGTCGTAGCCGCCGAGCGAGAAATCCTGCGCACGAGCGGTCTCGCCGGCAACGATGATCGTCACACGGGGCTTGGCGTTGCCGGCTCGCCCCACCTTGTGCGCATCAGTGCCCAGAGGCTGGGCAGCGATGTCAGAGTCACGTTGCGAGTCGATCGTATAGCGAACCGCGCTGGCGACAGGCATAATCGGATTGAGGGTATCCATCAGGTCGCGATGGGCGCGACCGATGCCTGCGAAGGTCTTGTAGTAGCTGCTGCCCGCCACCAGGAAAACCGCCACACATGAACAAATGACCGCCGTGTTGTAGGCGAGCTTTTTCCAAACGGTTCGATGCTTGATCCGTACCCAAACAATCAGCAGAGCGGGGATCGCGCCCGTCAGCAGAACGTGGATGGCGAAGCGCGTCGTAATCAGGTGGCCGGCTTCAGCTCCTGTTGACACCGCCGCATTGCGGATCATTTCCTTGTCGATGACCACGCCGAACTGGTCGTTGAACCAGGAAGAGATGGATGCAACGAATATGAAGAAGATCAGTACCGGCTTTGTGAGATACTTCGCCGAAAACATTGTCAGAAGTGCCATGGTCGTTGCAGCAATCCCGACCACGAAGGCGCCAAAAGCAGCCTGTTCGGTGACGAAATAACCATAGGCCCTGACCCAGAAGGTCTGGTTTGTCACAAGAAGTATATAAAGTGTGACTATAAGGCAGAGTGTAACACTGCCGATTGCAGGCCGTGCGTATCGCGCGCGCGGGTGATTGGTTTGATTGCTCAATGCGATTTTCTCCAAGCCCTGCCTGGTCAGAGCAGAGCGCAACACCGCAGGCCGCGGGATCGAATATTCCGTCGGTCAGTTAAACGCACATCGCTAGTGCCCTTTCCTGACAGTAACCTGAATTGTGAATTTTTGAAACGCGACGTCCGCGTCCGCCATCGGTCATTCACTGACAAATTCGGGCGATCTTTAGGCGTCCGTCAGATTTGTCGGATTATAAATATGCGTTCGGAAAGGGCTTGGGCGCATCTCTTGTTGGTCGAAGGCTTGAAAGATCCGCTCTACTTCCGCCGCGGTGCTGGGCTAAAAGCGTCGAAGGCGGCCAGCACTCCTGCGAATATCACGAGCGATAAGAGCCAACCGAGAACCGCATCAGACAGATAATGTGCGCCTGTCATGACGCGCATCGCAGGCATCGCAACGGATATGATTGCAAGCGGGATTCCCAGCGGCAGACGCCAGCGCGGCGACAGCAAGAATACCAGGCAAAGGAGCCATCCGCCGGATGAGGCCTCTCCGGAAACAAAGGAGCAGTTCTGCAGACATTTGCCGGCAAACGATCCAGCCTGAACAAAATCGAGAGCGCCACCGAAGAGGTCGGTGTCGCGGGGACGTGGCCTGCCTGAAAATTCCTTGAGGAACAGATTGACGATCAGTCCACATCCAAGTGCAAGGGATGTCAAAGCGACGATACTCTGTTCAGCCTCCCGTGTCCGCCAGCGCGATCCTAAGCGCCGCCACGATACCAGCGGGATAGCGATTAGAACCGCGACCGCCACATATGGCAGGATGAGCGTGATCGAGCGCAGGGAAACGAACAGCAGGTTTCTGTCGTAGGCGAAAACGCCACAGGTATCGCCGATCTCTTTTGCCTTGTGACAGATCCCGTTGCTGAAGAAGTAGCGAGCAACCGCGATATCGATTGCCGGAGCTCTGTTGAAAATGAGCAGTAGCGCCCACCAGATCACGAACAGCGCGACAAAATAAAAGAGAGTTTGGCTGTATGGCAGCGCTCTCTTTGATGCGGAAGCGTATTCATGCATTTGTTAAAAGCCTGCTGCAACTGGACACAACCCGATCGCCGGAAAAGCGAGTCCAGCACACTGTGCTTTAGATTTGCTGC
Organism: Neorhizobium sp. P12A; assembly: GCF_008365395.1. Taxonomy (NCBI): domain Bacteria; kingdom Pseudomonadati; phylum Pseudomonadota; class Alphaproteobacteria; order Hyphomicrobiales; family Rhizobiaceae; genus Neorhizobium; species Neorhizobium sp. P12A. The sequence continues at coordinate 195,005 of NZ_QOVX01000005.1, read as the reverse complement.
CTGACGGCAACCTGAAAAAATGGAGATGAAAACGAAGTTTTTGCAGTATCGTCGTTAGTTCGATCACGAGAAACATAATCCAAGGGAAGCCTCGTGGATCGGGAGGTGCAGAATACTGGGACGGTCCTGAGAGGTCCTCTGTCGCAGACGTCTTCGCCGGGGCAAAAGATCGGTGGCGGTGATCGTGGATGCGCATTGCTTTGGGCTTGATGTGTTCCTGTGGAGGAGGAGATTTGTCCACGTTTTCACCGCCTATGGTTCGGAAGGGCGCTGGATGTCCCTCGATGTGCAATCGTCGACCAAATTGCTGGTTGTTGTTCGGATTGGGCAATCCTGCAGCGCAGATCTTTAACGCTCACTGGCGTCGCGTCAGCATTTGGCGCCAGTGAGCGGTCAGGGATAGGAGAGGTGCGCTCTTTCTCGGCTTTGGCCCTCATGAGCGCGTTGAGCATCGGCGCCAGGGAAAATTCCCGCCGCTCGGCCTTTCGAGTGAGGTCGCACAGATAGCCTCCGGGCGAATTTATCTGATCGGCTCTCTCAAGCATGCATGCGATAATGACGGCGGTGCCTTTCGGACCAATCACTTCACAGGCTCGATGATAGGCGCTTTCGCCGATGGCGAAGATCTTCTGGACGACAGAGGAGGCTCTCAAGAGATCGTTCCAGGTCGTTATCGTGCCGGCTGGGCCGTAGAATGCGATCTCCGGGCACGCCTTCAGCACGACGTTCAGCGGAGCGTCATGCTGATTGGGTGTTACTAACGATGAGATGCTGGTTTTCTCGGTATCGCGATCGACGATGGCTTCAGATTCAATTTTAGAATTAATATCTGAATTCTGTATATGCCCGCCATTCTGGTGCTCAATGGCGACCACTTTCTCTGTTTTTGCGAATGTTTTAAGGCAGTTAACGATTGTTTGACGCAGATTGTCGAGTTCGGAGAGAACTCGCTCGATTTCCTGCTGTGAGGCGGAGCGAGGCAGGCATAGCGAAATGGAGTCGAACTGCGCTTGTACGTCAGCCCAGTCGCTGGGGACCTCGGCTTCTTCGGCGGCTTCGATAAGTTTTGCGATGTCGCGACGGCAAAGGGAAAGTTGCTCCTTCAGCCATCTGAGCTGCTGGCGTTCGGCGATGCATTCTGCTGCCAGACGCTCGATCTCCTCGCTACGGGCGAGCAGCGGCGCCAGGTTGAAACCGAAAGCCTCGCGTGCATCTCCAGCCCGGCCCTTGCGGGCATAGCGTTTGCCGTTTGGGCTGTCTTTGCGAATGATCAGACCAGCCTCGACAAGGGCTGCCAGATGCCGACGCAAGGTGGTGCCTGCCATGCCGTGTGTTCTCATCGAGAGCTGGGCATTAGATGGGAAAACCACGAGGCTGTTATCCTCACCAAGTTCGGTCTTCGGATAAAAGCTTAGGAGCGCATTGAGGACCGCAAGAGTACGATCGGAGACGCCCAGCGGGCCTCTGGCCTCATAGATGGTCCGGAACAGTTTCCACTTATCGATAGTCTTTCGCGAATCAATTTCGGTTGCCTCAAGCTGAGTTGACAGCATGGCAAGCGTCATTGACCGCCGCCCAAAGGGCGTCGTCACAGCGACAGATTGCATCATTTTTACCTTTTCCAAGGCAAAAGAAATCCGCTCACCGAAATCGGTGCCAAGACGCTTGACAGTGATTCGAGGAAGTGTAATTCTCAGATTGTCCAGATATGAGAAAGGCTTCCTTACGGCAACGTTTGGGGGCTTTTTTCTTTTGCGGCCTAGTCTCCTGCTTTCAGTTTGTCGGTCCGGTATGCTTGGTAAAGCTCATCCAAGCGGCTGGAAATGAAGTCGCCGAAGTCAGGCGCAGCGGCCGTCTTCAAGGCGAGTGTGAATGTGTTGGCCGAGGCCTTGATGGTCGCGCGGATCTGATCTCCGGTTTTAGGCTTCCACTCATATTCAGTGATATCAGTCGTGCGAAGTTTCCGCGTGAGTTCCGCGAAGACCATCTCGAAGCGCTGATCGGAATCGAGCTTCTGGAAACTCTCGGTCACCATGAGCTTCTGCAGCTTTGCCAGGGTATTGCCGGTGATGACCTGGGCAAGCGCCAGCCATTTGCGTCTCCCGATACCGGGCGCAATACCGACGGCCTTGATGATTTCGGCGGGCACAGCTTTCGCGACTGAGATGAGCTTGGAAAGTTCCGTCTTGTCAGTCGAGAGCGCCTTCATGATGACCGCGCGCTCAAAGCCACTATTTTCTAGGTTCACTGCAAAGACTGCACGCTCAACGTAGGAGAGGTTCCTTCGCGCCGAATTCTCGATGCCCTGCGCAATGACAACGTCTGTGTCGTCCAGCTTCCGGATAATGGCCTGGACTTTGCGACCCAACAGCTTGACTGCTTGCAGGCGCCGGTGGCCGTAGGCGATCTGGTACCTGCCCTCCACCGTCGGATGATTGCGAACAAGGATCGGCACCTCTTGCCCGTTCTCCGAAATGGATTGAACAAGCTCGTCTTCCATATCAAGCGGCGCATCGACCAGGCGATCGCGGATGAACGAGATGTCGACAAGATCGGGATCCAGTTCGACGACACGCTCGCCGGAGAGCAATGCTTCCTGCATTGCCCTCGTCTCTTCCTCCATTCGTCCCAGCGTCAGGGCCATGGAACGCACCGGCCCTGCGGGTCCGCGTACAGCCGCGTCTTCGTAGTTGGCCGCGGCCAACTCCTGTGCGGTGTCATCGAAGAGACCTTTCAGCCGATCACGTCTGCTCATGTTCTACCCCACGCTTTGTGAAGCCCCGCGAGGACCTCACCATTCGCTGCATTGACTGACTCGAGCGCCCGGTCATAGGTCGAGCGCCGTACCTGGCCTCTTTCGATTTCGTAAAGCGTCTGCTTGGTCAGGCCGGCGTCAGCGATTGCAGTCGATTTGAGGATTGTTGCCGTCAACACATCCTCGCCGAACAGACTGCGCAGCAGGGCAACGATCTGCGACTGCGGCGCATCGAACGGCTCATGCCTAGTCACGACATATTTAATGAAGTCGTGCCGGAGATCGCCGCCTGCATTGCGAACCACCGAGAGCAGATCAGCGGTCATCAAGAGGAACTGCGACATCGAGGCCACGTCCACCATCTGGGGATGAATGGTGATCAGAAGCGATGTCGCCGCGCAAACTGCACCGAGCGTCAGATAGCCAAGCTGAGGAGGGCAGTCGATGACGACGACGTCATAGTCCGACTCGACTTCGTTGATGGCCACTCCAACACGGTTGAAAAACATCTCGCCGCTCGAATGCCGGCGATCACTCAGGGCTCTTGGCGTCTCATGCTCGAACTCCATGAGCTCGAGATTGCCTGCCACAAGATCCAATCCATCAATGTAGGTCTTGCGGATGATCTCGCGCAGCGGCTTACGGTTCTCGTCATACCGGATGGCGCCATAAAGGGTGTCGCCTTCCGCAAGATCGAACTCCGGCTGCAGTCCGAGCATCGACGACAGCGACGCCTGCGGATCGAGATCCACGGCGAGCACACGATAACCGTTCAGAGCAAGATACTGAGCCAGGTAAAGAGTTGTCGTCGTCTTTGCAGAACCGCCCTTGAAATTGGTGACGGCGATGGTCTGCAGCTTTTCCCCCGGCCGCCGCCAGGGCAGATAGGCAAGCGCATCCTTGGGCTTCAACTTTGCCATATGCTGGCGAAGTTCATTGATCTGCGCCAGAGTGTAGGACCGGCGACCGGTGGCAGAAACGTCCGGAGAGGGGCCTTTGCCATCCAGAGAGAGCTGCCTCAGATAGCCGTCGGAGACACCAATCATCTGCGCGGCTTCTCCGGACGTGAACGTCCGAAGCGTCTTCTGAGATAAGGGCGGGAAAAGCTTGTCACGCAAAAGCTTCAGCTGCCGAGACAACTGATTTGCGTGTCGTTCAATTCGCACGTCCGTCGTGGATACGCTTAAGCTGTCCAAAACACTCGATCCTTTTTGATGCGCTTTTTTGTCAGCGTACTGTCAAAAAGCGTATCGAAAATGACACGATTCGGGATTGGCAGCAATATTAGCTATTAAGACGCGAAATTACGCACTCACCGAGCTCTGCTGCGGGACAGCAAGCCTCTTGAAATGCGCAAATGGTTTCTGCAAACAGAGCTCGGAAATGAGGATCTGAAAAAATGAAACAGCTTTACGTCATCGGTATTGGTACGGGTAATCCAGACCACATGACCGTGCAGGCAATCGCCGCGCTGAACAAGGCCGATGTCGTGTTTATCCCCAGGAAAGGCGAGGCCAAAAATGGGCTGGCACAGGTGCGCAGAGAGATCTGTGCTCGCTTCATAACAGGCGAGCAGACGGAGATCGTTGAATACGATCTGCCTGAACGACAGACCGTCGGGCGGGGATATAGCGGCAGCGTTGACGAGTGGCATGCCGATATATCTTTGCTTTATGAGGAATTTCTAAAAAATAGTTTGAGTGAAAACCAGTCTGGCGCGTTTCTGGTGTGGGGCGATCCTGGCCTCTACGACAGCACAATTCGCATTCTTGAGCGAGTGAGAGGGCGCGGCAATGTCGCCTTTGATTATGAGGTCATTCCCGGCATCACCAGCATTCAGGCGTTGACGGCCAGCCATCGAATTCCGCTCAATCTCGTCGGCAAGCCGGTTCAGATTACTACAGGGCGGCGTCTCTCCGAGAGCTTTCCAGGCCTTGTCGAAACGGCAGTGGTTATGCTCGATGGCGAAGAGGCCTTCAGCAAGATCGATGATCCGGATGCCTATATCTATTGGGGCGCCTATCTCGGCACGGAAGACGAGATCATCCTGTCGGGGAAAGTTGTCGATATTGCCGATCGCATTCGCGAGATGCGCCGAGAGGCTCGCGAGCGGCATGGGTGGATCATGGATATCTACCTCCTGCGCAAAGGCCGCGACTTCGAGGACTAGGCGCTTTCCCTCAAAATATTTGCCTGCGCGACAGGATCATGTAAGGACGTTCCGAGGAAGGATGTTCACATGGTCGTCAACGCCGGACCAATGACCGAAGAAGCCGAGCACAATGCAGATCAGCGTGATCCCGCTCGGCTTATCCCGTCGTCCGTCCAATCCCCCTCCTCTGTGCGCGGCGCCTGTCCTTCTTTGGCGGCACCGATGCATACAGGTGACGGATTGCTCGTGCGGTTCCGTCCATCAGACCCTGCGCTGAGTATCCAACAGATCCGGCAGCTGGCCGAAGCCGCGGCATGTCACGGCAACGGGTTGCTCGAGATCACGTCCCGGGGCAGCCTTCAAATTCGCGGGCTGCGTGAAGAGACCCTATCGGCGCTTGAGGCGGATATCGCCGCTGCCGGCATTGTCCCAGATTCAGGAATTGTAATTGAGATCCCATCTCTATCTGGGCTCGATCCGACAGAACTAAGCAGTGCGGGTGTGATGGCGGAGAACCTCAAAAGGGCAATCGCCGGCATGCCGTTGCCAGCTCTCGCACCAAAGCTTTCCATTGTCATTGATGGACGCGACCGGATCGGTCTTGGCTCGCTGCCGGCGGATATTCGCTTGACGGCGACGAGAAGGGAAGGTGGAGACCCCGAATGGATTGTTGCTGTCGGCGGCGCCAGTCGGATGGACCGCAGGCTTGCGATCCTCCCGAACGAAAGGGCGATTTCCGCGACGGTGGAAATTCTTCGGTTACTAGCGGAAATCGGTCCTCGCGCGCGTGGACGTGATCTTTCCATCGATCGGTTGCGGCCTTCGTTCCCTGATATTGAGATGATCGAGATGACGGATCCCGGCAGGGCAGTCGCCTCGCCGATCGGTCTGCACGACCTTGGTTCGGGCAATTTGGTTTTCGGTTTGCGGCTTCCATACGGGCAAATTCACTCTGCCGAGTTGATTGCCTTCTTGGACAGGGCGGAAGAGTGGGGCGTGTATGAGGTGCGACCGGCCCTCGAGCATTGCCTTATGCTTGTGGGAATGCGTCCGGAGGCGTTGGCCTCGGCAAAGTTGGCCGCGGCCAACTTTGGTTTTTCCATGTCCACCGACGACCCCAGAAATCATATTCATACCTGCGCAGGGACCAGGGGCTGTGCCTCGGCATTCTATGATACCAAGGCCTTCGCTGCCCGGCTCCTTACGGCATCAGGACTTTTGGATGGATCGACCAGCATCCATCTGTCCGGCTGTTCGAAAGGCTGTGCCCGCCCGGCTCGAGCCAGCCTGGCATTTGTCGGTGCGCCGATGGGCTACGGTCTTGTCGTAAATGGTTCTGCCTCCGACGCGCCCGTCGCATACATTCACGAAAACGATCTGAAATCGGCACTCGACGATCTTTCGCGTCTGGTGCTCAACGAGAAAGGTGCTGGCGAATCGGTTGATGCCTGCCTTACACGGCTTGGCAGCGACTATATCGCGAGTGCACTAAGACAGGGGTAGGAATGCCTGAATACGATTATATCCGGGAAGGCAACGCGATCTATGAGCGCTCCTTCGCGATCATTCGCGAGGAAGCCAATCTTTCGCGCTTTTCACCGGATGAGGCCGATATTGCCGTTCGGATGATCCATGCCTGCGGGTTGGTGGAAGCGGCAGCGCATTTTGCCTTTTCGCCGGACTTCGCGGCTGCTGGCCGAGACGCGTTGAATGAGGGTGCCCCCATATTCTGTGATGCGGAGATGGTGGCGCACGGCATCACTCGAGCCCGCCTTCCGGCTGCCAATGAAGTCATTTGCACATTGCGGGATCCGCGCACGCCTGAGCTTGCCGAAAGCATCGGCAATACCCGTTCCGCAGCCGCCATGGATCTCTGGCTGGATCGAATGGCCGGTTCCGTCATCGCGATCGGCAATGCTCCGACAGCCCTTTTCCGGCTTCTTGAAATGCTGCGGGATGGCGCGCCGAAGCCTGCGGCCATCATCGGCATGCCGGTCGGTTTCGTAGGTGCGGCGGAATCGAAAGATGCGCTGGCGGAAAACTCCTTTGGCGTGCCCTATGCGATTGTCAGAGGGCGACTTGGGGGAAGCGCCATTACGGCTGCGACCGTCAATGCACTGGCGAGGCCGGGACTATGAGGGTAAGCAATAACGGCCGATTGATCGGTGTCGGCACCGGCCCCGGTGATCCGGATCTTTTGACGGTCAAGGCCGTCAAGGCGTTGGAGGCAGCGGATGTTGTTGCTTATTTCGCCAAGCAGGGGCGTAGCGGCAACGGCCGTGCAGTCGTTGAGCATCTGCTTCGACCCGGCATCGTCCTCTTGCCGCTTTACTATCCTGTGACTACCGAAATTGAAAAAGACCAGGACGGTTATAAGACGCAGATAACAGCCTTCTACGATGAATCGGCCAACGCCGTCGCGCGGCATCTGGATGCCGGCCGAACGGTCGCGATCCTTAGTGAAGGCGATCCTCTTTTCTATGGCTCCTACATGCATCTGCATGTGCGGCTGGCGCATCGTTATCAGACCGACGTCATTCCCGGCATAACCGCGATGTCCGGTTGCTGGTCTCTGGCGGGCATGCCGATCGTGCAGGGAGATGACGTTCTGTCGGTATTGCCGGGAACGATGGCGGAGGTCGAACTGACGCGTCGTCTTGGCGATACCCAGGCTGCCGTCATCATGAAGGTGGGGCGGAATCTTCCGAAGATACGTCGCGCACTCGATGCGTCGGGTCGTCTCGATCAAGCGATTTACGTTGAACGTGGAACGATGCAGAACGGGGCGATGATCCGCCTTCGCGAAAGAGGTGACGACGAGGCGCCCTATTTCTCTCTCATCCTCGTTCCTGGCTGGGACGGTAGACCATGAGCGGCCGCCTCTATGTTATCGGCACCGGCCCCGGCAATCCCGAGCAAATGACGCCGGAGGCCTTGGCCGCGGTTTCGAACAGCACGGAATTTTTCGGCTACGGTCCTTATGTCGATCGCCTGTCACTCAGGCCGGATCAGCAACGCCGCATTTCCGATAATCGGGAGGAGCTCGATCGCGCAAGAGCCGCCCTGGATCGGGCGGCTTCTGAAGTGAATGTGTGTGTGGTATCGGGCGGCGATCCGGGTGTCTTTGCGATGGCCGCGGCGGTTTGCGAGGCGATCGACAACGGTCCTGCGGAGTGGCGGGATATCGATCTCGTCATCTTGCCAGGTATTACCGCCATGCTGGCCGTTGCCGCAAGAATCGGTGCGCCACTCGGCCATGATTTCTGCGCCATCTCGCTATCGGATAATCTGAAGCCTTGGGATGTGATCGAACGAAGGCTTCAATTGACGGCGAAGGCCGGCCTGGTGATCGCGCTTTACAATCCGATCAGCAAGGCCCGGCCCTGGCAGCTTGGCAAAGCCTTCGACATTCTCCGGGAGATCCTTCCTGCGCAGACGCCGGTGATCTTCGGCCGCGCCGCTGGCCGGCCGGACGAACGCATTGCTGTGACGCCGCTGGGGACAGCAGAGGCTGCCGATGCCGATATGGCAACATGCGTTATCATCGGCTCGGCAGAGACGCGTATCATCAGCCGCGACGGAAAACCCGACCTGGTCTATACGCCGCGCTTCACTGCCGGAGAAACGAAGTGAGCGATATGGGCAAGCGCCGTCTCGACCGTTTCGAACGTCAGCATGTCGGCGACTTGTGCGCGCTCGACCATGATGACGTCGATACCGAGACTACGCGCCGCCTCGATCTTCGCATAGGTGGCGCTTCCGCCGCTGTTCTTCGTGACGATGACATCGATGTCACGATCCTTCAGCAGATGCTGCTCTCTCTCAAGGGTGAATGGACCGGAGGAGAGGATGTAAGCCGCGTCGGGGACTTGCAGCGGCGGATCGACGGGATCGATGCTGCGTATCAGATAGCTATGCTGCGGGGCGCTGTTGAAATGATGGGCCTCCTGCCGCCCGATGGACAAAAACACTCGGCGCGGAGAGGAACCCAGGGCCAGAACCGCTTCCGGCATCGCGCTGACCAGATGCCAGCGATCGCCATCGACTGTGCGCCATGCCGGCCGCCGCAACGCGATTGCCGCAACATTCGCGGACTTCGCGGCAACGGCGGCGTTGGCCGATATCCTGTTGGCAAAGGGATGCGTGGCATCGACAAGCAGGTCGATAGCCTCCGTTTCCAAGTAGCTGGCAAGTCCGTCGCTGCCTCCGAAGCCACCGACGCGGACCGACCCCGGCTGGGTCAGTGGATCCATCGTGCGGCCGGCAAGGGAGAGAGTGGTATCGAGGTCTTCCCGTCCCACCAGCGCTTCAGCCAGCCGGCGGGCTTCGGTGGTGCCGCCCAGGATCAAAATGCGAGGCTTGGTCATGCCTGATCAGTCATCCGCTCAACGTTGGCTTACTGTTATCGGCATCGGCGAAGATGGTCCAGCCGGACTTGGAGATCATGCCAAGCGATTGATTGCGGAAGCGCCGCTCGTGTTCGGCGGGAAACGCCACGTCGAGCTTGCCGCATCCCTCATCCGCGGTGAAGTCCATACGTGGCTGAGCCCCATCGATCGGTCCATCGACATCATTCTTGCCAATAGAGGCAAGCCGGTTGTCGTGCTTGCTTCGGGGGATCCATTCTTTTTCGGCATCGGCGCGACCTTGTCGAGACGGGTGCCGGCGGCCGAGATGACTGTCATCCCGTCGCCCTCATCCTTCAGCCTGGCGGCGTCCCGTCTCGCCTGGCCATTGCAGGATGTGGCCATCGTTTCACTGCATGGACGGCCGATCGATCTTATCCGTCCTCATCTTTATCCAGGTCGAAAGATACTCGCGCTGACATCCGATGAGAACGGGCCAGCGGCGCTTGCAAAATTGCTGGCTGAGACAGGATTTGGCCGATCGCATCTGACCTTGCTGGAAGCATTGGGCGGTCCGCAGGAGCGGATTTCCGACCATGTTGCTAAAAGCTTCGATGGGACAGGCATCAATCCTTTGAATATCTGCGGCATCGAAGTTCTGGCGGAAGATGGGGCGCGCGTCCTGCCGCTGACATCAGGACTGGATGATGGTCTGTTCGAGCATGACGGTCAGATCACCAAACGCGAGATCAGGGCAATGACGCTGTCTGCGCTGGCACCTCGTCGAGGTGAATTGCTGTGGGATATCGGCGCCGGTTCCGGCTCGATCGGCATCGAGTGGATGCTGGCAGATCCAGCGATGCGAGCCATAGCCATCGAGGCGGCGGCCGAGCGCGTTGCCCGTATCGAGCGGAACAAGGTCGCGTTCGGTGTTCCGGGATTGGTTTTGGTCGAAGGCAAGGCACCCGACGCCTTGAACGGTTTGCCGGCTCCGGATGCGATTTTCATCGGCGGAGGCGGCAGCGAGACCGGTGTCGTCGATACTGCCATATCGGCGCTGAAAAGGGGCGGGCGTCTGGTCGCTAATGCAGTGACGACCGAAATGGAATTGATCCTGCTTGGCGAACATGGTCGCCGGGGAGGATCGCTGGTCCGGATCAATATCGCCCGGGCAGCACCTGTGGGAACAATGACAGGCTGGCGGCCGGCAATGCCGGTGACCCAATGGGTTTGGACCAAGCCGTAAGCGAAATTGAGGTTTAGAGATGACAGTGCATTTCATCGGCGCGGGGCCGGGAGCGGCTGATTTGATCACGGTGCGGGGCAGGGACCTGATCGGGAAATGCCCGGTCTGCTTGTTTGCCGGTTCGATCGTATCGCCGGAATTGCTCCAATATTGCCCACCCGGCGCGCGCATTGTCGACACGGCGCCGATGTCGCTGGACGGGATCGAAGCGGAATATCTGAAAGCTTTCGCAGCAGGGGAGGATGTTGCGCGTCTGCATTCCGGCGATCTCTCCGTCTGGAGTGCGGTCGCCGAGCAAATCAGGCGGTTGGATCGACACGGCATCGACTATACCCTGACGCCGGGCGTGCCGGCTTTTGCGGCAGCGGCGGCAGCGCTTGGTCGTGAACTGACCATCCCGGCTGTTGCCCAGAGCCTTGTGCTGACGCGGGTCTCCGGCCGAGCATCGCCCATGCCGAACAAGGAGACGCTGGAGCAATTCGGGGCGACGGGCGCCACGCTTGCAATCCATCTCGCCATTCATGCCCTTGGCGACGTGGTCAAGGACCTGACACCGCTCTACGGAGCTGATTGCCCTGTTGCGATTGTCGCAAAGGCATCCTGGGCTGACGAGCGGATCGTTCGAGGCACTTTGGCCGATATCGTGACCAAGGTCGAAGCGGACCCGATCGAGCGAACAGCAATCATCTTTGTTGGGCGATCACTGGCCGCAAGCGATTTTCGCGATAGCTCGCTCTACGACCCCGCCTATCAGCGGCGATTCAGGGGGCGGGAATAGGCGTCGATGAGTGCGCTCATTGTCCAAGCGTTTACGGGTTTATAAACCAAGCGTGGGTAAACTCCGAATTGGCCTTCAGGCTCCTCGCTCTGGCTTGTTTTTCGACATTCTGATAGTTTGAAAAAAGAATCAGTAGCGTTTTAGGCTTGAAAACGGCTGAAAATTCGACCCCGGCAAGTTTTTGATTTTCCATTAAAATTTTATCTATCTGGAACCTATGTCGCCGTTCCTTTCCGTCATGTCGACGGCGCATTTTCTGCCCAGTTCCCCTCTTGAACACTGCCGTAATCTGACCCGCAGCCCTGTCTCCAGGGGCTGCGCAAACCCGGCGGTCTCAACGCATTTAGAGGCGCGCAGTGAGGTAGTTCATGCTCGCTTTCAATGCGCTCGCAGGGTCTTTCAACGCATGCACATCCGGTGCAAAGGGCTCGAAGGAAAGCGGGCCGACATAGCCTGCTTCCAGCAACGCCCGGATCTGTCCGACATTGTCGAGTCGATCGCGCTCGTCAACCAATACTCGATGGGGATCACCCATGTCGGAGACGGAAACTGCGGGATCGCTGACGCCGGATATGTGCACCAGCCCGGTCAAATCGGCAAAGATCGGGGTTTCGCCAGCAAGATGATGATGAAAGGTGTCGTGCACCAGCCTGAATGTCGACTGCGCTCCCATCTGTTCGATTGCGTCGGCGGCTTCCGTCTTTGAACGCAGCGAACAGATCTCGAAACCAAGAGGTTCGACAAGGCCGATGATCCCGGCTGCATCCAACATTGGTTTCAAAGCCTTCAGTGCGGCGCGCAGGTTCGCCTGCCGGACGCCATCCTCGCGCCCCGTGCCGTCGTTCTTCGGTACAAGGACCAGTGCTTTTGCGCCGCAATCGCGCGCATAGCCGATCAGGTCCGCGGCCTCCTTGGCACGGGTTTCATTCCATTCGTTAAAGCGCTGCAGTGCGTTGATCGAGATGATCGTCACGCCGTGACGGGCGGCTGCCGCCCGGATTTCAGTCGCCGATGTTCCATCAAGGATCGCATTGCCATCGAGATCGTTACGGATCTCGACGGCATCGATACCCAACGACTTTGCAGTCGCGAAAAATGTTTCGATCGGCAGCGAGGGGGCGGACATATGATTGAGCGCGAAGCGAACGGACGTCATGGCTGGGGGTCTCCTCTCAGGGGCTTGTCTGTAGCGGTGGAGGCAGGTCAGCCCATCCGCCTTTTCAAAATGCCTATCGAGAATCCTCTCGCCGATCCACGGCCCGCATTGGTCGTTCGCTATCATCGTTGATAGAAATCGAGGCGCGATGAAAGAAATCCATCATCCGCCGAGTTAGATGTTTTCGGATACGAAGATATCGAAGGGAAGGAAGGATTGGCCTGGTACGACGGCTTCGCCCCGCTCGACGCTGCCGACCATGAGGCTCATCAGTTCCTTGCAAAGCGCCGGGAGTGGGGTCCCGATCACCATCGTGACGACGTCATCCGCCAATGCAGATTTGGATTCCGGGGTGAGTTCGTTGACGACGATGATCAGCTTGCCGGCAAGGTTCTCTTCTCGGATGGCGGAAATCGCGCCTTCCATTCCGCCGCCGCAAACGTAGAAGCCGACCAGATCCGGGTGCTTCTGCAGCAGATTGAGTGTTGCCTCATGGGTTATTTCGGCGGTGTCGAGATTGATCAAGGTTTCCAGAACCTCGAATTCCGGCGCATTCTCGCGAAAATAGGATCGGAAGCCGATCTCCCTGAGTTCGTGGCCATGAAAGCGGTGGCTGCCGACGAAGCAGGCGACCTTGCCCGGACGCCGCGCCGATTTGCTGATCAGCCACGCCGCCGTGCGCCCCACCTTACGATTGTTCACGCCGACATAAGCCTCGCGCACACCGGTCGCGAGGTCGGAGAGCAATGAAAAGACAGGAATTCCCTTGTCTTTCAGTTCTTCGACTGCGGCTGTGACTGCCGGATAGTCAGGCCCGACTAAGGCGACGGCCTGATTTCTTGCGGCAACGACTTTCAATTTCTCCACGATCGCCGTTGGCGTCGAGGCTGCGACGAATTCCACATGCGGCTGAATACGGGCATTGCTTACTGCCTGCGCGGCGATTTCTATCTCTCGCGCAAAAGATTGGTAAAAGGCTTGTGCGGGCTTCTGCAGGACGAAGCCTAGTCGATATTGCGGCAGGTCTTCGAATACGCGCTGCCTAAGCAGACCCACCGCATGATAGCCGATCGATTGCGCGGCATCGTAGACACGGCGGGCTGTTTCCTCACGGACCCGGTGGCGACCGTTGAGTACCCTGTCGATCGTCGCGACGCTAACGCCGGATGCCTTTGCAAGATCGGAAATGGTCGGTCGCCGCATGGTCGAATCCTGAGAGTTTCTATCAGAAATGAAACCAAGTTCTGATGTGTTTTGATAGATTATATCATTGCTGCATTGAGGCGAGGAGAAAGTCAACCTATCCTTCACGACATGGCAGAGGCGGAGCCGTCGTATCGGTGGAGGAGATTGATGACAGTGGAAGGGAACAAGCGCGACTATAGCCTGTTGGGAGCGAGCGGTCGGGCCGCAGTCGAATCCGGGCTTGCGGCAGCGGAGTGGTACCACACCGACGTCGCGCGCAAGGACATGAAGGCGCTGATGCAGCGGTCCGATGAAGCTGCCATTCGCGATACGGCAATCTGGCTTGGCAGCATGGTCGTGCTTGCGGGCCTTGGGATATATTTCTGGGGCTCGTGGATATGCATCCCCTTCTTCCTGGCCTACGGCGTGTTCTATGGCTCCGCCTCCGACAGCCGCTGGCATGAATGCGGTCACGGCACCGCTTTCAAGACGCGGTGGATGAACGATGCGGTCTATCAGATCGCCTGCTTCATGATCATGCGCAATCCCGTTACCTGGCGCTGGACCCATGCGCGCCACCACACGGATACGGTCATCGTCGGTCGCGATCCTGAAATCGCCGTCATGCGGCCACCGGATCTTTTCCGCCTAGTCCTCAATTTCTTCGGCATTCTCGATGCCGGCTATGCGATGATGGACGTGGTGCGCAACGCCTTTGGCAATGTCAGCGCTGCCGAGCGAAGCTTCATTCCTGAACAGGAACAGCCAAAGGTCGTCCGGTTCGCGCGCATCTGGTTCGCGATCTATCTCGTGACCATCGCGACCGCTCTCATGATGGGGTCTCTGCTCCCGCTGATTCTGATTGGCCTGCCGCGCCTTTACGGGGCGTGGCACCATGTTCTTACAGGCCTCCTGCAGCACGGGGGACTGGCCGACAACGTCATCGACCATCGCTTGAACAGCCGCACCGTTTATATGAATCCGGTCAGCCGCTTCATCTATTGGAACATGAACTATCACGTCGAGCATCACATGTTCCCGATGGTGCCGTACCACGCGCTGCCGAGGCTGCATGCGATGATCAAGCACGATCTGCCCGCTCCTAACCGGTCGATATGGTCCGGCTATCGCGAAATGATCCCTGCTTTTCTGCGCCAGCTTCGCGATGAGGATTATTTCCTCAAGCGCGAATTGCCGCCCACGGCCCGGCCTTACCGCGAGGAGTTCCACCAGGAACTGGCGCCAGCAGCGCAATAGACAGCAGCCAGACAATAAAATTGGGAGGACAAGATGAGCGGAAACTGGATTCAAGTCTGCGCGGCAGACGAGATCGACGAGGAGGATGTCATTCGCTTCGATCACGATGGACGCACCTTTGCGATCTATCGCAGCCCGGAGGACGATTATTTCGCGACCGATGGCCTCTGTACCCACGAGCAGGTTCACCTCGCCGATGGGCTTGTGATGGACGAGATCATCGAATGTCCCAAGCATAACGGGCGTTTCAACTATCGGACCGGCGAGGCCAAGGGCGCGCCGGTCTGCGTCAATCTCAAAACCTATCCCGTGAAGGTCGAAGCCGGTTCCGTTTTCATTTCTCTCTAGGGAGCGTGCGATGTCTCATTTCGTCATTGTCGGGGCCGGAGAATGTGGCGCACGCGCAGCCTTCGCTCTTAGAGAAAAAGGCTTCGACGGAGAGATCACGTTGCTCGGCACCGAACCGGTGGCGCCCTATGAGCGACCGCCTTTGTCCAAGGACGGACTTGCCCTCGCGCTAGAGCCAAAATCTGTCGCAACGCTGGAACGATATGACGAAGCCGGAATTGACCTGCTGACCGGCGTGACCGCGAGGACCCTTGACGCGATGGGCAAGACGATCGCGCTCTCCGATGGTCGGAATCTGGTTTACGACAAACTACTCCTGGCAACGGGCGCCAGGGCTCGGCCTTTTCCGGGCATGGAAGGCGCTGGCAAGCGCATTCGCTTGCTGCGAACGCATGCGGATGCTTGTGCTTTGTCCGAGATGTTGCGTCCGGGGCAGCATATGGCGGTCATCGGTGGTGGTTTCATCGGGCTGGAGTTCGCCGCGACTGCGCGGAAGCTTGGTGCAGATGTCACTGTCATCGAAGGTCTGCCGCGGGTGTTGATGCGTGGGGTGCCTGAGGCAATCGCCGAGGTCATTTCACAACGTCATGCGGACGGAGGTGTAGATCTGCGTTGCGGTCAAGCAATTGCATCGCTTCAGGAAGAGCCGGATAGGGCCCGCGTCCTTCTAAAGTCCGGCGAGATCATCACGGCGGATCTTGTTCTTGTCGGTATCGGCGCCATTCCCAATGCGGATCTCGCGGAGACGGCAGGCTTGAGGATAGAAAACGGCATTGCCGTCAATGAGCTTCTGGAAACATCGTCCGCCGATATCTACGCTGCCGGCGATTGCTGCTCTTTCCCGTTGGCGCTTTATGGGGGACGGCGTGTGCGGCTGGAATCCTGGCGCAATGCGCAGGAGCAGGGCGTGTTGGCCGCGGCCAACATGCTGGGAGAAAACCAAACCATCTCGGCCGTCCCTTGGTTCTGGTCGGACCAGTATGATCTGACGCTCCAGATCGCCGGCCTTGCCGATACTGCGGTGACCACATTGCGCCGAGACCTCGGCGATGGTGCCTTCCTTCTCTTCCATCTGGATGAGACCGGCCGCCTCGTCGCGGCAAGCGGCATCGGTCAGGGCAATGTCGTCGCACGCGATATTCGCCTGGCGGAAATGCTGATTGCAAAGCGCGCATGCCCATCGCCCGATGCGCTGATGGCGAGCACGGTGAAGCTGAAATCGCTTCTTGCCGCTTAATTCTATCCGATCATTCCAGAGGGACTCCGATGAAGAAGTCTAGCCGTCCAACCGTTTCCGATCTTCTTGACATGAAAGGTAAGCGACAACTGACCATGCTGCGTGTGACGACGCTTGACGAGGCCGATGCCGCCGAGCGCGCCGGCATCGACATGGTCTCCGTGCCGCCGGCTCTGCTCGGGCCTGAGTTTCGCGAGGCCGCGCCACATTGCTTTGCTGTCCCCGGGTCTCGAATATGGAGACTTCGTCACGGCCGAAGATTATCTGCGGGGTGCGTTCAAGGCTTTGAAAGCAGGTGGCGATGCGGTCTATTGCGCTGCCAGTCTGCAGACCATACGGCGCCTGCGAGACGAAGGTATTCCCGTCTGTGGTCACCTCGGGTTGATCCCGTCGAAGGCTACCTGGACCGGCGGTTTTCGTGCGGTCGGCAGAACGGTCGCCAGCACGCTGGAAGTGTGGCGGCAGACGAAGGCGTTGGAAGAGGCGGGCGCGTTTGCCGCCGAAATCGAAGTCGTTCCTGGTGATGTCGCTTCAGCCATAGCCTCACGTACCTCGATGCTGATGAATCTCGATGGGCGCCGGCAGCGGCTGTCATGCGCAATATCTCTTGGCCGAGGATGTGCTCGGCATCAACAGGGGACATTATCCCCGGCACGCGAAGGTCTACCGCAATTTGGCCGCGGAATACGACCGGCTGCAGCGGGAACGGATCGCAGCCTTCTCGGAATTCGCCGCGGACGTGAAATCCGGCGTCTACCCCGAGCGTCGGCATCTTGTCGGCATCGACGAGTCGGAGCTGAAGGCCTTTCTGCATCACTTGCACAAGGAATAGCTCTGGAATCCCGTAAAATTCTTCCGTGCGATGTGTGGAGAATGGGCCGTCGACGCGGGTGCACAAATTGACACTTATCGTGCGGGGGAGGGTGAAAGCGCCGCGATTCGACGGCGCCTTGATGCTCCGATCGATATTGTTACTCACGCAGTCGCCGTCAGTAGGCTAAGATTATCGTGCGAAACAATTCATTTGGACATCGAGACGAGGAGAGTTCGATGCAGGAAGTTATGGTTGTTCGTAAGGAGGCTCATATCCCCGCTCCGCCCTCGGCTGTGTTTGCACTGCTGACTGACCCGGAAAGGATTCTTCGCTGGATGGGCACTGAGGCACAAATCGAGCCGCAACCGGGAGGAATATATCTCGTCAATGTCACCGGCGCGCGGATTGCCCGGGGCTCGTTTCGAGAAGTCGTGCCCGTCCATCGCTTGGCCTACAGTTTCGGGTGGGATGGCAGCGACATCGTTCCTCCCGGATCCAGCCTCGTCGAGATTGATCTGATCGAAAAGCCGGATGGGACACTTCTTAGGCTCACCCATTCGGGCCTGCCGAATGCTGACCAATGTGCCGGCCACTCGGAGGGCTGGGCTCACTATATTGATCGACTTGCCACGGTCGCATCGGGTCGTGACCCGGGTCCCGACACATTTGCAGGCAGGAAGTGAGAAGGTTTTCTGTTTAGGCTTGCAAGCCGATCGTGGCGCAACAGCCTTGCCAAAGGTGCAGAAACGCTGATGCCAGGACGCTCGAATGGATGACAGCTGTTGGCTCGCATGCAATGATCAGGCATGCTTCTGCCAAATTCCATCGCCTGGTTAGTCGACGAAGCTGCGGCGTCGCCCAATGCCGAGAGTTTTCTGACGGAATTCAGTCAGCGCCTCTTGGCCGACGGCCTTTTGCTGACCGGAAGTGCTCTGACCATCTCGGTCCCACATCCGATCATTGCGCGCCGTACATTGCTCTGGCGGCCCGAAACCGGAGCCGTCGGCGAACGTCTGGGGTTTTTAGGCGGTGAAGCGCTGAGCAGCGGGCTTGCAGCACTCGGCCCGGTTGAGGAAATCGCCATCCCGATGCTTCAGGGTGCGATTTTGGCTTGGGCAGGCGCGCGGTCGTTCGAAGAAGATGAAAAAAGAAGGCTGCGCGAGGCAGCGCGCTTCGCCTCCGCGCCTCTTGCCGCCATCGCCGCAAAAGAGGCCAAAGCCGCCCTTCTCGAAACCTACCTTGGTCGCCGCAGCGCGGCGCGCGTGCAATCGGGCGATCTTAGCCGCGGCACTGGTGAGACTATTCAAGCAGCCTTACTCTGCGCCGACCTTCGCGACTTTACCGCCATGTCCGAAACCACGGAACCATTGTTGGTGATTGCAGCACTGGATGCGTGGTTCGAGCGGGTGGCCGGAGCGGTCCATGCTTTTGGCGGCGAGGTACTGAAATTCATCGGCGACGGCGTCCTCGCCATCTTTCCGGTCGTTACGACGCCTGGCGATGCTTGCGATGCGGCATTGAACGCTGTCACCGCGGCGCGGGCAGGGATGGCTCACCTCGACGCATCAAGGCAAGCCAACGGTCTCTCCCCCTTGCCGTTCGGAGTGGCGGTCCATTTCGGTGAGATACTGTGGGGGAACATAGGCGCGGCCGATCGGTTGGATTTCACCGCCATCGGATCTGCCGTTAACCTTGTCAGCCGGCTGGAGGGATTGTGCAAACAGCTTCAGCATACCGTTCTCGTCTCGGGGGATGCAGCGTCGAAAGCCGGCTTCCAACTGTCTTTTCTTGGAAGACACGAGCTACGCGGCATTCGAGATCGTTGCGACGTGTTTACCCTGCTCGATGGCTGAAGGCCGTTCCTTCTCGCGGCCCAAACCTCGTTGATTATCCGGCGTTACGCTGAGCGGAAGCGCCGCGAGCAATCTTTAGGACGCGGATTCGGCGGCCGCGGATTCCTCCGCCGACTCGCCGCTTCCGAGAAAGAGGAAGACCACGGTCGCTGTTACGACAGTGACGCCTGCCAGCCCCATCAGAAGCAATCCGAATGCGTTGCTGAATGCATGCGTCAGGCCAGCTTGGCCAAGCGAAGGCATGGACAACACTGCTCGGTCCAGGTTGCCCGTGGCGAGGAACTGTGCGGTTTCGCTGATGACAGACGGGCCGAAGGTGCCTGAGTCCGGCAGACCTGACGCCGACAGGGCCGAGAGGAGTGCAGATACGACTGCCAAAGCCAGACCTTCGCCGGCAACGCGCGTCGTGCTGAAGATGCCTGTCGCCATGCCCGCCCGCTCTTTCGGCACCACACTGACCGCGAGTCCGTCCATCAGCCCCCAGGGAAGGCTGATGCCCGTGCCGATCGTCAGCATCGGTAGCACGATCGACAGTTCGAACTGACCTGCGGGAAAATAGCTGAGCCAAAGCAGGCCTGCGGCCGAGATCAGCAGTCCGGTTCCGCAGATCGTCGAGACGGAGAGCCATTTGGTCAGCCATCCGGCGACAAGGGGCAGGATCAATAGAGGAGCGGACAGGGCAATCATCATCTGACCCGCCGTGACAGCGCTCATGCCCTCGATGCCAGTGAAGCGTATGGGAAGAAGGATCAGCAGGACGACAAAAGCATAGGCCGGAGCAGCCGCAAGCAGTTGCACGCCCACAAATCGGGGGTAGCGGAATAGTGAAAGATCGAGCATAGGCCGGGCCACCTTACCCTCGACGATGACGAATGCGGCCATCAGAAGGGCAGCGCCGACGAGCAGCCCGATTACTGCCGGGCTCGTCCATCCGCTTTCCGGAGCTTCCAGGACGGCATAGGTAAAGAACGTCAGGGCAAGAGTGAAGGTGATCGTTCCGGGCCAGTCGAGGCCTGCTGCGTCAGGGTCCCTGGATTCACGCAGGCACGAGATTGCGAGCAGGAGGGACGCTGTGGCCAGGGCGAAGACTAGATAGAAGATCGTGCGCCAGCCGAAAGCATCCGCCATCAGTCCCGATGCTATCGGGCCGAAGGCAAGTCCCACTCCAAAGCTTGTGCCGACGATACTGAAGGCGCGGACCCGGGAGGTTCCGTCGAATTCCTGCGCCAGCGAGGCCATTCCGGCGGAAAACGCGGCAGCCGCCGCGATGCCCTGACCGCCCCTGAGAAGATCGAACGAAACAATGCCGGAAGCGAAGGCGAGGGCAAACGAGAAGAGTGCGAATGCCGCGACGCCGGCAATGAACGTGCGCTTGCGGCCGTAACTGTCCGCAAGAGCTCCGGCAGCCATCAGCCCGCTTCCGAATGTCAACATGAACGCATTGGTCACCCAGTTGAGGGCGATTGGCGATCCGCCGAGGGAATGGGCGATGGAGGGCAGCGCAACCGCCGGGCCAGTGAATGTCAAAGGCATGGCAGCTGCGGCCATGCAGACGGCGAGAAGTATGAGGTTCTGCTGGGCAGAACCAGCGAGACTCTTGGTGTTCGTCATCATGAGTTTCCGATATCGAATGAAAGCTTGAAGGGCGGCAATATCCCTCGATTCCGATCCGACCGGGCAGCAATCGGTGAACCGATGGGATTGCGTTGCAAGATATATCAGCTACAATTTAGGGGAAAACGATAAGAATTCCGCATAATGCGGAATAAAACGCTCGAATTGGATGTGTGCATGGACAAGTTCAACGGGCTGATGCCCTTCGTCCGGACGGCTGAGCTTGGCAGTTTCGTTGCGGCGGGAAAGACTCTCGGCCTGTCGCCGTCGGCGGTCGGCAAGGCCGTTGCGAGGCTTGAGCAGCAGGTCGGGATCAGGTTGTTTCAGCGCTCGACGCGAACCCTGCGCCTGACCGAGGAGGGCAGGGTGTTTCTCGAACGATGCCGTCGAATCCTCGATGACCTCGATGACGCCTACGCAACGATGTTGCGATCCCAGGAGTGCCCGCGAGGTCGGCTGCGCGTCAGCACGCCGGTTGTCACATATCACCTGCTGTTGCCGATCCTTCCGAAATTCATGGAAATGTATCCCGAGATCGAGCTCGACCTCGACTTCAACGACCACCTTGTGGACTTGATCGAGGACGGTGTCGACGTTGCAATCCGCAGCGGCGAGCTGCCGGACTCCCGATTGACGGCGAGAACTCTCCGCCCAATCCGCATCCTGCTGTGCGCCTCGCCCGCATATCTCGCCCGTCATGGTACGCCGGCTAAGCTCCACGATCTCTGTGGTCACGGAGCGATCCGGTTCAGATTTCCGGATGGCGGCAGAATACAGGACTGGCCGATCACCGAGGATTTTGATCTTCGCATAAAGACGATCATGACCTGCAACAATATGGAGGCGATCCTCGGCGCAACGGTAAGCGGGCTCGGCATCGCAGCCATGCCGGATTTCCTGGTGAAGGAGCCGGTCGAGAAGGGAACGCTGCAAGTCATCCTGGCAGACCATGTCAATGGACCCGCTCAATTCAGCCTGCTCTGGCCGTCCAACAGAAACCTGTCGCCGAAGGTGCGCGTATTCGTAGACTATGTCGGGAAACATCTGTTTGCGGATCATTGCGAGCTTCCGCATGCCACAGAGGCGGCGGAAGCCCTTGGTTCGCTGAAGACGGAGACCTCTCGTCCTGTCGGCATCCGGTAATTTCTGAATTATTGCTTCCTTCAAATCCTGCCCTAAATCCCATCTGGAGATAACGAGCAGTGCTTGAGGTTACGAATGATCAGGGAGCATTTACACCCTTCAGACCTTCCGCTTTTTTCTGAGGATTTGGATCTTTGCCAGCAAATATTCGATATCGTGCGAGCGGAAGCGGAAATAGCGCCGGGCAGCCCCAAATCCGATCTATTAGCGTCGCACATCATCCATTTTTACAAGCAAGGAATTCGCAATGCTGCCCAGCTTCTCGCGATGGCCAGGACGGCCGTAATTAGCTAGTTGTTCCCGCCTTGAAAGTAGCTGACAGGTCGCAATGATCACGCTGGCGTCTCCTGCCGGCTGAACAACCATCGCGACGCATGGGCTTACCAGCGCCGCAAATGAGTTGTTGCCGCAGCCAATGGCCGGAAATACCGGATTGGGAACAAACACCGGCGACGGTGGTTGAATTCCAAGGTCGCGATCGTGTCAATCGGACGCGATAGGGATGGCGAACGCATCGGTTTTTCCGGTTTCTCGATGCGGGCAACGAAACGCCAGGCGAGCGCACAACCTGTCCGGTCGCGATCTCAACCGATTACCCGAGAAGGCCTCGCGCTCATCAAGAGCAACCGCCGACGGTCCAGGCACTTGATCGCCGGCGGAAGAGAGATTCAGTCGCTCATTTCGCGATAGCCGCTGCCCTGAGCGCCGCCAGGAAGCCGACGTCGTCGCCGGAAATGGTATCGATGACGCCGTCCGCGATATAACCTGACACCGGTGCAAGCAGATCGATGCCGAGCGCCTTGTGGCGGTCGTAGTAGGCGGGCCGCTGGAGATGGAAACGCACCGCAACGCCTGCCTTGTGCAAGGCAGCTCCATCTTCCGGCACGAACATCTGATGCTCCATCGAAACGGAATCGAGACGCGCTGCCTTTGCGACGCCAACGAAATCGGCGTGGCGTGCATGGGTAATGCCCTCGGTGCGAATGCCGGGCAGCGCATCCTTCAGGTCGCGCAGCATGACATGATCGAAGGAGATCATGACGAGGTGGTCGGCGCCGCCGGTTTCAGAAAGCACCGCACCGAGACGCCGGACGAACCGGTCCATCTGGCGCGCCCCCTTGATCTCGACGACGAGGCCGAAATCATATGTCTTTGCAAATTCGATTGCCTCGGCAAGCGTCGGCACGCGCTCTCCGACAAATCGGCCGTCAAACCAGCTGCCGGCGTCCAGCTTGCGGATGTCGGCGAGGCTTTGAGACGAGACGAGGCCGGTGCCATTAGTGGTCCGGTCCAATGTCTGGTCGTGCATAAGGACGATCTCGTCGTCCTCAGTCAACACGCAGTCGATCTCAGCTGAATTGCCGCCATGTTCCCGGGTCGCGACCAAGGCGGCAATAGTGTTTTCGGGTGCGCCGATCGAATGGCCGCGGTGGCCGCAGACATGAACTCCGGCAGCGTTCTCAGCGAGAAGTTTGAGCATTGAAGTCTCCTTGGGAATGGTGGGATCGGAGCTCGGACGCAATTCCCTGAAATGGGTGAGGACGGGAACCATGCAGGGTCGTTGTGGCCTACGTGGTCGCGTCGGCTTCTGTGATGGTGTCTGGTAAAGGCGGGGCTCGCAATCCTTGGTGGTCACCGAGAGGGATAGCGTTTTCGAGGAAGCCGTCGCCGTGGTGGTGCGTTGCTGGCAAGCGGAATGGAGCGGATGGGTAAAGTGCTCAGACGAATTGCCGTTGACGGTTTGGTGACAATTTCGCGAACAACGAAAATCCATCTTCAGCATGGACATACCGGCGTTTCGACCTGGATATCGATGGACAATCTTGCGTCCACTTGCTCGAATTGTCCTCACGCGCGCCCAGAAACCCCTACCTTTGTTTGCGGCGAACCTGCGCGCAACTGCGGTAAGGGCGCTGGAAATGCGGAATATATGAACGCTTCCGAATGCCTCCGGGCAGACCTGCTTTCCATCCGCTTGGAGCACGCTTACGTGCGTTTACGTGTAGCAAATCAAATAGTCTTGACTAATTGATTAGTGTCCGCTATTTATTGTCCCATGATCGAAGCTGAAACCATAACCACTGTCATGCGCGCCCTCGCCGACCCAACGCGGCGGGCCGTGTTCGAGCGCATCGTCAATTCCGACGAGATCACCGTTGTCGAGTTGACGCGCGGCAGTAATGTCACGCAGGGCGCCATATCCCAGCATCTCAAGTCGCTGAAACAGGCTGGCCTTGTCAGTGAACGACCTGAGGGCCGCAATGTCTACTATCGTGCCCAGCCGGGCGGTCTGGAGCCGCTGGCCGACTGGATGAGCCATTATGGTGTCTTCTGGCCCGAACGCTTCGCCAATCTGAGAAACCTGCTGAAGGAAATAGACCCATGAACCAAGCTGTGAACCCGGACATGCGGGCCATCGTGGTCGACGAAGTCTTCCCGCATGCGCCCGACATCATCTGGAAAACCCTGACCAGCGGCGAGCTGATGAGCCGCTGGTTGATGCCGCCGACGGGCTTCGAGCCGGTGGCTGGCTGCCATTTCACCTTTCAGACGGTGGCGGCGGGCGAATGGGACGGCACCATTCATTGCCAGGTGCTGGAGGTCCTGCCAAATGAGAAATTGTCCTACGCATGGAAAGGCGGCCATGAGGCCAATGAGGGCTACGGCTCAAAACTGGAGACGGTGGTCACCTTTACCCTCTCCATGACCGAGGCAGGCACGCGCCTGCGCCTGGTCCATTCCGGCTTCGTGCTTCCAAAGAACGAGGCTGCCTACCGCAATATGGGCGAAGGCTGGAAGACGGTGGTCAAGAGGCTCGACACATTGGTCGCCGAAGAGGCGTCTCCGCAAACACAGCATTGAAGTAAGAGGGGAGCGACATGAACAAATCCTATACCGGCGGCTGCGCTTGCGGCGCGGTCCGCTACGAGATCTCAGCCGAACCGGCCGTCATGGTCGACTGTCAGTGCCGGCAATGTCAGCGTGACAGCGGCACCGGACACCAATCACACCTGACTTTCGTGGCGGCCGAGGTGAAACTTGAGGGAGAAGCATCGCATTGGCAGACCGTCGGCGATGGCGGAACCATCAAGCGGCGCGGCTTCTGCCCGACATGCGGTTCGTCCGTCTACATGACATTTCCCGATATGCCGGATGTTTTCATCGTAACGCCGGCAAGCCTTGATGACCCCAGTCGCTATAAGCCACAGCTGGTGTCCTGGACCGCAGCCGGACATGCCTGGGATCATCTCGATCCGGCAATCCCGAAATTCGACAGGATGCCAACGGCGACGTGAAAGAAATGTCCTGGTTTGGCGTGATGGATGGGGACGGAACAGCAACTGTTCCGTCCCCTGTTTTGCTGGACCCCAAAGAAAGTTGGCACTCTCGCGTCATTTTTTTGGTCGGTCTCAGATCCCAGGGAGTTCAGTTCGGCCTCAGTCCTGCTTTGCGAAGTCCGTCGATCCAGTGGTATCGTTCGGACGCACTGCCATAGGGATAGGCTGCCGACTTTGCCAATGTCCACTCTGGCTCAATGGCGCTGAAATCCTTCATGATCGTTTTCGCCTCGTCCAACAACGCCGTGTCCGGGTTCGCATCGTCCAGGGTCGCGAGCTGGGCTTTGCTTGCAGCCAATATCAGACGGACATCGTTAGGCTTTTTTTCGCTGGCGATTTGTTCGATCTCGTCTATTGCCTCCTGGTAGCGCGCCGCCTGGTAATAGGCCCTGGCCAAGATCCAGTGAAACCACCAGGCGTGCCCGGGAAAGCGCTTCTTGGCATCGAGAACAAGCTGAATTGCCCGCTTTGGATCGCCGTAATAGATCAAGGCTTCCGCCATATCTGCGTCCAGTTCGGCGGTGTTTTTGTCGAGAAATTCAGGATTGCTGATAAGGGCCCTGGCGGCCTCGTATTCCTGAAAAGCCTTGGGGAAGTCGTTCTGATGCCAAGTCACCATCGCGCGATACCATAGGGCCCTGAAGTCGTTGAACCAGCTTTTGTTTGCATCCTTGCTGAGTTCGACGGCCTTATCGGCCAGTCGGGCGGCCTCTTCAAGTGAATCGGAGTATCGGTCCCAGTCGTTCTCGCAGTCTCGCAGCAAGGCGTAGGCCTGTTCGGCGTAAGCGAGCATGAAATCGGAATCCTCATCGATTGCTGCCCGGAAGAGTCGTTTTGCCTCTCTGTTTCCTTCCAGAGTGAGCGGTTGTCGCCTCGCGAGGCGGTTAGTTACCCTGGCTTGTTCGGTAGTCATTTTTACCCCCTTTGTTTGTACTCCTGGTCAATTGTGAAGCGACCCACTCTCCCCCGGGGCGATCGAATTTTCCGCCAACATGACAGAGCTTTCGGGTGCGTTCGGCTCTACTCCTCCTTCAACCCGGCTTTCCGTAAACCATCCAGCCAGTGCTGCCTGTCACTGTCCTTTACATAGAAATAAGCGGCTGACTTCGCGATCGACCAGTCTGGATCAACCTTGCTGAACTCGGCCATGATTGCCCGAGCCGCCGGTATATCCCCGAGCTGCGCCTTGCTGGCGGCGGTGATCAAGCGAACATCGTTCGGTGGGGAGTTTATCCTGGCTATGGCGTCGATAGCCGCCTGATATTGGCCAGCCATATACCTGGCCTTGCCTTCGTTCCAATCGTACCAGAAAGGATAAAACGGGTTGCGGTTCTTGGCGGCTTCGATCTGTTCTATCGCCCTTTTGGGCTCGCCACCGTAGATCAGCGCCTCCGCCATGTCGGCAGCGAGGTCCGGATCATTGGGGTTTATTCGACGGGCGGTTTCGTATTCCCGGAAACTCTTGTCGAAATCGCCCTTGTTCCAGGCGACAATTGCCAGGTACCAGTGGCTGCTAAAATCATCGCTCAATTCCAGGGCTTTGTTCGCAAGCTCTTCGGCCTTTTGGAGGGCGGCTGCGCCATCGCCCCAGCCGCTCTGATAGGCCCGGACTTCCACGTAAGACAGTTCGGCATAGGCGGACGAATAGTTCGGGTCGAGCGCGATCGCCTTTTCAAAGAGCTGGCGGGCCTCTTCATTTCCCTCGGGCGTGACTTTGGTGGGATCGGCCCAAATCGCCTTGCCCTTCAGATAATAGTCATAGGCGCTCATGTTCTCGGTCGGCTTCTGGTTTGAGCGCTTCTCTTCGGCCGCCGTCACCTTTACCGCGAGCGCAGTCACGATGTTGCTGGTGATATCCTCTTGTACTGTGAACGTGTCTCCAAGCATCTCGTCGTAGCGGTTTGCCCATACGTGATAACCGGTCTCGGCATCGATAAGCTGGGCATTGATCCGCAACCGCTGGGGGGTCTTTTGAACCGTGCCTTCGAGCAGATAGCGGACGCTCAGCGCTTTCCCGATGTCCTGAACCTTTGTCGGCTTGTCCTTGAATGTTGACGCCGAGTTATAGGCGATGACCAAGAGACCGGAGAATTTGGAAAGATCACTGGTGATATCGTTGGTGATGCCATCGCTGAAATAATCTTGCCGCGGGTCATCACTGACATTGTCAAGCGGCAACACGGCTATCGAAGGCTGCGCAGCGACGAGGGGCTGCGGTGTGTTTTCTCCTTTGCCCACTATCTCGGGCTTGTATTTCCACCAGAGAGGTGCAGCAATCGATGCCAGAAGAACCATTGCTGCTGCAGCGAGTCCCCAGGCGGCAACGCGCCTGCGAGAGTGGCCCGGACTTATGCCTTTGAGCGAGTAAACATGGACCGGAACGGGGATATTCTTCAGTCTCTTTGAGCCAAGGTCCTGAAAGCCTAAGTCGGGTAAGTGTTTCACCTGCTCGTAAAGACTGCTCGAGACGCAAATTCCGCCCGGCTCGGACAATCCCTCCAGCCGTGCTGCTACATTCACCGCGTCGCCGAGCAGATTGTCCTGTTCGACAACAACATCCCCCAGATTGAGGCCTACGCGGAAAAGCATCCGCCAGTCTTCGGAAAATTTCTCATCCAGTCGCATAATATGGTGTTGAATTTCCACGGCGCAGCGCATGGCCTCGACAGGGCTGTGAAATGCTGCGATCACGCTATCGCCAGCGCCGCCAAACACGCGGCCGTTATGTGCCTGAACGCGTTCCTGGATAATTGTGGCGCAATCCTTGAACAGCGCGAGTGCGGCCTCCTCATCCTTCGCGACGAGGCGGCTGTACCCGACAGCGTCAGCTGCTAAAATCGTTACAAGGGTGCGCTGCAGCATCGTATCTTCCCCTATGCTAATATACCATAAATTTGAGGGGCGTGACCAACTGACGGCTCTAAAAAATGAGGTCCAAATCTCCGATATGCCGTGCATCTTGGAAATAAAGGAGAGCCGTTCAAAAACTATCTAGCTGCACGTGCCGATGCAGAAACTACAACCTCTTCGATCAGCGAGTGGTAAGACAGACCGACCATTCGGGCGATGAGCGGGAGATCTGAATCCTTGGGATGCATGCCGGCGAGTGGATTGGCTTCGATGAAATTGACGT
This sequence comes from Neorhizobium sp. P12A, assembly GCF_008365395.1. NCBI lineage: Bacteria > Pseudomonadati > Pseudomonadota > Alphaproteobacteria > Hyphomicrobiales > Rhizobiaceae > Neorhizobium > Neorhizobium sp. P12A. The sequence goes on along the minus strand of NZ_QOVX01000005.1, from coordinate 166,650 downwards.
CACCGGCATTGTCACAGCGCACATCGACACGACCTCCATCGCGCCCGCCGAGACACTTCCATGCCCTAAGCGCCAGTTCCTCGGCAGATTTGCTCACCGTGTCGTTCACCAGCCGCGGAGCAACCCTGTCATCGAAATATTTCTTGTTGTCGTAAGAGTATATTTCAGGCTCAGGCCCGTCCTTGAGGAGTATTTCCATTGTCCCAAGCACCCGGGCGGCCATTCCCGTTCCCAAAATGCCCACCGTGAATTCACGGCCGGGCAAATAGACCTCTGCAAGCACCGGCTGTCTGTATCGGGCAAGCAACCGCTCGCATCCCACTTCCAATTCTCCGCAATCGTGGATTTTCGATGCCCCGGAGATGCCCTTGCTGGTGCCCTCGGCAATGGGTTTTATGAACAAAGGAAACGGCAGAGCGACATTTGCAACATCGGCAAGGATCTCTACGACAGCAAAATCGGTCGTCCGGATACCGTTGTCGCGAACAACCCGTTTTGCGGTCGCCTTGTGCAAGGTGACGGCAAGGGTGAGCGGATCGGAAAACATGTAGGGAATCTCATAGGCATCCAGCAGGGCTGGTGCCAGCGCCTGGCGGCCGAAACCGTACATTCCCTCGGCGCTGTTAAAAACGAGGTCCCATCGATCGCCTTTACTCAGGCGCATTGCCAGCGCTTTCGCCGTACCGATGCGTTCCGTCGAGTGACCAAGTGTGTGTAACGCCGATTCAATTGCCTCGATCGTCTCCAGCCTGTCAAATTCGGCAATCTCTTCCTCGGTGTAGCCTTCCCTTGCGTAGTCTTCCCGGAGATCGAATGTAATGCCAATTTTCATCGCTTGGACCGCCTTCGCAATCTCACAATCTTCAGCGCGTCTTTCAGTCTACCATCTAACGGTCTTTCGAACATAAGAGTGTATGAAGTTACCACGTAGATGCGCTGCTACTCTCGCGCGATCCTGCTCCTGGCAGATGCCTGCCAAGCACCGGATGCGGCCATGGATGTTCGGGCACGCCGTTATGAAGCTTGCTAGGAGTACGTCAGGGTTGTATATAAATAATCGCTTTATTAGCTCTGCGAGCCGGTTTTCTTGGTTATTTTTGGGAGGGATTCTGACCACAAGCCTTTGGTCAGAATTATATTCGCGCTGGCAGCTCTCTCAACGGATAGGACGACTTCGACAGCATTTATCCTTCGCTAATGCGCTTCAATAGCTTCGACGAGATAGGCCCTGGCATCTACCAGGCTCCACGCGTCGGTATGAGATTGTGAAAGCCAATCAAGAGAGGGGAATAAGTCATGAAAAGACGCGAATTCCTTACCTGCGGAGCGACAGGTGTAGCAGCCTTGTCTGCCCAAACAGTGTTTGCTCAATCGCCGCCGGCGCCGGGTCAGCCGCTCGCGCCAACCGATATCGCCTCAGCCGCGGCGCGATATCGGGCCCAGTTCGCGAAGGAGTTTGAGCCGGACTATATCGAGAATGTCATTGTTCCCTACTTCCTTGTGAGCGTCTACCACGGTGAGCAACCAATGCTTCCGATGATCGGCGTCGAACTCACAAAAGAGAATGCCTTGCCAAACGACCTGTGGGGGCTTCTGAGCGAAAATTGGCGGCCCGCCCCTGAGGATGGAGTAACCGTATTTCTCCAGGGTCTTGAAAAGCGCGGTCCCGATAACCGCCGCAAGCGCATATACATGAGCGCAGTAACCCCCGATCTCTATGACGCCAACTACCGTGAAAAGGTTGAGCATTTTTTTGACGAGCTGATGTCCGAGGCCAATATGGGCAAGCCGCTAATGCGGCCCTATCTCAGTGGATACTGGGATATTTATTGGGATCTCCATCTCGGCGTGAAAGGCGACGACATTCCCGACCGCGTCCGCGAGATTGGTGAAAGCTTCAACACCGTTCTGGCCTATCGTGACCCGACGCAGAGGATCGTCCACGACAACTACATGATCGTCCGCTCTCATCTGGACTTTCTCAAATCCTGGATCGATGAAAAAATCACGGTGATCAAGGAAGGAAAAATGCCGGGCGGCGAAAAAACCTTCGTCTGGTTCTGGATCAAGAATGCCGGGGATGGCGAGTACTTTAGCCCGAAGGACGTTGTATTCGAGTGCTTCCATAACTTCGTTGCATTCAGCCAGTGGGGCAACACGCTCTACAACATCATGCAGACACTCGGCCGGGATACCGGCGACCCGGTTGCCAAGGACTGGTTCCGGAAGACGATGCAGGGTGATTTCGACAATGCCGACGGCGCTCCATTCACACCATTAGAGCGGTTTACGATGGAGCTGTTCCGTACGATATCCCCGAACGGGGGAAGCATATCCGCGTTGACCGAGACGCAAACGCCGCCCTTCGAGCGGTTCGGCTACATTGTCAGCCCACACACCTCTACAAGCCACAACCCTGTCCTTTGGAAAAACCCGAAGGTTTTTGATCCCTCGCGCTACGAAAAGGCACCCACCAGCCACGATGCGGACGAGGCCAAGGCGCTGTCGATGGGCTTTGCCAAGTGTCCATTCGACCCGACATCCTTCGACCTTCAGGACGGGCGCAAGGGCGCGATGCACAACAGTGCCTTCGGCACCGTCTTCGGCGTTGTCGATGGCAAGCCCCTTCCCGTTTGCGACTACGCAGGTTTTGCGCCATTCGGGTTCGGGTATCGTCGCTGTCCGGGGGAGCAGCTGACCATTCAAGTCTTCGAAACCTTCCTGCGCAAAACATGGAAGGATAAGTTAGAGTTCGTGAAACTCGATATCGTCAATCCGGTGCCATTGCCCATTGGGCCAACCACGGTAATTGGCGACGATATGGGCTTTGTGCGCGCATGAGCCGGGATTGTCGCCGAGCCGGTGCTTTTGCACAAAGCTGAGGCCTGGTCGGCGCCGATCTTGGGCGTAGCATCCCTAATGCGGAGAGCAATCGGCGTTAGTCATCGGCTGCACCGGGCGGCGAAGATATCCATCGCTGAAGGTTCTGCAGACTCCATAGGGGCCGGGGCATTTGCTGATCTCGTTGGTCGCCGATACAACGCGCGAGAACCATTACTCTGCTGCGATAGTTCCTCTAAGCTGCCACGATGCAAAGTTCGGGCCTCTGGCCTGCAACGAGTCAAGATATCTCACGTCATACAGCGAGGCGACGAATAACACCGCACAGCCACCGGCTATCAAAGTGCTCCTCGCGACTTCCCGAAATTTCGACATGTCGATTACTCTATGTTTCGAAAGGCGCGTGTAATTTCACCACCGCTCATGGATCGGTTTCGTTCCCGCGCAATCATAAGGGCCAATGTACAGGTCGAATGGCTACAAATTCATAAATAAGTCTGATCGGCAGGCATCGGCGGTTCACATCCTTTCAATCCGATTACCGCCAAGCAAACGGATTGATTGCGTTGAGCCTGCATGTTTCGATGAGCGAAGTAACGGACGCCCAGTTTGCGGCTTCGCCGTTGTGCCCGGCAAAAAGAGAAACTCCCAGCACCCTCTTAGGTGGAGGGGTTGAAAGAGTATTCTTGCAAATATTGTGGGCATTATGATGCCATAGGTTGTCGTCACCGATGATGGTTTAAAGTTCCTAAAGACCGCGGAATCGCCGACGGCCTTTCACCGCAAATTGGCACGCGGTTGCGCGAATTCGATACAACTTCGACCATATCAACGCTGGCATCCCTAGTTGCGTTCGTCCAAGGAGATATAGTCATGAGGTAGATGCTTCTTGTGCTGATCATTTTGACCGCGGTCCCAACCGTGGTTTCCGCGGAGGTTCCGTGCAACCCTGCACGGACCGGTTGTCGATAGACCCCAGCGATCTGGGGCAAAAGATGGAAGACGTCGCGGCCTTGTTCTTCGGGGCAATCATAATCATGTTCTTCTCATACGAGCGCTTCAATCGCGTGACATATGATGGCGGCCCGCAGTTGAAACGGCCACCATACTGTCACCCGACAGGCTACGAGCGCGCCGCGTCGTGGTGAATGCCTATCTGTTCTATGCGCTGGCACTTGAGGTCATTTATTTCTTCCTGTGTATTTATGCGAAGCCGCTGCCCGCCCTCGGGGGGGCCAAATCTGTTGTCCGCGGAGGTCGGCGCTAGCAAGCTCCCGACCGACTCCTCCGAGACGGCGAACAGTCTTGTCAACGGTTTCGACCAGGCGACGGAACTTTGGGTCCGTACATTATCGACCTCTGACGCCGCCTTGGCGGCCAATCCCGGGGCGGCACCGCACTGGACAAGTCGTCCCGCCAACAGGATCTTGCGCTGGAAAAATTAGAGGAAGTTCTCGGCCACCACGCGATGCCCGGGCAAATTCGTTCTTACACATTGGTGAGCGTAGGGTGGACAGGCAGGTGTGACGGTGTTGGTCCTGCTCCTCTGGAGCCTGTTCCTTGGCGGTTATCAATACGAATTGCAGTTCAACGCGGCGGGCGACGTATACTGGAGGTCGCTGAACTATATATTTGATGGGTCCATCAGTCTCTTCATCCCTGTCCTGTTGGCTCTTGCGCTGCGCGCTGCGGGCCTCCAATCACGAAGCTGGTACGGCAAAAAAGCGCATTGGACCATGCGCCTGCCGCAGATGGTTCTTGTTTTTCTTGTCTCCTGGGGGGGTGGCGTCGCTTTTTCGAATTGGGATTGCTGGTCATAGGAGTGCTGGATGCCAAGCTCGCCGCGGGCTCGAGGCCCGGTGCAGCGCGTGCGAGCTGGGGTCAAATGCCCGGCGGATCTCTCCAGTACCGGCAACGGGGATTATGAGCCATACGCGTTCGTTCTGTCGTCAAAGCACATTCCTGCTTTTCCGGAGAGGTTTACTCTGGCCCTTTATGGGATGTTCGAAGACGGCACTATAGAGAGACTTTTCAAAGGGCATTTTCCCGACGAGACGCAGAAATCGCAATATCTCACGATCCTCTTTGCCATCAATAGCATTCCGGCCGGCGTTCTACCTCCTATCAAAAGTCCCTCGGATGGCTCGAACTAACCGGGCTTTGTGCACAAGCCGCAAAAGGCGCCAAGCCTCAATCTCAGTTTCCACGTTACGAAAGAACAATTCAACGAAATAGATTCGCCGTTCAAGGACCGCTTGCTGAAATATCCTCGCTTCAAAGTCGGACTAGAGACCAAGAGACGCTACCACTCGAAAGCGAAAGCAATCGTCAGTGTCTGTTATTGAATAGAGCGTTGATTGACGATGTCCTCGGATAACAAAATGGTTCTGCAAAGACGTCGGTCGCCTTTTGACAGTTTTGCGGTGCCGTCAATTTTCGCCGCGGCGTCGGCCGTCTGAACTGGTGGTCTGATGACAGATTCGCCGAAAGTGCTTTCTGGATACACGCGTAAGGCTGTTCCGGTCCAAGGGTCGAACAAATCCTTTCGGAGCTTCGAACGCACCGCACGTCGCGTGACCCGTCGATCCCGGAGCCCCAAGCTATCTCCGGCAGCGCCCAATAACGCGCGGCCGGAGATCTAAACTGCGACCTGCTTTTAATTGCCGCCGAGATTGACCGTCCCCTTGCGGATGATCACGTTGCCGTAGAAGAGCGTTTCACCCGTGGAGATCACCGCAAAGGCTTCCTTGGTGCGTTCGTAAAAGGCGAAGCGTTCGATGCGCGTCAGTCTGACCGGTTGCCCGGGCAAGGCATCGAGCGCCTCCTGGATTGCGACATGTGCCGGAACAATCGTGTCCGGCTCGCCGATCACTTCCATGCCAATCACCGGATCAGGCTCCGATTCATCGACCGGCATGACGGAAAGGACGGCCTTCAGCATGCGGGGCAGATCCGCGGCCTCCATGCGGATGAGGCGTTTTGCGACAGTCTGGGCTGGAAAGCTGCCGTCGGCGATGACGATTTCGTCGCCATGGCCCATTGCGCGCAGTGCGTAGAGAATGTCGGCATTCAGGATCGGGTCGATACCTATCAGCATTATTCGTCCTCAGGTCAGGTCGTGAAGGTCTTTGGTGATCGCAGGGCCGATCTCGAATTCCGAGAAATGGACGGTCAGTCCACTGCGCTCCGGTGTGCAGGCGGTCGGGCCTACATCGTAACGATCAGCGACGGGGAAGGGTGCAAGCCGCAGCAGTGGCCAGAAGCTGCCGTTGCGCGAAGCCTGGATGCGCATCGCGCCCTTGGCAAGCGTGATGCGAATATAGAAATCCTCAAGCTCCTTGAAGGGCTGCGAGACGGACCAGTCGGAGGTGCCATCGGTAATGACGGTGCTGAGGAACAACTCGCCATCGGTAAATTCAACGCCTGTCTTGACCCAGCGCTTCTCGTCGATGCGCACCATGAGCCCGGCCTGGTCGTAAAGCGTGCGGAACTCGCCCCTGATGCGAATTTTCGCAGTGAAGCCGTCGGCGGTGGGAAATCCGAGGAAATGGCCCGTGTCACGCGTAAAGCCATAATAGGTTTGCCGCCAGAAATCGGTCTTCTCGTCGGTCGTCATCGTAAGACCAGAAGTAGAAGCGTCCCAGTTCGTCGGGGTATTCAGCCATTTGCCGTCTTTGAAATTGATGCTCATTTCGAAATTCCGTCCGTTGAAAGATGATAGGCGTCGATTGCATTGCGTTCGAAGAAACGGTCACTGATATCCGGCGCGACGGTATTCAAGCGCGAGGCGATCGCCTTGACGTCAGAATAGGAGGCCGCAAGCGTCGAGACCGGCCAGTCGGAACCGAAGATCAGCCTGTTGGGGCCAAAGCATTCGAAGGCAATCTTGATGTATGGGTCGAAATCGGTTGGTACTGCGCCGTTCCAGTCGGCTTCGGTGACGAGGCCCGAGACCTTGCACCAGACGTTGCCGCATCCTGCAAGTTCCCTGAACGCACTCTCCCAGGCGGCTAAGAAGCCGGCTGCAATTGGCGGCTTGGCCATGTGATCCAGTACGAAGCGTCCAGTCGGAAAGCGGCGCACGAGGTCGGTCGCGGCGGGCAGCTCACGCGTTCGCACCAGCAGATCGAAGCTCAGTCCCGCCTGCAAAACGGCGCTGACGCCATGATGGACAGCGGGCCGCCGGAGCCAATCGGCATCCGGTTCGTCGTGGACATTGTGGCGGATGCCCACGAGGCGCGGTCCACCGGGAAGCGTCCGCAGTGCCGCGATTTGCGCAGCGACATCATCAGCCTGGAGATCAACCCAGCCGACGACGCCGGCAACGAAGCTATGTGCATGGGCTATCGCCAGGAAGTCGCGCGTTTCGTCGAGATCGTGGCGACATTGCACGAGAATGGTCGCATCCACGCCTGATCCGGCCATGAGCGGCAGGAGGTCGGCGGGACCGAAATTGCGCCGCAACGGTAGCATCCCGTCGCCTTCCATCCAGGGATACGTTCCGGAGGTCAAATCCCAGAAATGCTGATGCGCGTCGATCACCCGGTTCACCATCTCGCGGCTCATGCGGTCGGCGCATCGGCAGCAATCAGGCCCTCTGCCTTCAACTCCTGCCAGAGAGCCGCTGGGATGGGCTGACGGAACCGGGCGACGTTCTCCCGTATCTCTTCGGGGCCGCGGGCGCCGGTGAGGATGCTGGAAACGGCCGGATGGGCCAGCGGAAACTGGATGGCAGCGGCTTTCAGCGGCACGTCGTGGCGAAGGCAGACCGTCTCCAGCCGGTGTGCGCGCTCGATCAAGGCCTGGTCGGCATCCTGATAGTTGAATTTCGCGCCGGCCCGCGGGTCGGCGAGAAGACCGCTATTATAGACCCCGCCGATGATAACGGAGATGTTCTTTTCGACGCAGAGCGGCAGGAAATCCGAAAGCGCTCCCTGTTCCAGCAGTGTGTAGCGGCCGGCAAGCAAAAAGCAGTCGAAATTTCCGTTGCGGGCAAATTCGGCGAGCATTTCGCTCTGGTTCATACCCGCGCCTACCGCGCCGATGGTCCCGTCGCTCCGAAGCCGGTCGAGCGCTTTGTAAGCGCCGTCGATCGCTTCGGCATAATGGTTGTCCGGATCGTGGATATGCAGCACGTCGATGCGATCGGTATTGAGGCGCTTTAGGCTTTCCTCGACGGAGGTCATCACACCATCATAGCTGAAATCAAAGACAGGCCGCTCGGGCGGAGTTCCCTTGTAGTACGCGTCTTCCCCTTCGGGTGTCTCCGGCAGACGGAGCAGGCGTCCGACCTTGGTGCAGAGAACATAGTCCTGACGAGGCTTGGTTTTCAGGAAGGCGCCGAGCCGCTGCTCGGCCATGCCGTTGCCATATTGCGGGGCGGTGTCGAAGAAACGTACGCCGAGTTCCCAGGCTGTCTCCATCGTCTTTTCGGCGACCGTTTCGCTGGTTGCCAAATAGAGACCACCAATTGCGGTCGTGCCAAAGCCCAGTATCGTCGCCGACAGGTCTGTAGCGCCAAGGCGGCGTTTCTCAAATTTTTCTTCCATGAAAATTCCATCCCGAAAAGTGCCGAAAACCAGGCTGCTTTTTAATTTTCATTCTCTTTCCGTTCTGTCAATAAATTTCTTTTGAGAAAATTTGCTTGCGTATCTGCAAAATTTTTGTCAGCTTCCGAATATCGGTTTCGAACATAGAAGTTCTCAAGCATGACCACCGACTTTTCCAAGGGCGCCGCATTTTGTGAGGGGAAATTCGTCCCGATCGCTGAAGCGGCAATTTCCGTTCTGGATTGGGGATTCACCCGGTCGGACGTGACCTATGATGTTGTCCATGTTCGCGATGGCGGGTTCTTTCGGCTGCAGGATCATCTGGACCGGTTCGAGCGCTCGCTGACCAGCCTGCGTCTCTCACCTCAGCATTTGATGGTCGAAATTGGCGAGATTGCCATGCGCTGTGTGGCTCTATCCGGCCTCCGTGATTCCTATGTCGCCATGATCTGCACCCGGGGGAAGCCCCGCATTTTCGGTTCGCGGCGGCCGCAGGACTGTGACAATAAATTGATCGTCTACGCGATCCCATGGATCGACGTGATCCCGCTCGACGTGCAGGAGAGGGGCGCGCATCTCCATATTGCGTCTATCCCCCGCATCGCTCCGGCTTCGATCGATCCGACGATCAAGAACTATCATTGGGGCGATCTCACCCGCGGCCTCTTCGAAGCCCATGATGCGGGCGCGGATACCGCGGTTCTGCTGGACGCCGAGGGCTTCGTAACAGAGGGGCCTGGATTCAACGTTTTCATCGTCAAGGACGGCGAGGCCCTGACGCCGGACCGTGGTGCCCTGGAAGGCATCACCCGTCGCTCCGTGCTCGAACTTTGCGGATTGCTGGGCATTCCTGCCCGCATCGCGCCTCTAAGGAGAGAGGATCTGGAATCGGCAGACGAAATGTTCTGCACGACGACAGCGGGCGGCGTCATGCCCGTATCGAGGATCGGCGACCATATCATGGGCAACGACAGGCCAGGTGCGGTCAGTCTCAGGCTCAAGTCGTCTTACTGGGAAAAACATAAGGCCGGCTGGCACCGCACGCCGGTCGACTATTCAATTTAAACAACCACGTTCTAAGGGGAACGACAATGAAAAGACGTGAATTTCTGACCGCTTCAGCAGCGGTTGCTGTCGGTACGCTTGCGGCTCCGGCGCTCGTGCGTCCGGCGCGCGCGGCCGGCAAGGAGCTGCGTATGTTGACCTGGGAGGGTTATGCCGACGATCAGTGGGTGAAGGCTTTCGAGGAAAAGACGGGCGCAACCGTCAGCGTCAGCTATACGGGCAGCGTCGATGAAATCTTTGCAAAAATGACAGCCTCCGAAGGCGCGGATTTCGACGTGATCGCGATAGAGACGTCATCCTACAAGCGCCTGACAGAGGAGAAGCTGATCCAGCCGCTGGATAGCGCCAAGCTGCCCAACATCAAGAACCTCGCCGGCGCCTTCAAGCGTGTTTCGGCCATCGTTTTCGACGGCAAGACCTATGCCACGCCCTTCGCATGGGGCTCGATCCCACTGATCTATAGTGCCGACACTTTCCAGACGCCTCCAGATAGCTGGGAAGTGCTTTGGGATGAGAAATACAAGGGCCGCATCATCGTCATGGACGACGCCAACAATGCGATCGTGACGGCGGCGCTGACACTTGGCATCCGCAATCCTTTCAATCTCACCGATGAGCAGTTCGATCAGGTGAAGAAGAAGCTCCTGGCGCAGAAGGCGAACGTTGCCAGCTACTATGCCGGTTTCGATGACGGCGTCAGTATCTTCGCCCAGGGCGGCATCGACCTGATGATGTCGATGGGCGAGCCGCAGGCACCGATGCTCAAGAAGCAGGGCGCCAATGTCGGCCTCGTCATTCCGAAGGAAGGCGCAATCGGCTGGATCGACTGCTGGGCAATCAGCGCCAAGGCGCGTGATCTCGACCTCGCGCACGCCTGGATCGACGCTATGCTTGAGCCCGCCGTCGGGACCTATATCAGCACGAAGACAGGTTACGGCAACACGACGAACCAGGCAGTCAATATCGACGCCGGCCTAACCTATGCCGACAAGCTGGTCTTCTTGCAGGCGCCCGAAGACTTTGCCAAGCGCATCGAGCTTTGGAACGAGATTAAGGCTACTCCGGTACAATAATGGTTGCGTTGGTTTCAGATAGTTCGGATTTGGCCGCCGGGAGACAGAACGTCATCCAGCTCGTTCGGGTGACCAAATCCTATAAGGCCGTCGACGTGCTGAAGCCCGTCGATCTCGATATCCGGGATGGTGAGTTTCTCACCATCCTCGGTCCTTCCGGCTCGGGCAAGACGACGATCCTGCGCATGATCGGCGGTTTCACACCGCCGACGTCAGGCAGGATATTGCTGCGCGGCGCTGACATCGCGCAGGTCCCGATCTATAAGCGGCCGTTCAATACCGTCTTCCAGGACTATGCGTTGTTTCCTCATATGACGGTTGCCCGGAATGTCGGCTACGGCTTGCGCATCCGAAAGACGCCGCCCGGCGAAATCAAGCGGCGGGTAGAGGCGGTTTTGGAAACGGTCAATCTCGCCGACAAGCCGGGTCGCTATCCGGCGGAGCTGTCCGGCGGTCAGCGGCAGAGGGTGGCGCTTGCACGCGCCATCGTCTGCGAGCCACAGGTGATCCTGCTGGACGAGCCGCTTGCGGCGCTCGATGCGGAACTTCGCCGCTCGATGCAGGAGTTCCTCAAGGATCTGCAGCGGCGCATCCGCACGACCTTCGTGTTCATCACGCACGATCAGGAAGAAGCCATCTCGATGTCGGACCGCATTGCGGTCATGGACCATGGCAACCTGGTGCAGGTCGGCACGCCCCAGGAGATCTATTACCAGCCGAAGAGTGAGTTCGTTGCGAAATTCTTCGGCGAGAACAATATCCTGCCGGCATCCGCCGGCCGCCACGTCCCCATGATCGAGAGCCCGCTCGGCAAGCATACGGCCTCTTCCGGTCAGCAGGGCGACCTGCTTCTGGCGATCCGTCCCGAGAGCTTTCGCCTTCATGACGGCAACAATTTGCGTGACGACGAACGCATGGCGAAAGCGCGGCTGGACTCCGTCACCTTCCTTGGCGCGACCACGCAGCTCTCGCTGTCTGTGGGCGCCGGCAGCGAACATCGGATCAAGGTGCGGATACCGACGGCGCTGTCGGTCCGCAATCTCGTGGCGGGAAGCGATGTTATGCTCAGATGGTCTGAGACCGATGTCAGCTTCCTATCGAAAGGGTGACGCCATGAGCATCGCGACAGCCCCCTCCGATATCGCAATCGAGCAGGCAGCCTCAAAGCCATCCCGCAGCCTCGGCAAACTCGTCGCGAGTGTGCTGGTTTACGGCCTGCCGACCGTGATGATCCTGTTGCCGCTCGTGTCCTTCCTTGCCTCCAGTTTTCTCGAGCAGGACAATGGCAAGCTGACGGGCGCACTGACTTTCGCCAACTATGCCGCCTTCTTCACGAGCGGGAGCTATCTCTACGTCTTCTTCAGCACGCTGAAGCTCGCCTTCGTCGTGGCGCTGATATCGCTCGTCTTCGGCTATATACTTTCGTACCTGATCTGGCGTCTGGACGGCTCCGTTCGCTACTTGCTTTTGCTCTTGAGCGCGCTTCCGCTGGTCATGAACTATGTCGTCAAGATCTATGCGATGCGCAGCATCCTCGGCTTCAATGGCTTCCTGAACTCCATACTGCTGTCCCTCGGCATTATCGACGTGCCCAGCAAGCTCTTCATATTCAACCAGACAGCGGTGATGATGACGATGGCAGTGATCTATCTGCCCTTCGGCATCCTGCCGATCTTTTTGGCGTTGGAGCGAATTCCGCAATCTCTGATCGCCGCGGCCGCGGATCTCGGTGCAAAGCCCGGGCAGATATTCCTGACGGTCGTCCTGCCGCTCAGCCTGCCCGGCTCGATTGCCGCGGCGCTCTTTGTCATGGTGATTGCTCTCGGCGATTATCTCACGCCTCAGATGGTCGGCGGCAGCGAAGGATTCACCTTCGGTCGCGCCGTCTGGAGCCAGTTCGGCATGGCCTTCAACTGGCCCTTCGGCGCGGCTCTCGCCGTTATGCTGCTGATTGCCGTCGTCGCGCTGATTGCGCTTGCATCTCTCATTTCACGCACCGCGAGGATCAAATGACCTTGCTCGAACGAATCACCATCACCCTGCTCTGGATAATAGGTGGCATCACCTTTGCGGTGCTCTATGCACCGGCGGCTATCGTCATCCTGCTTTCTTTCGTGGGCATCAAAGACCGCAAGCTGGACTGGTCGGACTTCAGCCTGCAATGGTACGGCAAATTCGCAAGCAATAGTCAGTTGATCGACGCTCTGTCCAATTCGCTGATCGTCGGCGTCTGCGCCGTTTTGATTGCCAGCGCGATTTCGCTCGGTCTCGCATACTACATGAAGACCGGCGCGCGCAGTGGTCGTTCCTATGTCGAATTCGTGATCTTCCTGCCTTTCGTCCTGCCTGCGATCATCACCGGCATCTCGCTGCTGGTTGCCTTCCGCGAGATCGGCATCGAACGCAGCCTGGTCACTGTCACCGCCGGCCACGTCGTTCTGATTCTGGCGGTGATCTACAGGATGGTCACGATCAGGCTCGACGCGATGGAAAATTCGCAGATCGAAGCCTCCCTCGATCTTGGGGCGAACGGCTGGGAAACCTTTGTATATGTTGTGTTTCCGCAGTTGCGCTCAGCCCTGGTCACCAGTTCCCTACTTGCTTTTGCCCTCTCCTTCGACGAAACATTGGTAACGTTTTTTCTCGTCGGAGGGGAAACAACACTCCCCATGCGGCTTTGGGCAATGATGCGAACTGGCTTCACCCCGGAAATCAATGCGCTTGTTTCCGTTGTGCTTTGTGTGACGTTTCTGTTTGCGGCTCTAGGCGCTATGTCTCTGCGCAAGAGCATCGAGCGGAAATCATGACTTCTGCAAGAGGCACCGGCAAGATTGGAAAACACGGCAAGACATGAATGAAAAAGTAAAAAACCTCGGAAAGCTACTGAAGGATCGTCGAGCCTACCATGGTTGGACGCTTGCTGAAGTCAGCTCTATGACGGGCATAGCCACCTCCACCCTGTCCAAAGTCGAGAACGGACATATCTCACCGAATTTCGATACGATCCTCAAGCTGTCGCATGGGCTTGGTGTCGAAATCGGCGATCTGCTGAACTCGTCGCCGAATGAGCCGACGCCGCCCCTTGTCGTCGCGCGCCGCAGCATCAATCGCAATCTCGAAGGACAGCAGCTCGACCGGGAGTACTATCGTTACAGTTACCTGTCTTCCGACGTCGCCCATAAACGCATTATCCCGATTCATATCGAGGTGCGCGCGCTGACGCCGGAGCAGATGGGGCCGCTGACTGCCCATGTCGGCGAGGAGTTCATTCTCGTCCTCAGCGGCAGAATCCGCCTCTTCAGCGAGTATTATGAGCCGACCGATCTCGAACAGGGCGACAGCGTCTATCTCGATAGCACCATGAAGCACGGCTACATGTCGCTTGAGGCGCCGAGCAGTTCTATCATGGTCTGCTGCTCCAGCGCCACGCCGAACCTTGCGCAGACGCTTCGAGAGGTGATCAAGGAGCAGATCATCTCCGAGCAGCAGGCGAAAGGGAAGGGCAGCTAAACGGTCCGATTCAGTCGAGCACATAGGATATCGGTGTAATATCTGACATGGCGAGATAGGCCTGTAGGCGTTCCTTGGCCTTGATGCTGGATTGTTCGAGGTGGGATGTCAGGGCCTGTTGGGCGAGCGGGTAGTTGTACGCGGCGACCGCGTCCATGATCGCCAGGTGTTCGTCCATAAAGGCATCGATCGGCAAAGTGCCCCGGACAGCGCGTTGGATGTGTTTTCCGGCAACAAGCACGCATCGCGTGCGCTTTAGGGCTTCGAGAATCTCGGGGTTGGCGCTGTATTGCAGCGTGGCGACGTGAAGGTCCTCTTCAAGCGTGTCGAGTTCGGCGCTCGCTACCGCCGGAAAATGTTCCGATGCCGCAACCAGACGCTTTCGCATCGTGCTTAAGGCTTCCGCAGGAATGCGTAGCATGGCGGTTCTGAGCGCTGCCGGCTCGAGGAGCATGCGGACCTCGTAGAGATCGTGAAAACGATCCTCGCTGAGGGGATTGATCCACCAGCGGGACTTCTCGTCGCGCGTAACGATGCCGTTTTTTACGGCGTGATTGAGGATGTCGCCGGCAACGGTGCGACCGACATTGTAATGGCGGGCCAAAGCGAGTTCGTTGATGCGAAAGCTGCCGAAGACGGCGCGCAGGATGACGGTATTTTCGAAGTCGTAGTAGAAATTCTGCCAGGCGAACGTCTTGGGGCTCGTTATGGTTTCGTCTTCCAGCTTCAGCATGTCAGGCGTTATCTTGAGGCGCTGCGGCTCGCCCGTCTTGCCCGCGAGCACGCCACGTCCGTCGAAACGGCGCACGAGGCCCTCGGCTTCCAGCGTCGCCAGCGCTTGCTTCACGGGCGAGCGGCTCGAATCGAAGAGCGCCGCGATCGGTCCCTCGAGAAGGACCGTGCCTTCCGGAAGGCTCCGCGACGTCACAGCCTTGCGCAGCGTGTCGGCGATGGCTTCGTAGGCGAGTGTTCGGTGCGCCATTTCGTCCTTTCCCGTCTCAGGTGACCGCACCTATTTGCCAAGGAACAAATTCGAGGTCACCATAATTGTATCCCTCGCTCAGCGTCCGCTCCCCGGAGGCGACGGCAATGATTCTCTCGAAAATGCGCTCGCCCGCCAGCTGGATGCTGTCGCTGCCGTCGACGATACCGCCACAATTGATATCCATGTCCTCGCTCATGTGCTCGTACATCTCGTTGTTTGTCGCAACCTTGATGCAGGGCGCAGGCTTAAAGCCGGAGACGGAACCGCGGCCGGTGGTGAAGACGACGAGGTTGCAGCCGCCGGCGACTTGCCCTGTGACGGCGACGGGATCGTAGCCTGGCGTATCCATGAAGACGAAACCGGGTTCGGTGATGGGTTCTGCATATTCGTAGACTTCCATCAGCGGCATTGAACCGCCCTTGGCAACCGCGCCAAGCGACTTTTCGAGGATGGTCGTGAGGCCGCCTTCCTTGTTGCCGTGCGAGGGATTGTTATTCAGCTCAGCACCATTTTTTGCCGTGTAATCGCGCCACCAATCGATGCGCGTCATCAGCTTTTCGGCGATGGCAGGCGTGGCGGCGCGCCGTGTCAGAAGGTGCTCGGCGCCATAGATTTCAGGGGTCTCACTGAGAACGGCCGTACCGCCGCTCTTCACCACGAGATCGGCGGCATAGCCGAGCGCCGGGTTGGCGGTAATTCCGGAATAGCCATCAGAGCCGCCACATTGCAGCGCGACCTTGAGACCGGACAATGGCTGCTCGGTCCGCTTCACGGCATCGATTTCCGGCAGAAGCTCCTGGATGATCGAAACGGCTTCCTCGATCGTCTTTCTCGTCCCGCCCATGCGCTGGATGGTCATCGTGCGCAAGAGAGGGCCTTCCTCCAGTTCGAAGGCCTTGACCAGATGACTGATCTGGTTCGTCTCGCATCCGAGCCCGATCATCAGGATGGCCGCGAAATTCGGGTTGCGGGCATAGCCGTTCAGCGTGCGCCGCAGATAGGCGTAGCCTTCGGTGTTGGTCGGGATGGCGCAACCGGTGCCATGCGTCAGCGCGACGACGCCGTCGACATTGGCATAGTTGCCGAAGCCGTTGATCTTGAAGTAGTCGGCAACCGCCCTGGCGACGGTGGCAGAGCAGTTCACCGAAGTGATGATGCCGACGTAATTGCGGGTGCCCACGAGGCCCGAGGGGCGCAGATAGCCTTTGAAGCTTCGTCTTTCGCTCTCGGGAAGAAGCGGCGTCGGCCGACCGTCGGCGGCGAATTCGTGCGAGACGGCGCTGTCGAGCATCGCAAGATTCTGCAGATGAACATGCTCACCGGGAGCGATGTCGCGGCTGGCGCGACCGATGACCTGCCCGTACTTAAGGACGACCTCACCTTGAGGGATCGTGCGCACGGCGATCTTGTGGCCGCTCGGGATCGCACTCAGCGCCGAGACCTCCCCGATCGCCTCGCCTGCCACGATAGGGCGCGTGGCGACGACCACGTTGTCCATGTCATGCAGGCGGATGACGGCGGGGCCGGATTGATGCTCGGGCATCGATATCTCCTGAAATTGACCATTGCGTGCAAAAATCATTCGTGATACCGGTTCAGAAGTCAAGTGCAGACTTGAGTTACACGAAAATTTGCGGGGCATTTTTAAAGATGGCGAGTGATCGACCCTATTCCGGACTCTACCCAGTGGCGCCGACACCTTTCACTGAAACGGGAGATGTCGATTTCGACGGCCAGCGCCGCGTGCTTGATTGCATGATCGACCAGGGTGTCGACGGTATCTGCATTCTGGCGAACTATTCCGAGCAGTTTCTTTTGTCCGACGAAGAACGCCTGCAGCTGACCGAGCTCAGCCTCGCTCATGTCGCAGGCCGCGTACCTGTCATGGTGACCTGCAGCCATTTCAGCACACAGATCGCCGCTGCCCGCGCCGAGCACGCCTCGAAGCACGGCGCCAAGCTCATCATGCTGATGCCGCCTTATCATGGCGCAGGCATCAAGCTCGATGAGACATCAATCCGCGAGCATTTCGCCCGGGTCGCCGATGCTGCCGGCGTTCCGATCGTGATCCAGGACGCCCCCTTGAGCGGCGTTACCCTTTCAGCCGATTTCATGGCGCGCATCGCGCGCGACCTGCCGCTCGTGCGCTACTTCAAGATCGAGGTCGCGGGGACGGCCGCTAAGCTCCGCAAGCTCATCGAACTCGGCGGCGAGGCGGTCGAGGGACCGTTCGATGGCGAAGAGGCAATCACCCTGATGGCGGATCTCGATGCTGGTGCGACCGGCGTCATGTCGAGCGCCATGCTGCCCGATCTGATCCGCCCTGTGATCCAATATCATCGCGCCGGCGACCGCCAGCAGGCCGCGAAGGCCTACGAGCGCATCCTGCCGCTGATCAATTATGAAAACCGGCAGTGCGGTCTTCGGGCTGCCAAGACTGTCATGATGGAGGGGGGCGTCATCAAGTCCGATCACGTCCGCCATCCGCTCGAGCCGCTTCATCCAGCAACGCGGGCTGGCCTCCTGGAACTCGCAGGCGGCGTCAATCCCCTGGCACTCTCCTGGGGCAAGTGAGGGCAGGGCAGCATGTCGATCATTGAAGAGCCCAAGATCGCTGAAATCCCCAAGGTCGTTGAAATCAGCGGCCGCACGCGCGTCCTCGGCATCCTTGCGCATCCGACCGAACACGTGAAGGCGCCTCCCGGCATCAATCGCATCGCGATGATGCGCGGCAAGGACGCGGTCATGGTGCCGCTCAATGTTGCGCCGGCCGATCTCGACGGTTTCGTCGCCAGCCTGCGTGTGCTGAAAAGCTTCGATGGCGCCATCGTCACCGTGCCGCACAAGCAGTCCATCATCCGGCTTTGCGACGAGGTGAGCCCGCAGGCGCTGGCTGTCGGCGCCGCAAATGTCGTGCGACGCGAAGCGGACGGCCGGCTCGTCGGCGACCAGCTCGATGGCATAGGTTTCGTCGAGGGCCTGCGCGGTCAGGGCATCGAGGTGCGCGGACGCTCCGTCTATCTCGTCGGGGCAGGCGGGGCGGCCAACGCCGTCGCCTTCGCGCTCGCCGAGGCTGGGATCACGAAGCTGACGCTGGCCAACCGCACGGTCGACAAGATCGAGACGCTGGCCGCCAAGCTGCGCACCGCCTATCCGGAAATCGACGTCGCAATCGGCTCTGTCGATCCGCGCGGGCACGATCTCGTCGTCAACGGTACCACTCTCGGCATGAACGTCACCGATCCCCTGCCGCTCGATGCTTCGCTGCTCGAACCGAACATGATTGTTGCCGAAGTCATCATGGAACCGGAAATCACGCCGCTGCTTCAGGCCGCCCGCGACGTCGGATGCCGCATACATCTCGGTCGCCACATGCTCGACCACCAGCTTCAGCTGATGGCCAATTTTCTCGGACTCTGAGCCTTTTTAGCCGGCTACGGCCTCACTTTTAGTTTTGGGAGACATCGGAATGCAGGATTTGGCAATCAACGGCGGCCCGCGCGCGATCGACGGCACCTTGCCGAGTTTTCGTGACGCCTCTGGCCGCACCTTCGGGCAGGAAGAACTCGATGCGCTGGCGGAGGTCATAAAGTCGGGGCGCCTGTCCTTCCTGACGGGGAAGAAGACCGCGGAATTCGAGCAGGCATTTGCCGAGAAATACGGTGTCAAACATGCGGTCGCCGTCGCAAACGGCACTGCGGCGCTTCACACCGCGGTGATCTATCTCAATCCCGAGCCGGGCGATGAGATCATCCTCTCGCCAGTCACTGACGTGGGCACCGTCATTCCCGTTGTCGCCCAGCTCGCAATTCCCGTCTTCGCCGACGTCGATCCGATTACCCAGAACATCGATCCGGCCTCAATCGAGCGCAACATCACGCCACGGACCCGCGCAATCATGGTGACGCATGTTTATGGCCACCCAGCCGACATGGACGCGATCATGGCGATTGCCCGCAAGCACGACCTCTTCGTCATCGAGGACTGCGCCCAGGCGCATCTCGCCTATTACAAGGGCAAGCTCTGCGGCACTTTCGGAGACGTCGCCTGCTTCAGCTTCCAGCAATCGAAGCACATGACGACCGGCGATGGCGGTATGGTCATCAGCAACAAGGACGAACAATTCGGTCGAGGCTTGCGTCATTGCAGCGACAAGGGCTGGCCGCGCGAGCGAGGCGGGCGCGATCACCTGTTTCTCGCGCCGAACTACCACATGACCGAACTTCAGGCTGCCGTCGGCCTCGAACAGCTGAAGAAGCTGGAACAGTTTGTCGACGCCCGCGTCGCGTCCGCGGACCGGCTGACGCAGCTTCTTGCCGGCGTCGATGTGCAGCCTGTGCTGCCGCTTGAAGGCACGACCGGCGTCTATTTCTTCTATTCGTTCCGGCTCGATCCGGCAAAGCTCGCCGTCCCCGTCACCGAGGTGATGAAGGCACTGACTGCCGAGGGCATCGACGGCTTCATCGGCTATCCCGGCCAGATCCCGCTCTACGCCTATCCGCTCATCCGTGAGCACAAGACCTTCGGCGCATCAGGATGGCCGTTCACGCTCGAGGGCGTGCGCAAGATCGACTATGCCGACGGACTTTGCCCGGAGGCGGAACGCGCCTGCAAGGAAACGATCTGCATGTGGTGGACGGACCGCCTGGAAGAACGCCATCTGCAGCAGATTGGCGCCGCGATCCGCAAGGTGGTCGCGGCCTACGCCAAGCCCGCCGTTGCAGCGTGAGGGAGCAGATATGTTTCAGAACCTGATTGCCGGCGAGTGGACCGGTTCGAACGGCGCGGAGAACATCAACCCGTCGAACACGAATGAAGTGGTCGGGCTTTATGCGAGCGCCGATGCCAAGGATGTGGCCAACGCGATCGCGGCTGCCAAGGCTGCTTTCCCGGCCTGGTCGCGCTCGGGCATCTGGGAACGCCATGTCATCCTGAAGAAGGCCGGCGACGAGATCATGGCGCGCAAGGACGAGCTTGGCGCGCTGCTTGCCCGCGAGGAAGGCAAGACCCTGCCGGAAGCGATCGGCGAGACGATCCGCGCCGCGCAGATCTTCGAATTCTTTGCCGGCGAGGCGCTGCGCTTGGCGGGCGAAGTGCTTCCCTCCGTGCGTCCCAATATCGGCGTCGAGATCACCCGCGAGCCGATCGGCGTCATCGGCATCATCACCCCCTGGAACTTCCCGATCGCCATCCCGACCTGGAAGATCGCCCCGGCGCTCTGCTACGGCAACACCGTCGTCTTCAAGCCGGCCGATCTCGTGCCCGGCTGTTCCTGGGCGATCGTCGATATCCTGCATCGCGCCGGCCTGCCGAAGGGCGTGCTGAACCTCGTCATGGGCAAGGGCTCGGTCGTCGGTCAGGCCATGCTCGACAGCCCGGAGCTGGCGGGCATCACCTTTACCGGCTCTGTCGGCACGGGCAAGCGCGTTGCGGTTTCGTCCGTCGAGCATAACCGCAAGTACCAGCTCGAAATGGGCGGCAAGAACCCGATGGTCATTCTCGACGATGCCGACCTTACCGTCGCCGTCGAGGCTGCCGCCAATTCGGCCTTCTTCTCGACCGGCCAGCGCTGCACGGCATCCTCGCGCCTGATCGTGACCGAAGGAATCCACGACCGCTTCGTCGCTGCCATGACCGAGAAGCTGAAGACGCTCAATGTCGACGACGCGATGAAGCCGGGCACCCATATCGGCCCCGTGGTCGACGAGAAGCAGCTGAAGACCGATACCGACTATATCGAGATCGGCAAACAGGAAGGCGCCAAGCTTGCCTTCGGCGGCGAGCTGATCAAGCGCGACACGCCCGGCTTCTACCTGCAGCCGACGCTGTTTACCGAAGCGACCAACCAGATGCGCATTTCCCGTGAAGAGATTTTCGGGCCGGTCGCATCGGTCATTCGCGTTAGGGATTACGAAGAGGCGCTGGCCGTCGCCAACGACACGCCGTTTGGCCTGTCGTCGGGCATCGCGACGACCAGCCTGAAGCATGCCACGCATTTCAAGCGCAATGCCGAGGCCGGCATGGTGATGGTCAACCTGCCGACGGCGGGCGTCGACTTCCACGTGCCCTTCGGCGGCCGCAAAGGATCGTCCTTCGGCTCGCGCGAGCAGGGCAAGTACGCCGCAGAATTCTTCACAACGGTCAAGACAGCATACACGCTGGCTTGACCACAACAAAATGTCTGACGACCTCCCAGGGAGGTCGTCGCAGTCATTGGGAACTCCAGGGCTAGCGTCGGACCTCCCGGCAGCCGCTCCCCCTTTGCAATCCATCATCGCCGATAGCGCAATGGACGTGTCCCATCCGTCGAGGAAAACATGAAAGTCATCGTACTGGGGGGGCGGCATCATCGACGTGACATTCGCTTATCAGCTTGCAAAAGCCGGTCACGATGTCACCGTGGTTGATAGGCAAAAGGCGCCTGCGCTCGAGACAAGCTATACAAATGCCGGCGAGGTTTCGTTTGGATATTGCTCTCCCTGGGCCGCCCCTGGGATCCCGCAAAAGGCGCTGAAGTGGATATTCATGCGGCACGCGCCGCTGATCCTGAGGCCGAAGCTTGATGCGGCCATGGTCTCATGGCTTTTCAAGATGCTTTCGAACTGTACCTCGGAGCGGTACCCGATAAACAAGAGCCGCATGTTACGGCTGGCCGACTACAGCCGGCAGACGCTAGCGGATGTTCGAAAAGAAACCGGCATTCGCTATGACGAGCGGATGAAGGGTACGCTGCAATTGTTCCGCACGCAGCAGCAACTCGATGCCTGCGCAAAGGATATGAAGGCACTCGCCGCGGACGGAATTCCCTACAGATTGTTGGGACGAGACGACTGCACTCACTTTGAACCGGCTCTCACGCACGTGCGCGAAAAATTCGTCGGAGGGCTGCTGACGCCCATGGACGAGACCGGCGACTGCTTCAAATTCGCCAATGCCTTGGCCGAGAAAGCCGGTAAATTTGGCGTCCGTTTCCTCTTCAACACGGTGATACAAGGCTTGAATGTTGAGGCTGGGCGTGTCCGTGGCATCACGACCGATCGTGGGCGTCTCGATGCGGACATCATCGTCGTCGCGCTTGGGAGCTTTTCACCGCTTTTGCTCAAGCCCATGGGAATCAAACTGCCGGTCTATCCTGTGAAGGGGTATTCGCTGACAATTCCAATCGCGGACGCCTCCAGAGCTCCGGAATCGACGATCATGGACGAGACTTACAAGATTGCGATCACGCGCCTCGGCGATCGTATCCGCGTCGGAGGCATGGCTGAAATCTCAGGCTATACCAACGATCTCGGCGAAGCGCGCCGTCGTACGCTGGAGCATTCGGTAACGGATCTCTTCCCCGGTGGGGACGTCTCAAAGGCACTGTTCTGGTCGGGACTTCGGCCGATGACGCCGGACGGAACCCCGGTCATCGGGGCGACCAGAATTGCAGGCCTGTTTCTCAACACCGGCCACGGAACCCTGGGTTGGACCATGAGCACCGGATCGGCGAAAGTCCTCAGCGACATCGTCAGCGGCAAAGCACCCGAAATCGACGTGCATGGACTTGCAATCAGCCGCTATGCTTGACGTGTGGTCGATTGCGGAAGTCTCGGATGCAGTGAAGAGCAAGGCATCGAAAGCCCGCCCGTAATCCGACGCCATCTTTCGGCGCGTATTTGACGCCGCTAAAAATGAATCTCCGGTGGTCAGAACAAGTTCGCCACAGCAACGCACCTGGAGTTGAGATCCGATGATCGGGTCTGCGAGATCAGCTAATCGAACGGCGATTCTATATAGACGCGGCTGACAAGCCTCAACGTCCGGTCCGGCTGGATGATGTACGTCTCACGAACTCTTTCACCCCACTGATCCGTGAAGATATGTGGCACCTGGCTTCCGATCGGAGACTTGGTAAGTTTCTGTGTCGGTTGGCCACCATAGGTGATACTGCCGGGGATAGGCTCCAGGGAGATGCCACCTGAAGCCTGGGCGCAGGCGGTCAGCAGCGTCGTGACGACGAAAAGGGCTGCAAAGGGCTTCATCTCTATCTCGATCTCCGGTGTTGTCGTTTGCCGAGCAAACCCTAGGCAATGAGGTAGGGTAGGAGCGATCGGTTGCAAGCGCTACTACTGAACTCCGAAGTGTGTGTCGACCGCTGCACGACTTCTGAACGGCGGGTTATTTCGCGCTCGGATAAGGTCATCCGGCTAATATTATTTGAGGTCGACCGAGCGGCGAATTTCAGTCCGGCCGCCGGACGGGATGTAGATTTCTCCACCATAGAAACGCCGTCAGAAGACAAAGCCCGCCGTGGTCTACTATGAGATTCTTATACAGTCTCGCTATTTCCGTAATGGAAATCCTACGTCCCTCGGGCCTACATCCACAAGCGAAAGAGTTCACAACTCACGCACCGTCCGCCGAGCGAAAGAGGGCCGGCGAATGGGCTCATGTCGCCTTGGCGCTCTCCCCTGCTTAAGGAGGCGTCAAAGGTAGTTGTGTCCGACATCCTTCCTGCGAGGAATTCATGAAGCCTGGCGCCAAGCCTTTTATCATCGAGATCAGGCCCTCTCGGCGGCTTGTCAAAATCCGGATGAAGCAGCGATTGCGAGAGCAGTCTGCGGCAGGGCCGATGACGATCTCCGACAACAGCGATGACAAGAACTCGGCCGACGCCGATGCGGAAGTTTCGGCGTCATCTCGCGAGCGAACGACGGTATCTCTTCATGGCGATTGAACTCGACAGCGTCTCACGGGCAACCGTCGGCAGATTTGTCGTCAAGGTCAATTTGTCTCTGTTGATCGCGCTGTTCTCAAAATCCAGCCTTCTTCTTTCCGCGTCGCGGTGTCTGCAACTCTACGCCCTGTTGATGGCCGCGATCGCAGTTCTCACCCGCCAGCGATACTCGCCGGATTCGTTCAATCACTGGAGCGAGGCTCTATGGCTCGCCTTCGTTGCTGCGGGACTTCAACTGCTTCAACGCGCTTCGTTGTAGTCCCGACCATCTCTGAAATTGAATCCCAATTCCATGGTAAGCCGAAACCTGCCTTTCGAGTATTTCATCCTCAGCAACGTCGAGCCGGATGGCCCGGTCGTTGGTTTTGTCGCCGACCGACCGGTCCGTGGCTCCGTTGTCGATGGGCACGGCCGACGATATCGATTTTCCGGCTTGGCGCGCCGGGATGGGAGCGGGCGGCTTGATGTCGAGGATCTGCGGACAGGCGAGTGGATCGTCCTGCCGGATTTGGTGTACACCAGAACGAAGACTTAGAACGAGACGCTTCGGACTATGGTCCCGATGAGCACCGATGCTCGTTCTCGCCACCGTGGGGGTCCCTCATCTGGCGCCCCTGACCATTTCAGAATTGCGAGAGGGACTTGACGAATTAGGCGCTGTCTGATTATTGATACGTATCACTAATACGTATAAGTGAGATTACGTTGACGGGCACGCGGGCGACGCAGAAGGATGTAGCAAAAGCAGCGGGCGTCTCGCAGGCGACCGTTTCGCTGGTCCTCAGCGGTGGCGCACCATCCATTCCGCCGGAGACTTGGGCGCGAATAACCAAGGCGGCAAAGGACCTCGGCTATGTGCCGAACCGCTTCGCTCAGGCATTGAAGACGAGCCGATCGATGACGATCGCCTGCATCGTGCCTGACATAACCAACCCGTTCTATCCGTCGCTGATCCGCGGCATACAGTCGGTCACCGATGGCCTGAGTTATGACGTGATCTCGGTCAACACCGACGGCTCGCCCGAACGCGAGCGGCATTTCCTGGACTGGGCGCGACAAGGGCGTGTGGATGGCGTGATCGGCGTGTTCTTCACGCTGCGTGCCCAGGATTTCAGTCCTCTGATCGAAGCCGGCGTGCCGGTCGTGCGTATCGAATCCTCGAAGAAGCAGGGCGGCGAGATTGCCGTCGATGATATCTTCGTCGACAGCCGTGCCGCGGCCTATGCGGTTACCGAATATCTGATCGCGCAGGGTCATCAACGCATCGCCATGGTGGCCGGTCGGGGTGGCCCGCAATCCACCCGGATCGAGGGATATCGCACCGCGCTCGCCGCGGCCGGCCATAAGGACCATGTCGTTGTCGACGAGGAATTCAGCGAGATCGGCGGCACGCGAGCGGCCGAAGCCATTCTCGCGAATGGCTTCGAGCCCACTGCGATCTTCGCAGCCAACGACTTGATGGCGATCGGAGTCATGCAGGCGCTTCGCGAGCGCGGCATAGAGATCCCCAGGGATATCGCCGTCGTCGGTTTCGACGACATTTCCGCTGCCAAGCTGGTCACGCCGTCGTTGACGACGGTTGCTCAGTTTCAATGGCAGATGGGTGAACGAGCGGCCCAGACGCTGATGGAACGGTTGCGAGGTGAAAAAACCGGTCCCGGAACCGCGGTCGAAATGCCGTTCAATCTAATCCAAAGGGGCTCGACGAAGGCCGCCTGAGGCAAGCTGGAGGAGGAAAACATGCAACGCCGTACTGTATTGAAAGCCGGGCTTGGTCTTGCGACCCTGCCGTTCATGGCCCGCTTCGGGTTCGCAGCCGACCCGAAGCCCGTCAGCTTCTGGTATGAGTCCGCATCGCCGGAAAATCAGGACAATCTCAAGAATATCCTGGTCGATTCGTTCAACGCCGCGCATCCCGAGGATATGCTGAGCATCGATTTCCGCGGTTCCGATCTCGACAAGCAACTGCGCATCGCCATGCTGTCGGGAACCGGTCCGGATGTCGTCTTCACCGCCGGTCCGAGCTATGTGGCTGCAATGGCCCAGGCCGGCCAGCTGCTGCCGCTCGATGACTATGCGAAGAAATACGGCTGGAACGACAACCTGCTGCCGCTCTTCCTTGAGCTCGGCAAGTATGACGGCAAGCTCTATGCGCTGGCCAAGACCTATGAAACGCTGGGGCTTTTCTACAACAAGACCCTGTTCAACACAAACAATTGGAAGGCGCCGACCACTATCGCGGAGTTCGAAAGCCTGGCCGATGAAATGAAAGCCAAGGGGCTTGTGCCTTTCGGTGCCGGCAACGCGGACTGGCGACCGGCCAACGAGCACTATGTCTCCATCGTTCTGAATTCCATTTCAGGACCGGAAAACGTCTACAAGGCGCTGACCGGCGCGATCCCGTGGACGGACCCGGCCTTCGTGGCTGCAATCGACAAGCTGGCGCAGTGGTGGGACAAGGGCTATTTCGGCGACAATTACTTTTCGCTGACGCTGGAACAGGCGTTTGCCCAGATCGCGACCGGCCAAGCCGGCATGGCGCCGACGGGCACCTGGAACTTCACCAATATCCCGACCTATTTCCCGCAAAACAACGCGGAACCCGGCTTCGTCGGCTTCCCGAGCATGAGTGGCGATCCGATCTATCCGCTCGGCATCGGCTCGACACTGTCGGTCAATGCCAAAGCCGGCAATGCCGACGGCGCGGCCGCCGTCCTCGACTACATCTTCAAGGACGATTTCTACAGCAAGATGAACTCGGTCTGGCAGGGCGAATGGAACCTGCCCCTGAAGGACCTCTCCAAGGTCAAGCTCGCCGATAATGTGCAGCCGCTCTACATCGAAGTGATGAAGAATCTGTCGTCCGCGGTCAACGCCGGCAAGTACGGCTACACGACCTGGACTTTCCTGCCCCCGGCGACCGACACCTATCTGGTCAGCGGCATGGAAGAGGTCTGGCTCAAGAAGCAATCTTCGGCCGATTTCCTGAAGAAACTCAATGAAACCTTCAAGCAGGAGAAGGACGCCGGCAAGGCTCCAGCCGTCCCCGCGCGCACCTGATCAACGTTAAGCAGCAGAGGAGCGGTGCCTGCCGCACCGCTCTTTTCCTGGAGAAGAACCCATGCATCGGCTTTATCTCGTCCCAACGATGATCATCAACGTGGTCGTCGTGCTGGTACCGGCACTCCTGACGGTCGTGCTCGCCTTCTATAATTGGGATGGCATTTCCACCCCGACCTTCGCCGGACTCGACAATTTCCGGGCACTGGCGGCCGATGGCGTATTCTGGTCGGCGCTGGGTAACAACATCATCTGGACGGTCATCTTCCTGACTGTCCCAATCGCGATGGGATTGCTCGCCGCCTCCATGCTGCTCGTCGTTCGTCGCGGCAGTAATGTCTTCCAGGTCATCTACTTTCTGCCCGTCGTCATCGCGACGCCGATCACCGCGCGCATCTGGCAGGGCATGATCTACAGCCCGGTCACCGGCATCTTCGGGGTTCTCAAGAAATACGGAATGCCTTTTCCCAATCCTTTGACGCAGCCCTCGATTTCCCTTTTCGGCGTCGCGACCGTCGACCTCTGGCACTGGTGGGGATTTCTCTGCGTCATCTTCTTCGCAGCACTTCGCCAGGTTCCGCAGGAGCAGATTGAGGCCGCTCGCCTCGAGGGCGCCACCTATTTTCAGATGATGCGCTATGTACTTCTGCCGGGGATCAAGCCGACGATTACCCTGCTGATGATCATGACGGTCATCTGGTCGTTCCTGGCTTTCGACTTCGTCTATATCCTGACACAAGGCGGTCCGGCCTATTCCAGCGAGATGCTGTCGACGCTCGCCTATCGTCACGCTTTCTACGACCTGAATGTCGGACAGGCAGCGGCGGCCGCGCTCGTCATCAGCGTCTTCGGTCTGGTCGGCACGTTCTTCTATGTTCGCATCCAGGGCAGGGAGGCCGAGCAATGAGATTGGTCGAAAGCCGTGCAACGCTGACGCTGTCCTATATCCTGCTTGCTCTCTTCGCATTCATCGCACTCTTTCCGATCGCGCTGCTCGTTCTGAATTCGCTGAAGCCGGCCGCCCAGATCGTGCAGAATCCGCTGGGCATGCCCAATCCCATCCGCTGGCAGAATTTTGCCAATGCCTGGAAGCACGCGAAGTTTTCCCAGACCTTCATCAATTCGGTCATGGTCAGCGGCACCACCATCGTCCTGGTGTGCAGCACGTCGTCGCTGACGGCCTATGTGCTCGCCCGCAGGAAGATCAAATCCTGGAAGATCTTCACCTTCTACCTGATGGCGACAACGACAGCGCCGATCCAGCTTTATATCTTCCCACTCTACTTCGGCTTTGCCAAACTCGGACTGATCAACAACGTCTTTGCTGTCGCCCTGATCTACACCGCGCTCTACAGCCCCTTTGCGGTCATGCTGCTGCGGACTTATTTTCTGGCCGTTCCGAAGGAGCTGGAGGAAGCCGCGATCGTCGACGGCGCGACCGCCTGGCAGGTCTTTTCCAAGGTGATGTTGCCGATCGTCTCGCCCGGCATTCTGACGGTCGCGCTGATCATCGGGCTCAATTCGTGGAACGAATTCCTGATTGCCACGACCTTCCTGCAGAAGGCCGAGAACGTCACAGCCGTCATCGCCTTTTATCTTCTTTCCGGCCAGTACAGCTCCGATTGGGGTGAGATCATGGCCGCCGCCCTCATCATCGTCATCCCGGTCGTCGCCCTCTTCGTCTTCATGCAGAGACGCTTCATCGAAGGCATGGCCGGTGGCTCGGTGAAGGGCTGACCTTTTGAAATATATGGAGGAAATTCGCATGCAACTTCCGAACGATTACCTGGAACGCGTCTATGCCGGCGTCATTGGCAAACTGGTTGGTGTCTATCTCGGCCGCCCATTCGAAGGCTGGACCTATCAGAAGATCATGGAGGAGTTGGGCCCGATCGAATATTACGTGCATGAGCGCCTGAACCAGCCGCTTGTGGTCACCGACGATGACGTTGCCGGCACTTTTACCTTCATTCGCGCGCTCGAAGATTATGGCATCAAGCCGGACCTTTCGGCCGAAGAGATCGGCAAGGCCTGGCTGAATTATATCGTCGAGGAGCGTTCCATCCTGTGGTGGGGTGGCAATGGCAATTCCACCGAACATACTGCGTGGCTTAACCTCAAGAAGGGTGTTGCCGCTCCGGCGTCCGGCTCGATTGCCACCAACGGACAGGCCGTTGCCGAGCAGATCGGCGCACAGATATTCATCGACGGCTGGGCGATGGTCGCTCCATGCCAGCCGGAACTTGCCGCCAGGCTTGCGGAGCAGGCCGGCAAGGTCAGCCATGACGGTGAATCCGTTTACGCCGCCATGCTCTGGGCGGCCATGGAAGCCGAGGCTTTCCGGTCCTCCGATATCGATCATCTGATCGACACCGGCCTTGCGCAAATCCCGCGCGACAGTCTCATCGCCAAGCTGATCACCGACATCAGGGGTTGGCACAAGGCCAATCCGGACTGGCGCGATACCCGCCAGAAGATCGAGGACGAGTATGGCTACGACAAATATCCGGGCAATTGCCACGTCGTGCCCAACCATGCGCTGATGGTGATGGCCGCACTCTACGCGCCGCACGACTTCCAGCAGGCGCAGATGATCGTCAATACATCAGGCTGGGATACCGACTGCAACGCCGGCAATGTCGGCTGCCTGCTTGGCATCATGAACGGTCTCGAAGGGCTGGAGGAAGGCCCGGACTGGCGCGGCCCGATCGCCGACCGCATGCTGATCTCGTCTGCAGATGGCGGTAACTCCATCAACGATGCCGTCCGCCAAGCCTATTTCCTGACCAATCTCGGCCTGCAGCTCAGCGGCGGCCAGAAGCTCGATGCGCCGAAGGACGGCGCACAGTTCCATTTCTCTTTGCCCGGCAGCCAGCAGGGTTTCCGCCCGCAGACCGGCCTGGATGTCAGCGATGCCATCCGTGTTCGCAATGCCGAATTTGAAGGTAGCCGGGCGCTCGCGATCGACTACGAGGCACTGGGTCCGGCACAGATCGCCGCAGCCACGACCCCAACCTTCTCGCCGCGCGAAATGCTCAACATGCGCACCTATGACCTTATGGCCACGCCTCTCGTCTATCCCGGCCAGATCGTAAAGGCGCGCGTTCGGGCCGGGGCGGAAAACCGCGGCATCGTGGACGTAAAACTCCGTGTCCGCGTCTATGATGAGCGCGATCAGCTGAGAAATATCGATGCGACCGCTGTCACCATCGAGCCCGGAAAGGAAGCGGTTCTGCAGTGGACGTTGCCGGATACCGGCGGCCAGCCGATCGCCGAGATCGGGATTACGATATCGGCAAAGGGCAAGCGCGCCGACGGTCGGCTGCTGGTCGATTATCTCAGGTGGGACGGCGCTCCGGCGCTTACACTGAAGCGTCCCTCCGGCGATTGCGACTTCTGGCGGATGTCCTGGGTGAACGGTGCCAGCTTCTTCTCGAAGCGCTTTCCGGCCGCATTCCGCATCGCGCAGAACAGCGGTGAAGGCATCATCATCCACGGGACGCGCCAGTGGACTGATTATCAGGCGGCCGGCAATGTCATGCTGCATCTCGGCAATTACGGCGGCCTTGCAATCCGCGCCCAAGGCTTGCGCCGCTATTACGGCGCTCGCGTCACCCGGGACGGCAGGATACAGATCGTGCGGGTTCGCGACGAGGACACAAAGGTGCTCGCCGAGACCGCCTTCAACACCGAGTTTGAGAAGCCGATTTCCATGCGTGTTTCGGCCAAGGGCGATAGCATCGTCTTCGAAGCCGATGGCGTATCGATCTCCGCGCGGGACAACAGTCCAGAAGCCTTTGGCGACGGCGGCGTCGGACTTCTCGTTCACGAGGGCGCACTGTCTTCAAATGAAATCCGCGTTGGAGCGGTTCAGTGACGATGCGTGACTGGAAAGGAAACTAGCAATGGCAACAGTCACGATCGACAAGGCCCGCAAGGTCTATGCCGCTCTGGAGGTGCTGCACGGGGTTTCGGTCGACATATCGGACGGCGAGTTCGTCGTTCTTGTCGGCCCCTCCGGCTGCGGCAAGTCCACGCTTCTGCGGATGATCGCCGGCCTTGAGGATATTTCGGGCGGTACGATCAGCATCGGCGGACGGGTGGTTAACAACCTGCCGCCGAAGGAGCGTGACATCTCCATGGTTTTCCAGAACTACGCGCTCTATCCGCATATGACTGTCGCCGAGAATATGGCCTTCTCGCTCACCCTCGCCGGTGCGCCGAAGGCGGAGAAGCAGAAACGGGTCGGTGAGGCTGCACAGATCCTCGGGCTTACGCCCTTGCTTGAACGCTATCCGCGTCAGCTCTCCGGCGGCCAGCGCCAGCGAGTGGCCATGGGGCGATCGATCGTCCGCAACCCGCAGGTCTTCCTGTTCGATGAGCCGCTGAGCAATCTCGACGCGAAGCTGCGCGTCGCCATGCGGGCGGAGATCAAGAACCTGCACCGGCGCCTTGCGACCACGACGGTCTATGTGACGCACGATCAGGTCGAGGCGATGACCATGGCCGATCGCATCGTCGTCATGAACGAGGGCAAGATAGAGCAGATCGGGGCTCCACTCGAACTCTACGACAATCCCGGCAGCGTCTTCGTCGCCGCCTTCATCGGCTCGCCATCGATGAATTTGCTCAATGGCAAAGTCGAAACGTCCGGTGGCAATCCGATTTTTCGGCTTGGTGCGGAGGCTTCGCTGCTGATGCCCAACGGCCAGGGCTCATCTCTCGACAAGGCCACGGTTTACGGTATACGACCGGAATATCTGCACCTCACCGAGCCCGGCAAGGGCGTTGCCGGCAAGGTCATTGTGGTCGAGCCGCTTGGTTCGGAAACGCAAGTGATGGTGTCGGTCGCCAATCAAACGGTCGTAGCAGTCTTTCGCGAGCGCGTCCGCGTTCAACCGGACGAGACCATCTGGCTCGCGCCGGAGGTCGACCGCGTTTGCCTGTTTGACGAAAGCGGCCATCGAGTCCGGGCTTAGGAAGCCGCTTCCCCGCCTGCTTCCTCGTTTAATATCCGTTTCTGGACGATCGCATTGTTGGTCGCGGCTGCCGCGGCCAGAGCAGCGACGCGCTCGTCATTGGCCACCTGAACGGTCGGCGAGGCAAATTCGATATTATTGGCGTCAAAGACTTCTCGGATCATCGCAAAGGCGCGCCGGCGAATGGTCGACTGCTCCCCTGGCTTCGTGGTCATCGCAAAGCTCAGATTGATGCCGTAGTCGCCGAATTGTTCGACGCCCTTCATCTTCACGGTTTCGATGATCATCGGGCCAAGCTCCGGATCCTCCAGAAGCGCGGCGCCGACGCCTTTCACCAGTTTCCTCACAAGCGCGATATCCGTCTTATAGCTCACCGAGATCAGGAATTTGTCGATCACCCAATCCCGCGACATGTTTTCGACTGCGCCCAGCGAGCCAAAGGGAACGGTGAAGATCGGTCCGCGGTGATGACGAAGTTTCACCGAGCGGATGCTGAAAGACTCGACCGTACCCTTGTAGTTTCCGCTCTGGATATATTCGCCGACGCGAAAAGCATCATCCAGCATGTAGAAGATGCCGCTGATGACATCCTTGACGAGGGTCTGCGATCCGAAGCCGATGGCGACACCGAAAATGCCGGCGCCGGCGATCAGCGGCCCCACCTCCACGCCGAGACCTGACAGCGCCATCATGATGGCGATGGCGGCGATCAATACGGCCAGGAAATTGCGCAGGATCGGCAATAGCGTCAAAAGGCGGCTGCTCCGGGCAGCGTCCGCGGCGCTTCCCTCTCCCAGCCGGGCGCGCTCCAACTGATGGGTAATCAGCGCCTTGACCGCCTGCCAGAGAATATCGGCGGCAAGCAGGATTGCGATACCGCTCAATATGCCTCGGGTGATGCGGCTTGCCGCGGCCTGCTGCATCATCTCGGCCGAGTGGGTTTGCAAAACCGCTGCAAGCCAGAGAACCGCAAGGCCGATGATGGCAGCACGCACACCGCGTTCGACCAGCACCTCATAGACGGCGCTGTCTGAGGACGTGGCCATTTCCTCTCTCCGGCAGGCCGTTCGAATGATGGAACTTGCAAGAGGCAATGCCGCCGGTATCAGGATGACATAGGCAGCGAGCCACATGGCGAACTTCAAGTCTGCCACCCAAAGCAACCAGATGACCGACAGCCAAAAGATCAGCATCCAATCTTTTGCGGTGCGTCGTGTTGGTTGCTCGACGCTGCGAGGCCGGTTCCAGACGGTTTCAACTGTTACGGCCCAAAGCAGGATACCGATTGCATAGCCCACCACGGCTGCGACGGTTGGCTGGAAGGTGAGCCCGCGCATGATGCCATCCGAGGCCCAGCCGATGAAGAAAATCAACGTGAAACGCACGACGCGCCAGAACCAGAAACGCGCGGCCTTGTCCTCGATAGGAACAAGCCGGATGAAGGTTTCACCCGATGCCGCTCGAAACGGCGCCAATATTACGCGGCTGAGCCGGATGACGAGACGGCCAGCGATCAACCCCAGAAGCGTCGGCACGATTAGCTGGCTTAGAAGCGGTGGCCAGCTCATCGTCAGAAACAGGCCGACCGTGGCAACGCCGAAGATGACGAGCGGCGCGAGCTCGATGAACACATGCCGCCCGATCGCGTAGAAACGATCAGTCACGCTTGCTTCAGTTTGGGCGTTGGCCCTTCGTGCCCGGATATGCCGGGCGACATGGCTAAAGGCCCATTCCGCGATAAGACCGATCGCAACCAGGCCGAAGAACAATAGCAACAGGCTGCCCGGGCTGCGGCCATTGAGGCTGGCCATGGTTTTTTGATCGATCCGCGCGAGCTCGCCCGGCACCAGCGGAATCGCTTGTCTTACGTTGAGCAGATGCGCCTGAACGGAATTGAGCCAAACCGTGAGATCGCTCGCGGACATGCCCTGCATGGCCATTTTCGGCAAAGCCTCGGGCTGCTGCTTTGCCTGTTCCTTTGTCTGTGTCGCCAGAAGGGTGCGGATGTCAGGATCGTCGAGCAGCTTGATGAGCTGATCGACCTTCTGCTGGGTGGCCACGTTCGCGTTGTCTGATTGGGCAGCGACGGAGCCAGCCATCCCAAGCAGCAAGGCGAGGAGAAGAAACAGTTTGCGTCCGCAATCAAGCTTTCCGATCGGTCTCATCTCTTTCCCCGAGAAGCGTGGTTGGTTTCCGGTCGTGACGACGGAAAGCCTCTTCAGAGACACGTTTAGGAGAGAAGCCTTTCTCTTGAAAGACCGATATTCCCATGATGCTTTCAAAAGACGCAAGCAGTCGATTTTGCGGAAGTGATCCCGTTGCGCGTCAGCAATCTATCAAGTTGACGGGGCTACTTGTGTCGCAGCCCCGTCAATCCAAGCGGTCAAGCTGGGAGCTGGAATACCCAGTTCGCGATCAGCACGATGGCGAGACCACCAGCGAGCGCGACATAGGGCAGGATACCCGCTTTTTTCACGCCGAGATCCTGTCCAACAAGGCCGAGATCGGCCATGGCACCTTCCGGAAATTTGCCGCCGTCGCGGACATAGTGACGATAGGCAAAGACAGGCAGGATCAGGGCCGCAAAGAAGAAGCCGATCCATAGCGCGTTGGCATAGCCCCACACCTTCGCACCGGCGCCGAGGAAGAGGGCGTTGACGAATGCAAGGATGGTGTTGAGGCCGATCAGCCAGCTCGGCGCCTTCCAGGGGCGCTCGACATGGCCTGAATCCATGCGGTGGATCCAGCCGGAATTCAGGTTGAGGAAATTGAAGATGATGTAACCGACGTTGGAAACCGCGAGCACGAAGAAGTAGCCGCTGACGTCGGAGGCGATTGCAAGCAGGGAGAGATTGAAGGCAAAGTCCGTCCACATGGCGCGGGTCGGGGCGCCGTTCTCGTTGACGTGTTCGAGATATTTCGGCAGCCAGCCGTCTTTGGAGCCCTGATAGAGCGTCCGCGACGAGCCTGCCATTGCCGTCATGATGGCAAGGAAGAGCGCCAGGATCATCAGGATGACGAGGAGCTGGGTGACGATGCGGCCGGCGCCGATCAGGCCGCCGAGTGCTTCGGCGACACCGGTGCCGTCGACGATGCCTGTTGCCAGCATACCCTCATGGCCGAGCACGCCCTGGAAGGCGAAGGGAACGAGGAAGAAGAACAGGCAGCAGACGAGGCCGGAATAGAAGATCGCCTTGAACGTATCCGTCTTCGGGTTCTTGAGTTCACGCGTGTAGCAAACGGCGGTTTCGAAGCCGTATGTCGACCAGGCGGCGATGTAGAGGCCGCCGAGGAACAGTGTCCAGCCGCCATTGCTCCAGCTGCCGTCGGTGACGGCATAGGCTGCCGTCGGCGGCACGAGACCCGTGACATTGGTGGAAACGATCTGGCCGCTGATGATCGGATAGATGCCGATGATCAGAAGCGGGACCAGAACGATGATTGCCAGCCATTTCTGCACGCTTGCCGTCTCGGAGATGCCGCGATGCTGGATCGCGAAGATGATCAGCATCAGGATGCCGCCGATGAAGAAGGTGGCGTTGATGTTGGCGGTCGCGAGAAGGGGAATGTTGAAGGTGAGCAGCGACCAGTTGCGAATGGCCGGCGTCAGGGCGGCAACGCCATCGGCACTCAGCAGCGCCTTTACCGCGTCCGGCGCCGATGTTCCTGCGTGAGCGGCGATGTATTCCGTAACCCGGGGGCTATCGGCCGCAATCGACGTGGCATGCGCGCTGATCCAATCGAGCACAGCATGCGAATCCGCGGCCGGGATGGGGAAAAAGGCATTGAGAATATAGCCGGCCGCAATAGCGCAGCCGAGGGAAAGCACCGGCGACCAGGCAAACCAGTTGCACCAGACGGAGAGCGGAGCGATGAACTTGGAATAACGCAGCCACGCCGTCGCGCCGTAGACCGAGGCGCCGCCCGACTTGTTGCCGAACATGCCGGCAATTTCAGCATAGGTGAAGGACTGCAGAAAGCCCATGACCATCGAGATGATCCAGACCAGGAAGGCGAGCTTGCCGGTGGTCCCTGCGATGCCGCCGATGGAGAAGAGAACAAGCGGCGGCACCCCGGCGGCTACCCAAAAGGCGCCTTTCCAGTCGAGTGCACGTATAAGTTTTCCTTCGCTGCCGGTCGTGACCCCGGCGTCGACTATATCCGTCATCGATGAATTCCCCATAAATTGTTCCGGACGTATCTATCGTACGTCTCCCTGAACGGTGCCTCCCATGGCATTTCGGGGCTGCCCGGTGCTTTGGTGATCCATGTTCCCGCATGGATTCCGGGTCTGAACCCTTGCTGCATAGTGAAGATATTTTCTTTATAGTCAACATGCCTTTACTTTACGGTCGCATTTTGTAACGTGCTTGTGGATGCTTTCGGGCAACTCAATCCGCAACGAGGGTCAAATGCGAGATCTCCATCCGGCGATGGCCATGGCGCGACCAGTTTTGCCAAGCATCGTCCGCTACCCCGGCATGCCGACACTGCCCAAGGACACAGAGCGCTACCGCTGCAAGGGCGGCGGATCGCTGGTCGTGCGCGTCGAGCCCGGCGACCATGTGACAGTGATTGATAGCGAGGGTGGCCAGCCCTGCGAGCTATCCTTTCTCGACGAAACCGGCCGCTTTCAATCCGCCGGTCTTGGTGCGGCCTTCACCAATGGTGCGGAGGGGTTGAAAGCCATCCTCGCGTCGAATGAAGAGAGTGCCGCGCGGGTTCGCACAGCACTCCAGCGCCGCGGCGCCGATCTTTCGAGCGCAGGAGCGCTGCGCATCTTTGGCGAGACATCCGCGCCGGGAGAAAAGGCCGAGTTCACGATTGCGATGAGGGGGCTGTTGATTGCTGTTGCGCCAGGAAGTGCCATGTCGCCGGAGACGCAGGATACCGCAACGCCTGTCGAAATCAGGATCAGGCGCAGCAAACTGATCCGTGACTATAGCTGGGCGTTGCCCGAACCGATCGCGGATCCGATCGAGGACATCAGGATCAAGGCAGCGACGGCATCCGCCTATTTCGTGCGCGCCGGCGAGTTCATCCAGATCATCGATGTCTACGGCCGGCAATGCACCGACTTCCAGGCCTTTGCCGCGCGCAAGGTCGACAAGGGTCTCGACCGCGCGCTGGATTCGACGGTGACGCGGACCCTCTTAAGTCGCAGCTACCCGACGCCCGGCCTGCCTTCCAAGGCGTTCGATCGGGATTTCGAACCGTTGATCGAGATCGTGCAAGACACCGTTGGTCGCCACGATGCTTTCGCGACCGCCTGCAACTCGCGCTATTACGACGACATGGGCTATCCCGGCCATGTGAACTGCACGGACAATTTCAACGGCGCGCTCGCACCCTATGGCATTGCCAGTCGCAAGGGTTGGGAAGCAATCAACTATTTCTACAACACCAATATCGACCACAACAATCAGCTCTATCTTGATGAGCCCTGGTCGCGGCCGGGCGATTATGTGCTGATGCGGGCACTGACCGATCTCGTCTGCGTGTCTTCCTCCTGTCCAGACGATATCGATGCGGCGAACGGCTGGGATCCGACGGATATCCATGTTCGCACCTTTTCCGGCAAAGAGAAATTCTCACGAGCGGTGGCCTATCGCATGACCCCTGAAGCAGACGCTGAACTGACGCGTGAAACCGCCTTCCATCCGCGCTTTTCGGCGCTGACGCGGGACTACACCGAATATCGCGGCTACTGGCTGCCGAACCGCTTTACCGCCGAAGGCCCGGTCGAGGAATATTGGGCCTGCCGGGAAAAGGCGGTCGTGATCGATCTCTCGCCTCTGCGCAAATTCGAGGTGACGGGCCCGGATGCCGAGGAGCTTCTGCAATATTGCCTGACGCGTGACGTCCGCAAGCTATCGACCGGCCAGGTCGTCTATTCCGCAATGTGTTACGAGCACGGCGGCATGATTGATGACGGAACCCTGTTTCGTCTCGGGACCACGAACTTCCGATGGATCGGCGGGGACGACTATAGCGGCATATGGCTGCGGGAGCAGGCGGAAAAGAAGGGGTTCAAGGCCTGGGTGCGCTCATCGACGGACCAGATGCACAATATTGCGCTACAGGGACCGAAGAGCCGCGACATCCTGAAGGAGATCATCTGGACCGCGCCGCGGCAGCCCGAGATCGGCGAGCTCGAATGGTTCCGTTTCGCCGTCGGCCGCATCGGCGGTTTCGAAGGGGCGCCCGTGGTCGTTTCGCGCACCGGCTATACCGGCGAACTCGGCTATGAAATCTTCTGTCACCCGAAGGATGCACTGATCGTCCTCGATGCTGTGTGGGCCGCCGGCGAGCCCCATGGGCTGAAGCCGATGGGGCTCGAAGCGCTGGACATGGTCCGCATCGAGGCCGGTCTCGTTTTCGCCCACCATGAATTTGACGACCAGACCGACCCCTTCGAGGCCGGTATCGGATTTACCGTTCCGCTGAAATCCAAGCAGGACGATTTTATCGGCCGCGAGGCGCTGATCCGCCGCAGGGAAAATCCGCGACACATTATGGTCGGCCTGGATGTCCAGGCAAACGAGGCGGTTGGCCATGGCGATTGCATCCATATCGGCCGCGCCCAGGTCGGCGTGATCACCAGCGCGACACGTTCTCCGATCCTCGGCAAGACGATTGCGCTTGCCCGCGTCGATGTCACCCATGCGGCAGTCGGCACGGCGGTGGAGATCGGCAAGCTCGACGGCCACCAGAAGCGCTTGCCGGCGGTGATCGTGCCGCTATCGCATTACGACCCGCAGAAAACACGGCCGCGATCCTGAGCCCTTTGATGGTCCAGACGCGCTAGGCTGCCTTTAGCTCTGCGGGCAATCTCTCCCAGGCCCTGATCAGCTCGCCGATCGAGCCGGCTTCCATCTTGCGCATGACATTGGCGCGATGCAGCTTGACCGTGACCTCGCTGATGCCGAGGTCGAAAGCGATCTGTTTGTTGAGGCGTCCGCGCGTCACCTCGCGGAGAACTTCACGCTCCCGATGGGTCAGCGTCTCGAGGCGCTCGATATTGCGCTTGACGACAAGCGCGTCTGCCCGCCGCGTTGCGTCGAGCTCGATCCCGGCGATGACAGCGTCGAGTAGCGTCTGGTCCCGTACCGGCTTGGTGAGAAAATCGACTGCGCCGGCCTTCATTGCCTGAACCGTCATCGGAATATCGCCGTGACCGGTCAGAAAGATGATGGGCTTGGCGATGCCGTTCTCAGCCAGATGGTGCTGCAGGTGGAGCCCGCTTGCTCCCGGCATACGCACATCCAGGATCAGGCAGCCCGGGCTGTCCAATAGATCGGCAGCGTCGAGCACTTCCCGCGTGGACGCAAAGCTGACGGGATGAAAACCTGCCGAGAGGATCAACTCCGACAAGGCCTCCCGCACGGCTGCATCATCATCGACAATGATGACGACGGGTTCGTTTGTATCGTTCTTATGCTGCGGTAACAGCTGCGCCGATTTTCGCAACGGCTGATCAACTCTCATGTCACCCTCCATCTCTCGATTTTTGCAAGGCTTCGCCTATGGCGATCAGCAGGGCAGGGGCATCGAACGGCTTGCGGAAAAAGCCGTTGATACCCTGAGCGCGGCCCTGGTCTGCGATTTCATGACGACCGGTAACCAGGAATACCGGCAATCCCGGTCGCGTCTTCTTCACCTCGTCACGAAGTTCGAAGCCATTCATACCGGGCATGCCGATGTCGGTGATGAGTAGGTCCAGATCCAAAAGTCCGTAGTCGAGCAGCCCCCTGGCCGAACCGAAACAGCAAGCCGCATATCCGGCGGATTCCAGAAGCTCTTCCAGCGACTCGAGCAGCCTCGGATCGTCATCAACAATCGCGACCATCGGCCTTGTCTTCTCCATGCTTAATTTCCTCCTGCCCGGCGCGAGTGGGTTATGGGTATTCCCAGTCGCTCCGCTATCCGCACCAGATCGGCGAGCGATGCCGCCGCCATTTTTTGCATCACATTCCTCCGATGGATCTGCAGTGTAACTTCGCTGATCCCCAGCTCGGACGCCGCCTGCTTGTTCAGAAGGCCGCTGATGACGAGTGGCAGCACCTCCCGCTCGCGCCGCGTCAGTTCGAGATATCGCTGTTTCAGCTCGCTCAGTTCGGCCCGCTCCGACCGCTTTTTCCGATCTTCGCAGATGGCCGCATGGACGGCTGCCATGAGATCCGCATCGCTGAACGGCTTCGTGAGGAAATCCACCGCGCCGCGCTTGATGGCACGCACAGAAGAGGGGATGTCACCATGTCCGGTAATGAAGACGATGGGCGGATGATCGCCCTCGGCGATCTGCCGCTGCAACTCGAGGCCGTTGATATCGGGCAACTCGACGTCAAGGATCAGGCAGGCGGGGATGTCCGGCTTCTCAGCGCCCACATACTCGCCTGCCGAGCCGTAGCCGATGGCGCGTATGTCGTGGGCTTCCAGGAGTTCGCCGAGCGCTTCCCGAACACGTCCGTCGTCATCGACAATGAAAACAACACGATCGTCTGTCATCATGGCGCGGCTTTCGCTGTTATTGGCAAGATGAAAATGAACCGAGCGCCGTTCGGTTCATTGTTTTCGGCCCACAGCCGCCCGCCATGTGACTCGACTATCGAGCGGCAGATGGCGAGCCCCATGCCCATTCCGGTTCCCTTGGTCGTGAAGAAAGGCTCGAATATCCTGTCGGGAAATTCGATGCCGCGTCCGTGATCGCTGATTTCCGTCTGAATTTCATTCCCGGCGCGATGCGCGCGCACTTCGAGAATTTTTTCGCCTGTTGTCGGATCCATAGCCTCCATGCCGTTGCGGATGAGATTGATGAGGACCTGCTGAATCTGGATGACATCGAGCGTGACGGGCGGAAGATTGCTCTCGATATAGATATCCATGCGAATGCGGC
The DNA here is from genome assembly GCF_008365395.1 of Neorhizobium sp. P12A. Taxonomy (NCBI): domain Bacteria; kingdom Pseudomonadati; phylum Pseudomonadota; class Alphaproteobacteria; order Hyphomicrobiales; family Rhizobiaceae; genus Neorhizobium; species Neorhizobium sp. P12A. The sequence continues at coordinate 125,973 of NZ_QOVX01000005.1, read as the reverse complement.
GGCGAGCGGCCTCTTCGGCCATGAGGCTACCTGCCTCGGCAATAACACCAGCAAGCGTCGTGCTGATCCTTGCCTCCACGGATTGCCTGAACAGCGCACGAACGCGGCCGACGACGTCTGCCGCCGCATTGGCGTCCCGGATGATGCGCTCGGCGACGATTTTAGCGCGCGCGACATTCGGAGGATCGACCGAGAGCCAGCGATGGCAGGCATGCGAATTGGCAACGATCGCAGCCAGCGGCTGGTTCACTTCATGCGCGATCGATGCCGACAGTTCTGCAAGGCTTGCCGCCTGCGAGGCGACAGCCAGCCTCTCCTGCGTGCGCCGCAATTCCTCCTGGGTGCGCACGTCGTCATCGATGTCAAAGCTCACGCCGTACCACTGCAGCACATAGCCGCTCGCGTCGCGCAAGGGTTCGGCGCGGCCGTTGATCCAGCGATAGACACCATCGGCCCGCCGCTGCCGATATTTCATCGCGAAGGTCTCGCCTGTAGCAAACGAGTGAACGAGCGCGTGTCCGACGGACGCCGCATCGTCGGGATGGACGGAATTCTGGATGGCCATCTGCAACCGGCTGGCATCGGGCGAATTGAGATCGGCCAATGTCAGCCCGACATACTCTGCCAGGCGTCTGTTGAGATAGGAGGGCTCTCCGTCAGGCTCGGCCGCCCAGATCAGTGTCGGTAGCGCGTCCACAAGTCTTCTCAGCTGCTTCTCGCTCTCCCTGAGCGTCTCCTCGGCGCGCAGCTGGTCGTCCACATCGTGCGAAAGACCGTACCATTGGACGATGCGCCCGCTTTCATCGCGCAGCGGCTCTGCGCTTCCCTCGACCCAGCGGTAGGCGCCATCGGCTCGCCGCAGGCGGTAGCGTCGCGAAAAGCGCTCACCGGTATTGACACTGTATTTAAGCGCCTCCGCCCATCCGGCCGCATCGTCCGGATGGATTGCTGCCTCGATGATGGCGGCCATCTGGTGCGCGTCGAGCTCGTCTGCCTTCGCCATACCCACGCCGAAAAAATCCATCAGGCGCTTGTTGAAGAAGGTCGGTTCACCGTCCGGACTAAGCCGCCAGAGAAGGCTCGGCACCATGGCCACAAGCTGCGAAAACTCCCGTTCACGGTTGCGCAGCGCCTCCTGCGCATTCATCTCATCCTCGATGTCGATCGAGGCGATGTACCATTGTACGACCGCGCCATTTGCATCACGCAGCGGCTGCGCACGCGCTTCGATCCAGCGATAACCCCCATTCATGAGGCGTCTGCGAAACCGGTTGACGAAGGGTTGGCCGGTCGCAAAGCCATTTTTTGCCTTCGCAAACATTGCCGGAAAGTCTTGCGGATGCGCTACGTCTCGGGCCAGCATGTCGAAGTCCTCGATCTGCGCCATCGGCGTACCAGCTTGCTCCTGATATCGCTTGCTGACATAGGTCATCCTGCCTGAAGGGGCGAAGCTCAGAATACTGAAGGGCACGGCGTCGATCATTTGCTCCAGCTGCTGCTTGCTGTTCCGTAGCGCTTCTTCAGCCTGCACAAGGTCGTCGATATCGTGTGAAAGCCCGTACCATTGGACGATGCGGCCGTCGTCATCCAGCATCGGCTCTGCGCTGCCTTCCACCCAGCGGTAGACACCATCTGCGCGTCGCAGGCGATATTTCATGGAGAAGCGTTCGCCGGTTCCTACGCTGTGAAACAGCGCCTGGGTCATGCGTGTTGAGTCGTCCGGATGTACGGCGGCCTGAATGATAGCCGCCAAGGGATGGACGCCTTCAACATCGACGTCGCCCAAATCCAGACCCAGAAAATCGATGAGTCGTTGGTTGAAGAAGTTAGGCACGCCGTCGGGCGTCAGCCGCCAGAGGTAGCTGGGCACCATGTTCACGAGCTGCGAGAATTCCCGCTCCCGCGTGCGCAATGCCTCCTCGGCCTTCACCTCGTCATCGATGTCGATAGAGATTGCAAACCATTCCACTATGGTGCCGTCATCATCCCGCGATGGTTCCCATCGACCGTCAACCCAGCGATAGACGCCATCTGCTCGAAGCATACGATATTTCATCGCATTGGGTTTGCCGGTCGCAACCGAGTGGCGGACTGCGTCCAGTAGCCTGGTCGAATCCTCGGGGTGCACGTAGGTGTGCATGGCGGTTGCCAAACGACTGCGGTCCGGATTGTCCAGTTGCGTGAGACTGTCGACGCCGAAAAAATCGAGCAGGCGTTTGTTGAAGAAAGTCGGCTGGCCCTCGGGGGTCAGACGCCTGATCTGGGCGGGAACCATGTTGATGAGCTGTGAAAGCTCCCGCTCCCGGTCCCGCAATGCCTCTTGTGCGATCACCAAGTCGTGGATGTCGAAGTTTATACCGTTCCATCGCGTAATCTCGCCATTGGCGCCACGCATGGCGGTGGCATGTGTCTGTACCCACCGATAAGTGCCATCGAACAGCCGTTGGCGATGCCTAACCATATAAGGCTCACCGGTGGCCAAGCTCTTGGCGAACAATGTTCCCGCGACCTCAAGGTCATCCGGGTGAATGGTCGCGGCTAGGATGTTGGAGAGCCGAGCGTGGTCAGCCTGATCCTTTTCGTCCATGTTGAAGCCGTAGAACTCACGCAACTGCTTGCTGAAGTAGAATGGCTCGCCGGTTGGTGTCGTGCACCAGATACGCGCCGGGAGTGTTTCAACAAGCTCACGTAGCGAGCGCTCGCTTTCGCGCAGGGTAGATAACGCCAACTGATGTTGACGGGATATGGCGGCGACGATGAGTGCCGAAAACGCAGAGATCACCAGAAAGAGCTGCAGCATGATCTGCCTATGGCGCTGAGTCTCGGGATCGCCAACAAACTGGCCGGCGCCTGATATCGTGAAGACCGCTGCAAGCAGCGCCAACAAAGCCAGCGTCACAACCGCTCCCTTGAACTCGAAGCGTACTGCTGCCCATAACAGGGGAGGCATGATGATGTAAGCGAAGGGCAGGTAGCCGCTGAGCGAGAGGACGGCAATGCCGAGGAAGATCAGCCCGAGAACCGAGGCTTCCGCCCATCGCGCCGGCGAGAATTCGGTTTTGTCACGCCAGTCCTGAAACACGAGCAATGCCAGCGGCGCGACGATCAGGACACCGGTGGCGTCCCCGATCCAAAAGAGGGGCCAGGCGCCCGTGAAGGTCTGCGAATATATGCCGAACCAGGCCAGCGTCGCACTGCCGATCGTCGCGCTCACAACAGGTGCAATTCCTGCGCACAGCACGATGAAGGTGATGACTTCGTGCAAGGTTTCCAATCGCACGGATCGGTTTAAGGCCCAGTTCACCAGCCATGCGCCAAGCATCGCTTCAAGGGCATTCCCGGCATAGATGAGAACGGCCGCAGGGAATGGACTATGGAACCACAGGACGTTGCTGAGTAGCTCGGCAAAACAGCCCGCCAGCACCCACCATGGCCAGCTCCGCATGGGAGCGAGGATCAGCGTTGCGATAAAAAGCCCGCTCGGAGGCCAGATGGAAATACCCGTTCCGGGAACGATTGCAAGCGCTTGAGCGAAACCGCAACCCAGGACATAAGCGATAAAAAAGAGACCCAGATGCCGAAGGTTGGGACGGTACGGCCAGGCGGGCGTCATCGGCTGCTCCTGCAGGACAAAGAAAGCCTGGGATCGCCAGCGTTTCGAATGGTTTAGTCTCGACATTGACGCTGATGAGCCCACGCTGCAGCCTAGTCTGGCCACCGCGCCGCCGCAACTTATGGAAATCCATGTATTGGCGACCACGTGATCGCTTCGTCGCTTTGATAGAAGGCCGACGAGCCTCCATGATGTCCGACGTCCGCTCGCAGCCTGTCGTGATATCGCCGGCGGGACGAAGAGGTATGCACGTTGATGACCGGCAACGGGGCCGGCGTTCCAATAAGAATGAACTGCATGCTCGGTGTCGGGATCAGCAGAAACATGCTGATCCCGACTGAGGCGTAGCGGAGCAGGAGCACGGGGCGGCGATCCGTTCCGTAGGCGCTAGGCGCTGCTAGCCCTTGATGAAGGCGAGCAGATCGGCGTTGACCTGGTCCTGATGCGTCGCGGTGATGCCATGCGGCGCGCCCGGATAATAAATATCCTTCGCACCCTTGATCAGCCGGGCAGACTTGACGGCGGAATCCTTGACCGGAACGATCTGATCGTCCTCGCCGTGCAGGACGAGCGTCGGCACATCAAATTTCTTGAGGTCTTCCGTGAAGTCGGTTTCCGAGAATGCCTTGACGCTTGCATGGGCGTTCAGGAGCCCGGCCTGCATGCTCCAGAGCCAGAATTGGTCGAGGGTGCCCTGGGAGACAACAGCGCTCGGCCGATTGGCCCCGTAGAATTGCGGAGCCAGATCGCGGTAAAACTGCGAGCGGTCCTTGACCAGGCCGGCGCGTATCGCGTCGAAGACCTCGATCGGCAGGCCTTCTGGATTGGTCGCCGACTTCACCATGATCGGCGGTACCGCGGCGATCAGTACGGCCTTGGCAACGCGGCTCGTGCCGTGCCGGCCGATATAGCGAGCGACTTCGCCGCCGCCGGTCGAATGGCCAACCAGCGTCACGTCGTTGAGATCGAGCGCCTCGATAACGGCCGCCAGATCGTCGGCATAACCGTTCATGTCGTTGCCGGACTTTGCCTGGCTGGAGCGGCCATGGCCGCGTCGGTCATGCGCCACGACGCGAAAGCCCTGCTGGGCAAGGAACAGCATCTGCCCGTCCCATGCATCGGAGTTCAGCGGCCAGCCGTGGGAGAATGTGATGACCGGACCGGTACCCCAGTCCTTGTAGTAAATCTCTGTGCCGTCCGCGGTGATAATGGTGCTCCCGGCTTGCTTTATGGGGCCGCCGGCGGGCGAGGGGGCATTTTGCTTCGACGCGGCCTTGGCTGCTGCCGCAGCGGGCACGCCGATCGCAACACTCGCGGCAATACTGCCCAGCAGGAGCCCTCGGCGGGAAGCGCTTGCGGTCGACAGATCTGAAAAATCTCGCATTCTCTATCCTTTGCTATGGAGATGACTAGGGAAGGAGGATGCCGACCGCGGCTGCGGAAAACTATCGGACCGAAGCATTTCCCGGCTGTGCGAAAGGTTAGGCCACCAGGTCGAATGATTAGGGGGCGTTGCTCTTGGGAATTGGTGTCGGGCGTCACTCCCGGACGGCAAACGCATCGCGCTTAAGCCCAAAACAAAACACTGTCACATAAGCTCCCTATGCCTGCTGTTGACGCTCCCGGCGTCGCGAACAAGCTTTTGAGATCGGGTTGGAGATGGGCGTTAAGAACTATTTGATCGAGGGTGTTTCTGGGACCGGAAAGACATCGGTTGCCACCGAACTGCATCGACGCGGCTACCACGTTATCCATGGCGACCGCGAGCTGGCTTATAAAGGCAATTCAGAAACGGGTGAGCCAATGGACGGTTCGGTGCTTGAGCAGTCCATTCTGGATGTAGGCTTTGGCCATAAGCACCACCTTTGGGATGTCGACAAAGTCAGATCCCTGGTCGCTGACCGAAGCCACGCGATCTCCTTCTTCTGCGGAGGCTCCAGGAATTTCAATCGCTTCATTGATCTGTTCGATGGGGTTTTCGTTCTCGATGTCGATCTGGACACGCTGGACAGACGGCTTGCCAGTAGACCGGAAGACGAATTTGGCGGAAAGCCGGCCGAACGAGAATTCATTCGGCGGCTGCACGCAACGCAGGAGGATGTTCCGAAGAACGCGACGAGGATTGACGCCAATGCTCCGCTCGCCAGCGTTGTCGATGATATTCTCTCTAAATGCTGAGATTAGGTGGGTCTGCTGATCGCACGTTGAGGGAAGCTCTTTCCGGCTGGCCGACATCTCTTCGGCTATCGATAGCCGACCCCGCGATATAGTCGGCCAGCATGCTCCTCGAACTCTTCCTGCTCGAAAAGCGTCGTGGCCGCGCCATTTCAGCTGCGGCCACGCCGAGCAATTACTTTCTCGGTTGGTAGTGGCTGAACCAGCCTTCGAAGCCGATATGGCCGAGCCGAGCATTGCCAATGGGCACAAGCGAACCGTCAAGCAGCTTCGTGCCGAAATAGAGCGTGTTAGGATCGGCCACGACCTTGCGGGTATCGTTGGTCGCCTTCATGAAACGCGCCGCGATCTCGTTCAGGCGAATTTTTTCGGGACCGGCAATCTCGATCGTGCCGTTGATCGGCGCGCTGGTTGCCACGTCGGCCATCGCGTCGGCCACGTCCTCCGAAGAAATCGGCTGCACATAGGCCGACGACAGATGGACCGTGTCGCCGACCGTACCGGACTGGACGATGCCGGGGAGAAATTCGAAGAACTGCGTCGAATGTACGATCGTGTAGGGGATCCGAGAACCCTTGATCAAATCTTCCTGCACCAGCTTGGCGCGCATGTAGCCACTATCCTGCAGCCGCTCCACGCCGACGATGGAAAGGGCGATATGATGTTGAACGCCTGCCGCTGCTTCCGCCTTCAGCAGGTTGTGTCCGGCGGTCTGGAAGAAATCCATCACGGCCTTGTCTTCGAAGGAGGGCGAATTGGCGAGGTCGATCACGACATTTGCGCCAGCCAGCGCTTCGTCCAGCCCCTTGCCGGTCAGCGTATCGACGCCGGAATTCGGGGAGGCGGCGAGAACGTCGTGTCCTTTTTTTCTGAGCCGCTCGACTGTCTTCGAGCCGATGAGCCCAGTGCCACCAATGACGACGATCTTCATGTCCAGTCTCCTTCTCGTGGTTGATTGAAGGCTCGATTGCCCCACGGGAGAATGCGCCGGATCGCGATGCCGGACCATTCTACGGGGGGAGCGGTCATCTAATCCGGAAGTATAGGAATAGCTGTCCCAAACGATGGGAAGCTCGACCGCTCACGAGGATTCCACTCCGTTCAGCATTAGCCGAACGCACCGTCTGGCCAGATGGATGGGCAGGAGCAGCACGTTACTTTCCGTCGCGGGTGAGAGCCCTGTGGCATCAAGCCCGATCAAACCACTTCTCGGAGATTGCAATGATTAAGCGCCTAAACATATTCGCCAGGAAAAACGACGGCATCGAAGGCCTCGCTGCCGTCGAGGGATGGATCGCCAAGAGCTTCGATCCCAAGTTGATGGAACTGATTAAAGTACGGGTGTCCCAGATCAACGGATGTACCCATTGCCTGCACATGCATCGTCAGGACGCACTCAAAATGGGCGGAGGCTGTCGGGCTTGCCGATGGGATGGAATGGGTAGCCCAGACACAAGAGGCCGCGGATCTTTCCGGAATCATAAAGGTCATCGGCGATCATGCTGGCAACGCGCCCGCCCATCGACTTGCCGCCGATGACTAGGGCATGCGACGCCGGGACATCGTCGATCGCTGCCCTGTACTCCTGCTGCAATATTTCCATACGGGGCGGAGGCGCCCGCTTTCCCGAAGAACGCCTTGCGGCCATGTAGCCGAATTCGAAACGCAGAAGTCTGATGCCGTTAGTCGCAAAACTGAGTGCAATCGCCTGCATCCACGGAGTGTCCATCGCGCCGCCAGCTCCGTGCGCAAGCAAGATCGTAACGTCGGCATCGTCCGGGCCTGTCGCGAGAATGTCGAGGGGCATATGCGGCACTCCAAAGCTTCGGATGACGCGTTGTACATGCATTGATGATGCCGTCAAAGGTTGGGAAAGGCGGCTTTGCTCGCCGGACTGTATCGGAGGTCGACGCCGGATCAGGCGAGCGGCGACAGGGACTCTCTGAATGCGACGAGCATTGCTTTCGTCTCCGGTGAACCACCGATATTGAAACCGACTCGGTCCAGTACGGCGGCGGCCCGTTCCACCAGACCGTAGCCGGTCTCCGTTAGCTTGACAATTTTGGCGCGGCGATCGTCGGGAAGAAACTGCTGTTCGATCAGACCTTGGCTCCTCAATCGGCCCGTCAAAGCGCTCAGCGTACTCTTGTTGAGGAAGAGATTCGTGAGCAGATCCGCGTGCCTCACCGTCCCTTGATCAGCGACGGCCAACAGCAGGCGATATTCGGTGAAGGTGATGTCCAGCTCCGCCTGACGCATGGCGTCGTAAAATTGCTCGCGAACAAGCCGCGATGTGTCGACCAGAAGATGCATCAGGTCAAAATGGCCGCTGGGTTCGATAGATCGGGCGTCGTCATTTGCGCTCAGAGGGATGACCACCGGCCGTAATGCCGTCTTCACTCCGCGCTCGGATTCGGTGAAGGTTAGTGACAGTTCGTCGTCAGGCCGCGCACGCTTCAGCATGGCGGCGACCGGTCCGTATGAAGGCGCGAACGGTGTCGTGCCGCCAATAACTCCGGGCGGGCTTGTTCGGTCAGCCGGTCGCGGAGCCCAATCATGCGCCCCTCCCCGCCATCAGAAGGGAAGTGGATTTCCATGAGATTTCGCTATATAAAACTGTCATGATTGACACTCGTTTTACAACGGCCCTTCAAATTGTTGTGAATGTCGCTGTCGACGGGCAGCGCGGAGTGCGCAGCACGAGCCTGACTTTGGCCGAGCGGTTGAACACGAACGCGAGTTTTATTCGGAAGCTTCTATCGCCGATGACCACCAACGGGCTGTTGAACAGCGCAGCCGGAAATGGCGGCGGTATCAAGCTTGCCCGGCAGGCGGCCGATATTCGATTGAGCGAGATCTATCGATCGATCAACGCCGATAGTCCCCTTTGGAACGCAAGGGACGATGTGCCCGGTATTTGTTTCGTTTCCAACAATATTGAGCGTCTTTCTAATTCATTGTCCAAGCAGGCAGAGCACGCCGTTCTGGAGACCCTCGACAATGTAACAGTCGCGGACGCAATCGTTGAGTTGCAGCGTCTGGATGAGGAAAGGGAGGCATCAATCGAGCCTCCGCACCCCTAAATCGCATAAACCGAATTGATGAATGGCAAGGGGAGGCCGGTAGGGAACTCCAGCCTCCCCCCTATCTGATCGGAGGTCAAATCGGATCAGATGGTTACGCTGTCGCCGCGGGATTTGCGGCCAATTGTATTTTGTAAGCGATGCGCTTGAACCGGGCGCTGCTTTCGGCTGATGCACCGACGACGGTATAAAATTCCGTCTCATCAACATCGCGTCCGTCGCACTCATCCTGAAAATCCACGTATGGACGAAGCGCCTTGCAGCGCCCGCCAACTTCGTTTGATGGCGGGACTATATAGATTGCGCTAAATGTATCAATAGTGGGTACGATAAAAAATATGCTTTACTTAGTAATTGGTATGCGGCAAGCGATGGCTGGTACTCGGTAGTGCCTGACCGAGGGTGCGAGACTCGTTACGACATGATCGGAATCGCAAGCGATAGCGACCATGCACCGACGCTTCGGATCGAGTTCCGCGTTCGATGATTTGCGAATGCGGGCCGGCTGCGAGGGACAATCCGATCCTGTTTGGCAGCTGTGATCTTTAGGCAACATCACCGACGCAAGCGGATAATTAGTAAGTCCATAAATGTATTTTTTATTGATACATTTCGACCGCAGTGCGATGACTACGCTGCGGCGCTCGCCGTATCGCCCGTAAGGGCTCGTTAACAAGGAAGGCAAGCTCAAAACGTCGATTCACGGCGCGGATAGCTGTGCCCGCTTGATAGAGGAATAACAATGAATCTCAAAATGCTACTCCTAGGTACCGCGGCGGCTCTCGCGTCCGCTTCAGCGTCCTACGCCGCCGATGCAGTGGTGGCAGCAGAGCCGGAACCCGTGGAATATGTCCGCGTTTGCGATGCCTACGGCGCCGGCTACTTTTTCATTCCAGGCACGGAAACCTGCCTGAAGGTCGGCGGCATGGTCCGCACCGAAGGTTATTGGGGCGACGCGTACCAGCCTGACCACCGGATCGGAACGCTCTGGCATACCCGTTCTGAACTCGACATCGATACGGCGACCGACACCGAATGGGGCCCGCTGAAGACAGATACGGTCTTCCGTTGGGACTTCCAGGAAGGCACAAACAGCACCAAGCTGCTTTGGTCCAACATCAGCCTCGGTGGCTTCCTGGTCGGTAAGGCCGACTCGCAGTTCTCGTCCTTCCTCGGCTACGCCGGCGACATCATCCAGGACGACGTTGTCTCCTACGGCCCTGGCCCGACCAACACTGAACTCAATCAGCTGACCTACACCTACGACGCCGGCAACGGTTTCCAGGCCATGGTCTCGTTGGAAGACACCGATTCAGGATCCGATACCTTCTATGACAGCTCCTTCGTCCAGAAGAACGGCAAGAGCTGGCAGACCGGCAAGGAAAATCACTACGCTCCCGATGCAGTCGTCGGTGTCCTCTACAAGACTGGCATCTGGCAGTTCGGCGTCGTCGGCGGTTATGATTCCATCGTCGAAGAAGGTGCCATCAAGGCACGTGTCGACGCCGATCTCGGTGCTCTCTCCCTCTTCCTCATGGGCGGCTGGAACACGGATGGCGACAAGCTCAACAAGTTTGCATCCGGCTACGTCGTCGACGGCGCTTGCCCGGCTGACCGCGAAGAGCTTTGCGGCTGGGGTGACTGGGCTCTCTGGGGCGGTGGTGCCTACAAGATCAACGACAAGCTGAAGGCCGATTTCCAGGTCGCCTACACCGACTCGAAGATCCTGGCTGCTTCCGCAAACCTGAAGTACAACCCGGTCAAGGGTCTGACCGTGGAGCCTGAAGTCAACTACACGCGCTGGGATTCTACCGACAACGACCAGTGGGCTGGTATTCTCCGCTTCCAGCGCAACTTCTAAGCAGTATCAGGTGCGAATTGCTTCGCCCCTGATGCCAAATCCGGAGCGCCGCCAGTCGTGCGGCGCTCCATGCCATCCGCGACATGCCTCCTAAGACATATCCGCCAAGGCCGCATGGAGGGCATCGATGAAGGTGTCTGCATTCGCCCGCGAAAAGACGAGGGGCGGTCGAATCTTCAGAACATTTGCCTGCGGTCCGCTCGCGCTGATGAGCACGTGGCGTTCGCGAAGCCCATTGACGATCCGCGCTGCTGCCTGTGCGGAAGGCTTGCCGTCTTCGACAATGTCCATTCCGATGAAAAGGCCGGCGCCGCGCACGGAGGCAATCAACGGCGAGCGGTTTACATATTCTGCCAACTTCTCTCTGAGATAAGTCCCGACGGTTCGGGCATTTGCGATCAGCCCTTGTTCTGAGATGACGTCGAGCACGGCCTGGCCCGCTGCCGCCGCGACGGGGTTACCGCCGAATGTGTTGAAATAGCGGGCGTTTCGGCCGAAGTCAGCGATGATCTCAGGCCGCGCGATCAGGCCGGCCATGGGATAGCCGTTGCCCATCGGCTTGCCTATGGTCACCAGGTCCGGAACGATGCCGTGCCGCAAAAAGCCCCACATGGCATCCCCTGTCCGCCCGAACCCGGGCTGGACCTCATCGGCGACAAAGATGCCGCCAGCCTCGCGAATAGCGGCAACGGCGGATTTGAGGAAGCCGGGCGGCTCGGCGATCACGCCATCGCTTGAAAAGATCGTGTCGACGATGAGCATAGCGGGTTTCAAGCCGTGCCTTTTGAGATCGGCAATGGCAGCTTCCACCCCTTGCGCGAAATCCGCTTCGATTGCGTCAGCAGGCAGATTCGGGTTCGCCGCTGCTACCGTTCTGACATGGACGCCGAGATCAACGCTTGGCCCGAGCGACGGGGAAAACTCGGCAACCGTGCTGGTGACGCCGTGATAGGCATGCGACGTGACGATGATGCCGGTTCCACCCGTGTAGGATCGTGCAATACGGACTGCCAGATCGTTTGCCTCGCTCCCGGTGCAGGTGAACATGGCCTGGCTGAGTTCGGCCGGGCAGGTCGCCGTCAACGATTCGGCATAGGTCAGGATGCCGTCGTGAAGATAGCGGGTGTGGGTGTTGAGGGTCGCCGCCTGACGGCTTATAGCGTCGAGGACCTTCGGGTTGCCATGGCCGACGGATGCAACATTATTATAGGCGTCGAGATAGGCCTGGCCGTGGCTGTCATAGAGCCAGACTCCCTCGCCACGGACGAAATGCACCGGTCTCTCGTAAAACAGGCGGTAGGCAGGCCCGAGCACCCGTTCCCGCCGCGCGATCATCGCCTGCTCCTCCTCGCTCAGCCTGGCAAAATCCGCGGCGCCGAATGCATTGGCCATCGTCATGACAAGTCTCCAATTTTTTGCTGAAACAAGGTGCCAAGATCCTTATCGGAATAATCGGCAAGCCGCGTCAGCCCTGAAAGAGCGATCGGGTGGTTCCGAAGAATATAGTCTCGATTCTCCGGATAGAGGCTGGCTCGCCATTCGGTGATGACGACGGTCATGGCAAGCCTCGTACGCAAGAGAGTCGGCAGGCAGGCGATCTCGAATTGATCGAGCCGTCTTATGCGATGATACGCGGAAAGCATGGCAATGGCGTCCTCAAAGCCTGTTTCAGCGCCGATCTGATAGGAGAGAGCAACCGCAAGATCATTGATCAGGGGCGCTTCCACCATATCGCCGAAGTCGATCACGCCCGTGACGACCTCCGGGTCGGCTTGGGAAACGAGAACATTGTGCGGGTTGAAGTCATTGTGGATGACCTGTCGGGGAAGGGCATTGATTCCCCGATCCGCAAGTCTGCCGAAGCCATCGAGCGCATGCCGAACCATCAACTGCCGCGAAGGCTCGACCTCGGTAACGAATTCGGACAATGCCGTGGCGTTGCAGATATCCCAAAGCAGATCCTGCTGCGGTACCTGCGGTTTGAAATCGGCCAGACCCTTTCCGAGAAGGGCAAGTGCCTCGCCAAGCGCCCGCATCTGGCCGCTGGACCGTGGTGCCTTGTAGAGCTGTTGGCCATCGAGGAAGGTCAGCATGCGCCCTATGCGCTGCTCATTTCCGAAAGGCAGGAGAACGAGCGTTTCTCCCTTCCTTGTCGGGACAGCGTTTGGAAGCGGCAAGGGCAGCCCCTTTGCCTCGAGATGAACCAGGGCCTGCGTCTGGAATTCGAGCACATCGAGCCGTTCGGCCGGATTGGCGATCTTGAGAATATAGTCGCGGCAGCTGTCTGCGCGGATGAGAAAGGTCTCGTCTCGCTCGCTCGATAGCGTGACGGCGCTGCCGGCGACGCCGAAATGCTCCCAGGCGATCGCTTCCACTGTCGCCAGCGGCGTTTTTGCAACCGCGGCATTGAGCGTATTCTGATTTTGCTGAATTGGCTCTGATGTCGACGACATGGAATCACACCTTTATTGACACCGGGCTGTGGAGAATGATTGAAACTGCCGGATGTGATTTGCATTTTGTGGCGAAGAACCGCCGGTTTTCCATCGAAAAGAGCCAGGATGCCCCTCAGTTCCATTCCCTCCCTGACGGAAAGCTCGCGCCAGGTCTTGCGTGTGGTTGCGTCCTCGGGGCCGATTACCCGCCCGCGGCTCGGGGCAATTCTCAATCTGTCCAAGCCGACGATGACCGCCGTCATGAACGAGCTCGGCGCGCTTGGTCTGGTTGCGCCGATCGGTTCGCAGCAGGGCGCCATGGGCCGCTCGGCGGCGGTCTATGCGCTCGGCCCTGCCGCCGGCTATGTCATCGGTATCGATGTCGGTGTGGCGCAGGTGCGTGCGGTCGCGCAAGGGCTTGACGGAAGTCCGCTTGCCGCCGTCGAACTGAAGATCGGCAAGCAGCAGCGTGCCACCATCGAAGAGATAGCCTCTATCGTCGATGAAGCGGCCAAAGCGGCCATCCTTGCCGTCGGCAGTCGCGGCCAGGTTCTCCGCAGCATCGCGGTTGCGGTTCCGCGTATCGTCTCGAAAAGCCGGCTCGGCCAGAACAAGCGCCGCTCCCCCGAAGCGGTGCTGCAGCGGCTGCGCCACTCGGTCGATGCACCGATCCTGCTTGAAAACAACGTCAATTGCGCGGCCTTTGGCGAACTCCACAATGGCGTCGCGAAAGGCCGCGATATCTTCATATTCCTTCAGGTCGGCGTTCGCATCGGTCTCGGCATCGTGATCGGCGGCAAATTGTTTCGCGGTTTCAACGGTGCGGCCGGCGAGGCTGGCCGCATACCTTTCCCCTGGTCTGCAAACGAGGTCCCGGAACGCGAAGGCATTGAACATTACCTCGGCTCCGATGCTTTGATGGAGCGCTGCATCGCCGGCTGGTCGACGAACGAACCTCCGGCATCGGCAAGGGAGCTCTTCGACCGGGCCGAGCAGGGCGAAAAGGAAGCCCTGGTCTGGGTCAATAAGCACGCTGCCGATATTGGACGAATGGTGGCTGGTTGCATCGGTTTGTTCGATCCGGGTCTGGTGGTGCTCGGTGGCGGTGTTGGGCAGAATCCATTCATCCTGGAGGAGGTCCGGCATGTTTCGCGTGAGCTGACCTGGGCAACGGAAATTGCCAGCAGCACCCTTGGCGCGAATGGTACGGTTATCGGCGCGACACGGCTGGCGGCCCACTATGCCCTGGCAACAATTCTCGGAGAAACGCCGGATGCGACCGTTGTTCTCTCCTCGAACGAGGCTGTGGGCGACGAGCCGCAGCCGTCGTTCGGCTAAATCTTAGACCTCCGTCGGCGACCACGCCTTTAGTTTCGTGTCGGTCTGTCTGTAGCGAAACGTGATGTCGGTCAGTCCCGCCGAATCCTGCATGTCGCCGACAATCATCTGGAGCGCGACGATCTGGATGATCGCGTCGGCCACGGGATTGTCGAACCCCGGAACGGTGATGACCGTAAGGTTCGGGCGGTGAGGCACGTCGGATCGATCGGTGATCAAAACGGATGGGCAGCCGAAGCCTGCCATATCTTCTGCGATTTTCACCTCGCGGCCGTTGCCGAAAGCGATCACACCGGTACGGCTGTCCTGCGACTCCATCGGCCCGTGAAGATAGTTCATCGTATCCCAGCCGGCCGCGGGAATGCGCACAGCTTCCCGGATCAGCATGGCGCCTTCGCCGGCAGTCGCAAATCCGGCGCGGGCACCGACCAGATCGATCGAGCTGCAGGCTTGCAGGCTTGCCGCGGCGGCGTTGGCCATATTGCGCGTTGATTGCAGCATTTGGCCAACAGCCGCCGGCAGATCGGCCCATCCGCTGAAGGTCTTGCCCGCAAGGGCATCGCAGAGAAGTCCGATCGCAAGCACCATGCCGGTATAGCCCGTCGAGCTTGCTCCGTTGTCCGCTCCCGAACCGCTCGGAATGACGGCGCCGGTCAGTTCCGCAAGCGGGTTTTCGGCGCTCCTGCAAATCGCAATGCGGGGCATAAGAGCCCGCAGCGCCATGACATCGGAAATCTCCTTGCTCTGGCCCGAGGCCGAGAGCGCCACGAAAGCCTGCGCAGCGCTGTCCACGGCTTCATAGAGGTCCGTCGGGCAATAGGCAAAAGACGGAATACCGAGCAGCCGCAGGTAACTGGCGCCGACCATGGCCGCCTGATAGCTCGCCCCGATTCCCGCAAAACCGATCGACTTGCCCCGGAACGGCCGGATATCGATCGTCTCCAATGCGGCCGTCACGATCTTGAGACCGTGCGCAAGGCTCTCGGGCTGGCGGGCAACCGCGCTGCGATAGCCTATCCGTTCATTTGCCATTGAATTTCTCCATTTCACGAATCTCGGCGCGAAGGCGTTCAGCTATGGCGAGCGCTCCGTTGACAGGCGGCGCCCGCAGCAGCGTGATCTCGCTCGCCGGCGATACTTTCGACATGGCGGCGACGAATGCGTCGAAGAGCAGGGGTTGTTCGACGACAACGCCGCCGCCGATCACCACGTGGCTCGCATCCGCTCCACGGCTGATCAGGACCCCGATAAGACCGGCGAGCGCATCCGCGCCCTCGCGGATCACCCGATTTGCGAGTGCCGACCCTTGCCGCGCGGCATCGAACACCGCATCTGCATATCCGCCCCAGATGGCAGCGCTTCGGGTAGCGTTCAAAAGCCGGCCGATTTTGGTTGCATCTTCTGTCTCAAGCTTTGCCATCAATTCCGCTATCAGAGGGTCGTCCATCTGGCCGAGATCGATCGCGCCGCGAATGGCACGGGCTGCCTCCCTGACGAGGGCTGCGGCACCACCTTCATCTCCGAGGATCCAACCCCATCCGCCGGCCACAAGCATTTCATCGTTTGCCGTGCGGGCAACCGCGATCGAACCGGTCCCGGAGACGACGCCGATACCGGAGACGAAACCCGCTGCCGGAACGAGCAGTTCAGAATCGTTGACGACCTTTATTCTTCCCTCAAGGCCGGAAGCGAGGTCGGCTTCCAGTTGCTTGCAGTGCTCATCAGTGTCGCAACCATGCGCGCCGATTGCCGTTGCACAGAGTTTGCCGCCGGCAATCTCCTTGATGAGCGCGGCAAGCGCCACGGCATCCTTTTCGCGCTCCCATACGCGCCAGTCGGAAGAGGGGACCACCTTGTCCGCGATAACGCGGTTCGCGTCCTTGATGAGGACGTGCGTTTTTGTCCCGCCGATATCGATCCCTGCAATGAGGTCAGCTTGCTTCATATGGTCTGGCGCCTGTGAATAAAAATATAGTTCGGCAAATTTACAAACTATCTAGCCAGAACGCAAGAACTATGATTTGTTAATGATCGTGGACATGCTCTAGAACGAAAAAAGGGGAGCACAATGAAACTGACATCGATCGCAGGGCTGCTGACCGCAGCGACAATCGCCTGGGGTGTTTCGGCGCCCCTTACCTACGCGACTGACATCTCTTTCTGGACATGGCGCCAGGAAGACAAGGCTGCTTACAACGAGCTGTTTTCCGATTTCACAAAGGAAAATCCGGACATCCACGTGAAGTTCGAATCCTTCCCGGACGAGAATTATCCGACGATCGTCTCCACTGCGCTTGCGGGCGGCAAGGGCGGCGACGTCATTCACACCCACGCTTATGGCTGGCTGGAGCAATTCGTAAAATCCGGCTACTTCGTCAAGCAAGACAGCTCGAACATGCCCTCGCTCGCCAATATGTCGGCCGACGCGTTGCTTGCCGGCACCTACCGTGGCGACGGCCAGGTTTATTCTCTCCCCTTCGCATCTCAGACCCTCGGCCTGTTCATCAACAAGGACGTTTTCCAGAAGGCCGGCCTGACGCCGCCGACCACCTGGGATGAGTTCATCACCGTATCCAAGGCGCTGAAGGAAAAGGGCATCACTCCGCTGGCAAACGGCCTCGGCACCAGCTGGTTCAACGAAATGTTCGTCGCCGCTTTCACCGGCCCGTTCCTCGGACAGGATTTCGTCTCGGATCTGAAGACCGGCAAGGCAACCTTCAAGGACCCGCGCTATATCGCGGCGCTCAACAAACTGCTTGAGCTGCGCGACTACATGCCGACCGGCTTCGAAGGCGTTGATTACGATACCGCGGGTCAGCTTTTCGTCAGCGGGCGCGCGGCCATGCTTGCCGGCGGCAGCTTCGACATCGCCACCTACAAGAGCCAGAATCCGCAGCTCGACATGGATTTTGTCGCCCCGCCAGCCGCCAAGGCCGGTGATATTCCGCAGGCGACGAAGTTCTTCGATGGTGGCTACGCCGTCAATGCCGCCTCACCGAACAAGGAAGCTGCCCTGAAATTGGTGGCCTGGATGGGTACCAAGGAATTCGGCGACAAGTTCACCGCTCTTCTCGGGAATATCTCGCCGATCAAGGGCGTCGAAGTGAAGGACCCGCTGCTTGCCGAGGTTGCCAAGCTCAACGAGACGGCCATGCCGCATATCAACGTGGTCTACTTCCGTTTCGAAAAGCCGACCGGTTCCGAGTTGCTGCAGACCGACATTACGAAGATGATGAGTGGATCGATTACGCCGGACCAGCTCGGCGCCGACCTCACCAACGGTCTCGCCAAGTGGTACAAGCCTTTCCAGGGGAAGTAAGATGAGCAACGACCGCCGCCGCTCCAGATCCTTTTGGCCGCGGCGCCGGTCGTTGTGGATTCTCTTCCTGCTGCTGCCGGCCCTGACCGTCATGACGCTCTTTGTCGTATGGCCGCTCTTGTCGGCCCTGCGCTTCGCGTTCTACGACTTCAATGGTCTGTTGCCGTCGCATTTCATCGGTCTCGAAAACTTCCGAAAGGTGCTGTTCGAAGAGCCCTATAGCGGTTGGACCTACAATGCCTTCTGGCATAACGTCATCGTTTTCGTCTCGCTGATGATTTTTGAAAATGGCACGGCCTTTCTCGTTGCCTTCGCACTGCTGAAGGGCCTGCCGGGACATCGCATTCACCAGGTGATCGTCTTCCTGCCGGTCGTTCTGTCTTCGGTCATTGTCGGCTTTCTCTGGAAGCTTTTCCTGAACCCGATCTTCGGTCTGGTGAACGGCGCACTGGCACTTGTTCACATTCAGGGGCCAGCCTGGCTTGGCAATGAAAACACGGCGCTCGGCAGCATCATATTTGCCAATATCTGGCACTGGCTCGGTTTCCCGACGCTCGTCCTTCTTGCCGGCATGCAGCGGATTTCCGCGGAAGTGATCGAGGCCGCCCGTCTGGACGGCGCCGGCGACTATGTTCTCTTGCGACGCATCATCTGGCCGCTGATCGCGCCGAGCGTCACGATCGTCTGCATCCTGACCTTCATTGGCAGCTTCAACTGGTTTGAAATCCCTTATGTCATGGCCGGCCTCACCGGTTCGCCTGGCGGTTCGACCGACGTTCTGGGTCTCTATTTCTACCGCACGGCATTCGGCAGCGTGACGAACGGGATCCAGGATTTCGGGCAGGGTAGCGCCCTCGCGGTCCTGATGTTCATCTTCGTGGCCGGCTTTTCGTTCGTTGCCTTGCGTTTCCTTCGCCGCCGCGAAATTCAGCTCTAGAGATCGGGCCTTGCTGTCGTCCCTTTCAACCCTGCGAGACAAGACATGAACAATTCCAACGAGTGGGTGAAGAACGGCTTCATTCAGGCGCTGCTCGCGCTGAATGCGCTGATCATGCTCTATCCGCTCTTTGTCATGGTGCTTTCGGCTTTCAAGACAAATGCGGAGATCTTCAGTTCGCCCTTCGCATTGCCGAACAGCCTTTCCTTCGCAAACCTGCAGAAGGTCTGGGACCAGACGAATTTCCTTCGCTACATGCTGAATTCCTTTGGCGTTACATTTGCTTCGATCGCGCTGATCCTGATCTTCGGCACGATGGCGGCCTATGCGATTGCGCGCTACGAGTTCCGGCTTGGAGGCGCCGTGCTGATGTTCTTCATCAGCGGCATGACGGTGCCTCTGAAGCTTGCGATCATTCCGCTCTTCATCCAGCTCAACGCCTTGCATCTGATCGACACCTATGCCGGTCTCGTCCTTGTCTATGTTGCAATGGGACTGCCGTCGGCCGTCTTCATCCTCACCGGCTTTCTGCGGACCTTGCCGCGCGAACTGGAAGAATCCGCCCGCATGGACGGTGCGAGCGAATTGTTGATCATGCTTCGCATCATGCTGCCTCTGGCAAAGCCCGCGATGGTCATCGTGATGATCCAGAACGCCGTCCCGATCTGGAATGACTTCTTCTTCCCGCTGATCCTGATCACCTCCGATGACCTGAAGACATTGCCGCAGGGGCTTACCGTCTTCATCGGCGAATTCACCACCGATTGGGGCGTCATGTTCACGGGCTTGACGCTCGCGGCGCTGCCGATCACGCTGCTTTATATCGTCCTCTCCAAGCAATTCATCGCCGGCATCACGCAAGGCGCGGTGAAGTAGGTTGCCCAACAAGGAAGTTCCATGAGCTCTGTCCAAATTCGCAATGTCAGCAAGAGCTATGCCCAGACCAGCATCATCAAGGACATTTCGGTCGATATTCCCGATGGCGAGTTCGTCGTTCTCGTCGGCCCTTCCGGTTGCGGAAAATCGACGCTTCTAAGGATGATCGCGGGTCTGGAAGAGATCACCGGCGGCGAAATCGAAATAGCGGGAAAGGTGATCAACGACGTCGCGCCAAAATCGCGCGATATCGCCATGGTATTCCAAAACTACGCTCTCTATCCGCATATGACTATCCGGCAGAACATGGAGTTCGCCCTCTCGCTGAAGAAAGTGCCGAAGCCGGAGATCGACGCCAAGGTGAAACGGGCCGCCGCAATCCTTGGCCTCGGCGACCTGCTGGAACGCTATCCGAGGCAGCTTTCCGGCGGCCAGCGCCAGCGCGTTGCCATGGGGAGGGCGATCGTGCGCGACCCCAAGGTATTTCTGTTCGACGAGCCGCTGTCCAACCTCGATGCGAAACTGCGCGTCCAGATGCGGGCGGAGATCAAGGCCCTGCATCAGCGGCTGAAGACCACGACGGTCTATGTCACGCATGATCAGGTCGAAGCGATGACCATGGCGGATCGGATCGTCGTCATGCGTTCCGGTGTCGTCGAGCAGGCCGGTGTCCCTCTCGAGCTCTATGACGATCCGGCGAATATCTTCGTCGCACAATTCATCGGCTCGCCCGCCATGAACCTCATTGAAGGGAAGATCAGTGCCGGGGCATTCGAAACGGAGGACGGCGTGAGACTTGCTCTGCCCGTCTCTGATGTCGTCGACGGCCAGAAAGTGTCCTACGGCATCCGGCCGGAACACATTCGGCTTTCGGATGAGGGCGTTCCCGGCACGATCTACATCATCGAGCCGACCGGCGCTTCGACTGAAGTGATCGTCCAGGCAGGCGCCCAGCAGATTGCCCTTACCGCGCACGAACGCCTGCACCTTCAACCCGGACAACAGGTCTGCCTGGCGATCGACACTGCCAAGGTGTGTCTGTTTGACAGCGACGGCCGGCGGATCAGGTCTTGAGGAGATAACCCATGGCGGATAGCCAGAGAAAATGCGCGGTTATCACCGGCGGGGGGTCCGGCATCGGGGCGGCGACGTCCCGCGCCCTTGCCCGCGCGGGCTATGACGTCGTCATCAATTATAGCCGCAATCGCGATGGCGCCGAGGCCGTTGCCGAGCAATGCAGGGCAGAAGGCGGCGAAGCGATCACCGCTGTCGGCGATATTGCCGATGATGAAGCGTGCCGGGCGATCGTCGATGCTGCCCTCGGGCGCTTCGGCCGCATCGATGCCTTGGTCAACAATGCCGGTGTGACGCGCCATGCCCCGGCGGCTGATCTCGCCGCATCGAACGCCGTGGATTTCCAACATATCTTCAGCGTCAATGTGACCGGCACCTATCAGATGATCCGCGCTGCCGTCCCCTTTCTCAAGCAGACCGACAGCGGTTCCATCGTGAACGTGTCTTCGGATTCGGCCTTCTCCGGCGATGGCTCGTCGCTTGCCTATGCCGCCTCAAAGGGTGCGGTCAACACCATGACGATCGGATTGGCGCGGACGCTGGCGCCGGCAATCCGCGTCAATGCGGTCTGCCCCGGCTTCGTCGATACGACATGGGCGCTCGCCTGGCACGACGAGGAATCCTACAGGGTTTTCAAAGAGGGCTTGATCGCAGCCGCGCCGCTCCACAGCATTCCAGATGCGCTAGACATCGCCGACGCCATTCTCTGGTTGACCGACCGGGCGACAAGAGTGACCGGTCAGTGCCTTGTCATCGACAGCGGAATGCATCTCACAGCTGGATAGCAAGAGATATCGGGCCAGTTTCGGCAAGGTATTGGACAACGCCGCCCGACCCTAAGCCCGAATGATCACGGATCCTCCCGAAAGGCCCGCGCCGGCAGCGGTCAAAAGCAAAGTTTCACCCTCGGCGAATCTCGTTTCGCGGTTGGCAAGAGACAGGGACAGCGGGATGGTTGCCGCGGATGAATTGCCGTAGGTTTCGATCGTCCTGACGATCGTGGCTTTCTCGATGCCGAGATTGTCGCAAACTGCGTCGAACATTCGCGCATTGGCTTGATGGGGTATGAAGCAGTCGATATCCCCCGCGGACACGCCTGCCTGTTCCATCGCCTTCCGCGACGTCCTAGTCATCAGATCGACCGCGCGAGAAAAAACCTCGCGCCCGTTCCGCATCGTCATCAGAAATTCGACCGCACCGATCTCCGCGGAAAAAGGCCGATTGCTGCCGCCGGCTGGTATCTGGATCAGATCATAGCCACTGCCATCCGACGAAAGATCCGCAGAGAGAAGGCCGCGCTTGATATCTCGATCCGGCACGAGCACGACTGCGCCTGCCGCATCGGCGAAAAGTACGGCGCTTGCCCTTTCGGCAGGATTGATGCGGCGGCTGAGGATATTGGCAGCCACCACCAGCACCGGGCAGCCATGTGCTTTTACGAAGCCATCTGCCAGCGTGAGTGCATAAAGAAACCCGGAGCAGGCACCCGCAAGATCGATCGCACCGGATTTTTCAAGACCCAGCTTGTGCGCGAGCAGCGGCGCCGATGGCGGCAGAAGATGGTCGGGCGTTGAGGTAGCGAGTAGCGTCAGTGCGACGTCCGACCGGGTGAGCGCCGCATCATCGAGCGCCATCTGCCCGGCTGCCGCAGCAAGGCCGCTCAACGTTTCGCCGTCCTCGGCCCAATAGCGCGTGCGGATACCGGTCCGGCGCTCGATCCACCCTGTCTCAAGCCCGAGGCGGGCTTCGATTTCCTCATTGTCGACGCATCTTGTCGGCACCGCGTGTCCGAAGCCGGCCATATGGGAAGAAGGGCTCGGGACCATCAGACGCTATTCCCGATGATTGACGCCACCTCGTCGATGGCCTCATAGGCGCGCGCAAGCTCATCGTCGGTAACGCAATAAGGCGGCATGAGGTAAAGGACGTTGCCGAGCGGACGGATGAGCAGGCCGCGCTCGCGGAACAATCTGCGCATACGCGGACCAACATCGGCCAGATAGCCGGACGATGGTACTGACAAATCGAGTGCTGCAATCGTCCCTATTTGCCGAACGTTGTCGAACCTCGCATCCTCGGCATATCGCGCCAGGATCTGCCGATGCGCGACTTCAAGATTCCGAACGCGATCCAGAACCGGCTCACTACGCCAGATCTCGAGATTGGCGACCGCCGCAGCGCAGGCGATCGGATTGGCGGTGTAAGAACTCGAATGAAAGAAGGTCTTCCGTCTGTCCGTCGACAGATGGGCGTCAAAGATATCGGCGGTGCAGAGCGTGGCCGCGAGCGGTATCGCGCCGCCGGTCAGTCCCTTGGATGTACACAGGATGTCAGGGACGATCTCTGCCTGCTCACAGGCGAACATCGTGCCGGTCCGGCCCCAGCCAGTCATCACTTCGTCGGCAATGAAAAGGCATCCATATCGCGCGGCGATATGCTTCAATCCTGCAAGGACGGCCGGGCTGTATGTCCTCATCCCGCCGGCCCCGAGAACCAGGGGCTCGATCAGCAAGGCCGCGACGCGTCCCTTGCGGCAGAACGCCTCGAACCGATCGAGCGTGTCTTGCTCATGTCCCCTTTCTGGAAAGGGAATCCGATCCACGTCAAACAATAGCGGCTCGTAGGCGGCGTTGAAAACACCGCGCTCCCCAGCCGACATCGTACCGATCGTATCACCGTGATAGCTGTTCTCCATCACCACGATGCGATTGCGCGGTTCGCCCTGATTGTGGAAGTAGCCGAGCGCCATTTTGATAGCCACCTCGACCGAGGTGGAGCCGCTGTCGGAATAAAACACATGCTTCAGTCCGGGCGGAGCAATCTCGATCAAACCGCTGGCGAGCCGCTCGGCCGGCTCGTGCGAGAACTCGGCGAAAATGATCTGGTCGAAACTCTCGGTCGCAGCGCGAATTGCCTCCATGATTACAGGATGCCGGTGGCCATGCGTAATGACCCACCATGACGAAATGGCATCGAGAATGCGCTTGCCCTCCTCGTCGACGAGATAGGCGCCTTTCGTCGATACGATGCGTTTCATCGGCGGTTCGAGTGCGTGTTGTGTGAAGGGGTGCCAGACCGCTGATCGGTTCATTGCGATGCCTCGACAAAGGTCGCCAGATCGAAATTCTGCAGGAATGCCTGACGAAGCGTGAGATGATTTATGACCGGAAGCGGCGGCAGGCGACCAAGTGAACGAATCCCGCTCATTTCCATGATGATGCGTTGTGTCTCGTGGTTTTCGTCGCCGATGAACGCAATGCCGAATATCGGAATAGCGCGGCGCTTCATCGCTTCGAGCGACAGAAGCGTATGGTTGATCGTACCCAGTGATGTTCGGGCACACAGGATGGCTGGGAGCTGCCATCGGGCGAAAATATCGGCGAAGACCATCTTGTCTGAGAGCGGCACCAGAAGTCCGCCCGCCCCTTCGATAACCAGTGGGCCACTGGTTTGCGGTGGAGTAAGACTGTCGGCATCAATCGAGATACCGTCGATGCGGGCGGAGAGGTGCGGCGAAGCGGGTGTCGCAAGCCGGTAGGCCTCCGGCAGGATACGTCCTCTGGGCGCGCCTGAGAGCCGCAGCACGGCCTCGCTATCGGTCTCCTCATCGAGACCCGACTGCACGGGCTTCCAATAAAAAGCATCCAGGGCGACCGTCAGCGCGGCCGAGAAGATCGTCTTGCCGATGCCGGTATCCGTGCCGGTGATGACATACCTCGGGATCACGATTTCACTCCCTCGAACGCGTCGGCAAGTCGCTCGACCATGCTAGCAATCTGGTCCTCATCAACGTTGAGAGTGATGGAAATTCTCAGACGCGCGGTTCCATCAGGCACGGTCGGCGGCCGAATGGCTCTTACGTCGAAACCGTCAGCCCGCATGCGCTCGGCAATTCGGAGCGCGCGGTCATTGTCGCCAACGATGACCGGCATGATTTGCGAACCGCTGGGATCGATGCCGAGCTGCGATTTCAATTGTTCGCCGGCAAAGTCGATCAAGTTTTTGAGGCGCAAGCGGCGCTCAGGCTCAGTGTCGATGATCCGCAACGCCTCGCGCACGCCGGCTGCGATTAACGGAGACGGCGCGGTCGAATAGATGAAGTTGCGCGCGCGATTGATCATATAGTCGGCGAGAACCGCCGGCAGCTCCAAAAGCGCGCCGGACATTCCCATAGCCTTGCCGCAAGTGTGCAACACCAGCACGTTGCCGCGGCTTTCCAAGCCTGATGCAAGGCCGCGACCTCCGGGACCGAATACGCCCGTGGCGTGTGCCTCATCGACGACCAGAAATCCCTCGTACCTATCGGCGAGCTCCGCAAGCTCGGATACCTTCGCTCGGTCCCCGTCCATCGAATAAAGGCTTTCGACGGCGATCCAGGGAGAACCTCTACCGCCGCGTGCCCGCCAATTCCGGATCGCTACATCGAAGGCCCCCACATCATTGTGCGGGACGGCCAAAGCCTCGGCTTTGCTTGCGGAAATGCCATCTCGGGCGCTCGCATGGATCAGCGTGTCGTAGACGATGAGGTCGTCGCGCTGCGGCAAGGTTGAAAAGAGCGAGACGTTCGCCGCAAATCCATTGCTGAAATAAAGGGCCTTCTCCACTCCGAAGAACGCTGCAGCCTCCGCCTCGAGTTCTTCATGTTCGGGATGATTGCCCCGCAGCAACCGGGATCCGCCCGCGCCCACTGGAACCCCGCGATCGATTGCGGCCGCTGTCGCCGCCTTGAGACGCGGGGCATTGGCTAGCCCGAGATAATCGTTGGAGGTGAAATCTACGCCTTGCTGCGAGGCGAGAGTGCGAAACCGCGATCTACGCGTTAAACCGGCAAGCTTAGCCTCGTAGCGGGCGAGTGCCGGAGAATTCATCGTGATCTCTTCAGTTCCATCGGCTTCAAGCCGAGCCGGCGGAAAAGAGCCGTATCGTGATCCTCGCCAGGATTATCCGCAGTCAGGAGCGTATCTCCGACAAAGATAGAATTCGCCCCGGCAAAGAAACAGAGCGCCTGCAACTCGTCACTCATATCGGTGCGGCCGGCAGACAGGCGCACATGCGAGGTCGGCATCAGGATTCGCGCGAGCGCGATGGTGCGGACGAATTCGATCGGGTCGATCGGCTCGGCATTCGCCAGCTTGGAGCCGGGGATCGGAATCAGCATGTTGATCGGCACGCTCTCCGGTGCCGCAGGCAAGTTGGCAAGCGTAACCAGCATCGAAACGCGATCCTCTGCCGTTTCTCCCATCCCAAGTATCCCGCCTGCGCAGACCTTGATGCCCGCATCCCGGACATTGGCAAGTGTTTCCAGCCGGTCCTCAAAAGTGCGCGTGGTGATGATCTCCGAATAGAAGCGCTCGGAGGTATCGAGATTGTGATTGTAGTAATCGAGGCCGGCATCGGCGAGCCGTGCGGATTGTTCTGATGTCAGCATGCCGAGGGTCATGCAGGTTTCCATGCCGAGCGCCCTGACGCCCTCGACCATGGCGACGAGACTATCCATGTCGCGGTCCTTGGGATTGCGCCAGGCTGCGCCCATGCAATAGCGCGTCGCCCCGCTCTCCTTTGCCTTTCGTGCCTCTGTCAGCACGCGCTCGACCTCCATGAGCTTCGAGGCCTTCAGCCCGGTCGGATAGTGCGCAGACTGGCTGCAATAGCCGCAGTCCTCGGCGCAGCCACCGGTTTTGATCGACAGAAGCCGGCTCATCTGGATGGCGTTCGGGTCGAAATTGTCGCGGTGAACGGTCTGGGCTCGATAAAGCAGATCGTTGAATGGCAAATTATAGATAAAATTCGCTTCTTGAATGGAGGTGGTGCGAGAATCGGGCTTCGAATGCTGTCCCTGATGTACTGGCTTGTCGAAAGATTGATCCAAAACGTTCCCCTGCCCTGAGTCTGTAGATAATTATCGTTTTTATCTATAATTTTCTCGGAAGGGAAGCCTCTTTGCAGGTGGAGCCTGAGAAGCGAGATTTCTCCAGGAATCAAAAGACCTGTCGAGTGGCCTCACACGACAGGTCTTTGCTTTGCTTCGTGGTGTGACTGCCCCTCTCTAATGAGCAGCCATGGTTCGCGATGGTACGCGCTAAACGCGTTGTGTCCTCGACTTCAAAGCTTCCCCTTCCAGGGGATCAGGCGCTGCTCCAGGAAGCGCATAGCCATCGTGAAGGCGCAGGCGAAAACCGCGATCACAATCAGGCCGACAAAGACGACATCCGTGGCGAGGAAATTGGCGGCCGACATGATCATGTAGCCGACACCGGATTGTGCCGCGATCAGCTCAGCGGCCACCAATGTGGACAACACCGCGCCGATCGCGATGCGAGTTCCGGTCAGCACTTCGGGAAGCGCCGACGGTAATACGATCGTTGTGAAGATCTGCCTTGCGTTCGCTCCGAGAGAGCGAGCGGCGTTGATGCGCTCCTGCGGCACGGAGCGGACGCCGGCTTGGGCAGCGTAGCATATGGGTGCGAAGGCAGCGAGGCTCAGAAGCAGGATCTTCGATGACTCGCCGATGCCGAGCCAGATGATGAGGAGCGGAAGATAGGCAAGCGGCGGCAGCCCCCAATAGATATCGATGGGAACGCTCAGGATGCCCCTGGCCCAACGATTGAGCCCCATGAGCAACCCCACGGGTACGCCGAGACCGATACCGAAGGCCAGGGCCACGCTGACGCGACCGAGGCTGGCAAGGACGTGGTCGAGAAGCGTCCCATTCGCATAGCCGTCGGAAGCGATCGCCAGGGTCTGCGTGAGGACCTCCTTCGGCGAGGGTAGAAACAGCGGGGAGGCGAGGTGATATCTGGTCGCCGCGACCCAAGCCACGAGCAGCGCGACAAGGGTCGCTGCGCTTATGGCCAACGTGCCACCAGGTTTGCCGAAGGAGCGGACCGGCGAGCGCTTTTGTTTTTCTTCCGCGGTCGGCAGGCCGGTGTCTGTTGCGACGGTCATTTCAAAATCCTTTGTCTCGATGATATCGGCCGGTTCGTGGTGCCATCAGGCCACTTCGAACTGGGACCGCGCGGGCTTATGGATCAGCGAGCGGATTTCCTCCCGCAGCGCGACGAATTCGGGATTTGCCAGCACGGGGCCAATGTCTCCAGTCACCGCGAATTCACGAACAAAATTGGCCTGATATCGGGCAACGATCCGGCCCGGCCTTGGCGACATGACCAGGATATGCGTGCCGAGCGTCAGCGCTTCCTCGATCGAATGCGTAATGAAGAAGATCTGTTTTCCGGTCTTTGCCCAGATGGAGGCGAGCAGCTGCTGCATGTTCTCCCGCGTCAGGCTGTCGAGAGCGCCGAAGGGCTCGTCCATCAGCAGCACCTTGGGGTCGGTGGCGAGCGCCCGCGCGATGCCGACGCGCTGCCGCATGCCGCCCGACAATTCATATGGCGGCTTTTTCTCGAAATCGGCGAGGCCGACGAGATCGAGCAGCGCGCGCGCCTGGCGATGTCGTTCCACCTTCGCGACGCCGCGATAGCGCAGGCCAAGCGCGACATTGTCGAGGACATTGGCCCAGGGCAGCAGCGTGTCCTTCTGGAATACGACGCCGCGATCCCCGCCCGGGCCTTCCACAGATCTTCCGTCAATGAGAATTTCGCCATCCGTCAGCGGCTGAAACCCGGCGATAGCGCTGAGCAAGGTCGATTTCCCGCAACCCGATGCCCCGAGCGCAACGACGATCGAAGCCGGCGGAATGTCGAATGAGACATTATCCAGCGCATGGACTTCCGTTCCGTCCGTAGCCTGGAATTTTACGGTGGCGTTTCTGATTGAAAGCATGGCCTGTCCTCGCCCGAATACGGCGGCTCAGGTTTGAGCCGCCGTCCTGTGCTTGTGGGTTACGTCAGTTGGACGCGAGTGCTGCCGCGGCGAATTGCGGGTCGACAAAGGAGGCGTAGCTGTCCTTGACGGCAGTGATCTTCTTCTGCTCCTTGAGGAATTGCGCCGTGTCCTTGAGTGTCTTGGCGATGTTTCCCTTGTCTCCACCGCCGAGCCATGCATCCGTTACCTGCTCCTGAAGCGGAACGACGACCGTCGTCTTCAGCCAGCCGGCATTCTCCTCGGGCGTTCCGCCCTGGAGTTTGGCGATCAGCTTGATGTTGTCGGAGGTCGGTCCCCAGGCGTCCGGATGCTTGGCAAAGTCGACATAATATTTGTCAATAAGGCTCACATATTTCGTCAGGAATTCCGGGTTCTTCTTAGCGAAATCGGAGGTCGCGACGAGGGAGCTGAAAACGGGGGCGCCGGCCTTGGAGACTTCGCCCGAGGTGACCAGCACCTTGCCGTCCTTTTTGAGTTCCGTCAGTGCCGGATCCCAGACGAAAGCGCCGTCGATGTCGCCGCGTTTCCACGCCGCGACGATCTGTGGCTGCGGCATTGCAATGACCTGCGCATCCTTCTCCGTCAGCCCTTGCTGTTTCAGATAGGCGAGCAACTGATAATGGTCGGTGGAAACGGGAGCGGCCGAGAACTTCTTGCCCTTCAAGTCAGCAGCCGATTTGATCTCGGGCCGCACGACCAGCGCTTCGCTGTCGCCGGCGCCGGCGGTGATGTAAATGCCCTTGACATCGAGATCGCGGCTAACTGAGGCCGCATAGGGGCTGGAGCCGACATCGCCAAGCTGCACGTCGCCGGAGGCAATGGCCGCGAAAATATCGGCTCCGGAGTTGAAGCGGCGGAATTCGATATTCCAACCGGTCTGCTTGGCGAGCTCGCCGTTTGCGATCCCGACCAGATAGGGAACCGCACCGGTCTGATAGGCGATGACCACCTTCTTGGCGTCTTCCGCGTGAGCGGATGTGAGGAGCGAGGCAAGCAAGCCGACGGCCCCGAGAAATCTCTTGATATGCATGGTTCTACCCTCTCGAAATCATCCATCGGCCGGTGTGGCGAGGAACGACCGATAGGTTTCCATATTGTCTATGTTATTTGTAGATTATTAATTCTAAATTTTGTGTCCACCGGGAAACAGGCGTTTCGCGTTTGAACGGAACCGAGCAGCAATGCGCTGATGGCCACGCCGTCTTGTCGCCGCAGGCGTTTGGCCACAGAGTGGGGACGCTTTGCCTCTCGGCGGAGTTGAACAGGGGAAACAGTATCGCCGGAGATGATTGTTGTTGACGACAAAACGTTGACGATTTATCGATATTTTGTCTCGATAAAAATAAGCATCCTGGCGGAGGTTGGGCGTTGAGCGGTAGTGAAATGAAGCGCTGGGATTTCTGGATCGATCGCGGGGGCACGTTCACCGACATCGTCGGCCGCGACCCCGATGGCGCGCTACACGCCCGCAAGGTGCTCTCCGAAAATCCCGCCGCCTATTCCGACGCCGCCGTCCAGGGCATCCGCCTTCACCTCGGCCTCACCAATGGCGAGCCGATCCCTGCCGGTCTCATCGGCGAAGTCCGCATGGGCACGACGGTTGCCACCAACGCGCTGCTCGAGCGCAAGGGCGAGCGGCTCGCACTCGTGACGACCAAGGGCTTCCGCGACGCGTTGCGCATCGGCTATCAGGAACGCAAGAAGATCTTCGCGACCGAGATCGTCAAGCCGGAAGCGCTCTACGATACTGTCACCGAGATCGACGAGCGCGTGCTCGCCGACGGCACCGTCGAGCAGGTGCTGGACGAGGATGCGGCGCGAAAGGCGCTCCAGCAGCTGCGCGACGAAGGCTATCGCGCCGTCGCCATCGTCTTCATGCATGCCTACAAGTTTCCCCCCCATGAGGCTGCTGTTGCCCGGATCGCTCGCGAGATCGGCTTCGAGCAGGTCTCCGTCAGCCATGAAGTCTCGCCGCTGATCAAGCTGGTCGGCCGTGGCGATACGACCGTCGTCGATGCCTATCTCTCCCCCGTCCTCGGCCGCTATGTCCAGCAGGTCTCGCAGGAACTCGATGTCGCCCGCACCGGCGCCCGCGTCATGTTCATGATGTCGTCGGGCGGTTTGACGGCGGCCGACATGTTCCAGGGCAAGGATGCGATCCTGTCGGGTCCGGCTGGCGGCGTCGTCGGCCTCGCCAAAACAGGCGAACAGGCGGGCTTTAACCGCGTCATCGGCTTCGACATGGGCGGCACCTCCACCGACGTCGCGCATTTCGACGGCGAATATGAACGCGCCTTCGAGACCGAAGTTGCTGGCGTGCGCGTCCGCGCCCCGATGATGCTGATCCACACCGTCGCTGCCGGCGGCGGTTCGATCCTGCATTTCGACGGCGAGCGCTTTCGCGTCGGCCCGGACTCAGCCGGCGCCCATCCCGGTCCCGCCTGCTATCGCAATGGCGGACCGCTCGCCGTCACCGACGCCAATGTCATGACCGGCAAGCTGCTGCCGGAATTCTTCCCCGCCATCTTCGGCCCCCATCAGGACCAGCCGCTGGACGTCGAGACGGTTCGCAGCAAGTTCTCGGAGCTTGCGACCCGCATCGGCGACGGTCGCAGCCCGGAAGAAGTCGCCGACGGCTTCATCCGCATCGCCGTTGCCAACATGGTCGAGGCGATCAAGAAGATCTCGGTCCAGCGCGGCTATGACGTGACCCGCTATGCGCTGAACTGCTTCGGCGGCGCCGGCGGCCAGCATGCCTGTCTCGTGGCCGACGCGCTCGGCATGAAGAGCATCCTGCTGCATCCGATGTCCGGCCTGCTCTCGGCCTACGGCATGGGTCTGGCGGACATCCGTGCCACCCGCCAGAAGGCGCTCGGCGTGCCGCTCGACGATGCCGCCCCATCGGCAATCCTTTCGCTCGGCAAGGCGCTCGAAAGCGGATGCAAGCCGGAACTGGAAGCGCAGGGCGTCGCATCTGCCGAGATCCAGACGGTGCTTCGCGCCCATATCCGCTATGCCGGCACCGACACGCTGCTCTCGGTCGAAGCGACCTTCCCCGCGGTCGATGACGCTGTCCGCCTGCGTCGGGAATTCGAGGAACTGCACAAGCGCCGCTTCGGCTTCGTCGCCGAGGACAAGCCGCTCGTTGTCGAGGCCGTCGAGGTCGAGACCATCGGCGGCGCCACGGCCGAGATCGAAGTCGAGACGGCGGCAAACGGCAAGGGCGAGGCAACGCCCGCCCGCCGCACCCGCTTCCATTCGCAGGGCGAGAGCCACGACGCCGCCGTGGTGCTGCGCGAAAAGATCCTGCCCGGTCAGACCGTAACTGGCCCGGCGATCGTCATCGAGAAGAACCAGACCATCGTCGTCGAGGACGGCTGGCAGGCGACGCTGACAGCCAAGGACCATGTCGTCATGAGCCGCATCAAGGCCCTACCGGATCGCACTGCGATCGGCACCAAGGCCGATCCGGTCATGCTGGAGATCTTCAACAACCTCTTCATGTCGATCGCCGAGCAGATGGGCGTGACGCTGCAGAACACCGCCTATTCGGTCAACATCAAGGAACGGCTGGATTTCTCCTGCGCGGTCTTCGATGCGGAAGGCAATCTCGTCGCCAATGCGCCGCATATGCCGGTGCATCTCGGCTCTATGGATGCCTCGGTCGCGACCGCGATCCGCGAAAATCTCGTCATCCATCCCGGCGACGTCTTCCTGATCAACGCGCCCTACAACGGCGGCACGCACCTTCCCGACCTCACGGTCTGCACGCCTGTTTTCGACGAGACCGGCAGCCGCATTCGCTTCTGGGTCGCGAGCCGCGGCCATCACGCCGACATCGGCGGCATCTCGCCGGGCTCCATGTCGCCGCTCGCAACCCATATCGAGGAAGAAGGCGTCTATATCGACAATTTCAAGCTCCTCGATCGCGGCCATTTTCGAGAAGACGCGCTCGCCGATCTCCTCACCGGCGCCCGCTACCCCGTCCGGCAGCTCGCCCAGAACGTCAACGACCTGAAGGCGCAGGTCGCCGCCAATGAAAAGGGCGTCGCCGAACTCAAGAAGATGATCGCCCTCTTCGGCGAAGACGTGGTCGATGCCTATATGGGCCACGTCCAGGACAATGCCGCCGAAAGCGTGCGCCGCGTCCTCGACCGCCTACCCGGCGGCGAGTTCAGCTATGAAATGGACCAGGGCTGCAAGATCGTCGTTAAGGTGACGATCGACAAGGAGAAGCGCGAGGCGACGGTCGATTTCACCGGCACCTCGGAACAGCGTGCTGACAATTTCAACGCGCCGCAGCCTGTGACCCGCGCCGCCGTTCTCTATGTCTTCCGCGTGCTCGTCGAGGCCGACATTCCGATGAATGCCGGCTGCCTCCGACCGATCCGCATCGTCATGCCCGAGGGCACCATGCTGACGCCGAAATATCCGGCAGCTGTGGTCGCCGGCAATGTCGAGGTCAGCCAGGCCGTGACGAACTGCCTGTTCGGCGCGGTCGGCGCGATGGCAGCGGCGCAAGGGACGATGAACAACCTGACCTTCGGCAACGACCAGTATCAATATTACGAAACCATCTGCTCAGGCGCGCCGGCCGGCCCCGGCTTCAACGGCGCCGATGCGGTTCATACGCACATGACCAATTCGCGCTTGACCGACCCCGAAATCCTCGAAACCCGCTTCCCCGTCGTCTTGGAGGACTTCCACATTAGGCCGAACTCGGGCGGGCGAGGAAAATGGTCGGCCGGTAACGGCACCAAGCGCACCATCCGAACTCTTGAAAAGCTGGAATTCGCTGTTCTGTCCGGTCATCGCCGCGTCGCGCCCTTCGGCCTCGAAGGCGGGGAAGCTGGGCAGACCGGCCGCAATCTCGTGCGTCGCAATGACGGCACCGTCGATGAACTCATCGGCAGCGCCCATACGGTTCTCGATTCCGGCGAGGCCTTCATCGTCGTCACCCCGACGGGCGGTGGGTACGGAAAAGCGGAAAATTGAGAGAGGTCTTTGGAGCGCTGGAGCCGCCTCGGGTGCGGCTCTCGCGGACCAAAGGTTAACAATTGAATCTTAGCGATAATTTGTTGACAAAATGTCGCTGTTCGATAACCTGCCCATTACCCCGAGGGGCTAGCGTGAGAGGGCTCATTGGATAAGCCGAAGGACAAGAAACCGCGCGAATTGATCGTATCGTCCGCCCATCTGGCGGTCGGCAGTTCTCCCGCCCTTTCCGAGCTGGAATACGGGTTGATCCTCTTCTCCCACGCTTTCAATCGCTGGATGGTCCGCTGCATGTCGGCGGCCGGCGCGCCTGGTCTCTCCCCGATCGAAATCCTGATCATTCACTCGGTGCGTCACCGCGACCGGCCGAAGACGCTGTCCGATCTCTGCCTCGTGCTCGATATCGAAGACACGCATATCGCCAATTATGCCGTGAAGAAGCTGGAGAGCGCCGGCCTCGTGAAGACGGGCAAGTCCGGCAAGGAAAAGGTGATCCAGACCACCGAAAAGGGTCTGGAGGCGCTGAAGCGCTACTCCGAAATCCGCGAACGGCTGTTGGTCGAGGCGACGAAGGTTTCCGGTCTCTCCCAGGACGACCTGTCCGACATCGCCTCGCATCTCAGGGCGTTGTCGGGCTACTACGAGCAGGCAGCGAGGTCGGCAGCAACCCTATGAGCGTGACACCGGAGAAGCCCACCTTGCCACCAGTCCTCTCTGTACGCTCACTGTCGGTCGATTTTCCCTCCCGAGGTCAGGTCTTCCAGGCCGTCAAGTCGATCAGCTTCGACGTCCAGCCCGGCAAGACGCTCGCCATCGTCGGCGAATCCGGCTCCGGCAAGTCAGTGACATCGAGAGCGATCATGCGCCTGACGGATTATTCCGGCGGCACGATCAGCGGCGGACAGGTGCTCTTCCAGAGCCGCAACGGCCCGCTCGATCTCATGCAGGCGTCACCCGAGCGCATGCGACAGATTCGTGGCGGCGAGATCGCCATGATCTTTCAGGAGCCGATGACCTCGCTTGATCCGGTCTTCTCGATCGGCGACCAGATCACCGAGGCAATCCTCCTGCACCAGAAGACCTCCCGCGAGGACGCGAACCGCATCGCCCGCGAGATGCTGGAAAAGGTGCGCATCCCCGACGCTGAGACCATGCTGAAGCGCTATCCGCACGAGCTGTCCGGCGGCATGCGCCAGCGCGTGATGATCGCCATGGCGCTCTCCTGCCGGCCGCAACTGCTGATCGCCGACGAGCCGACGACGGCGCTCGACGTGACGATCCAGGCGCAGATCCTGAATACGATCCGCGAGCTTCAACGAGAGCTCGGCATGGCCGTCATCTTCATCACTCACGACATGGGCGTGGTCGCCGAAATGGCCGACGACGTCATCGTCCTGCGCAATGGCGAAAAGCTCGAGGACGCGCCCGTCCGCCAGCTCTATGCCAATCCGCGGCATCCCTATACCAAGACGCTGCTCGCAGCCGTCCCCCGCCTCGGCAGCATGACCGGCAAGCCCTCGCCCAACAGCGCCGCGATTTCGGCCGAGCGCACACAGGCCGTGCAGCCGCTGCTGCAGATCGACGGGCTGACCGCGCATTTTTCGGCCCGCAAGACCATGTTCGGCCGCGTTACCCATCGCGTCCATGCCGTCGAGCAGGTCTCTTTTGATATCCGTCCGGGCGAAACGCTGGCGCTGGTCGGCGAATCCGGCTCGGGCAAATCCACCACCGGACGTATGCTGCAGCAAATCATGCAGCCGACCGGCGGCAAGATCCGCTATCGCGGCCGCGACGTCGCCGAAATGAGCGCGGGCGACCGGCATTCCCTGCTGCAGAAGATCCAGTATATCTTCCAGGATCCTTTCGCCGCGCTCGATCCGCGGCAACGCGTCGGTTCCAGCATCGCCGAGCCGATGATCGTGCATAAGCTCCTGCCGACCAAGGCCGCGATCTCGGCGCGCGTCGATGAACTGCTGGACCGCGTCGGCTTGCCGCGCGACTATCGCACCCGTTTCCCGCATGAGCTTTCCGGTGGCCAGCGCCAGCGCGTCTGCATCGCCAGAGCCCTGGCGTGCGATCCGGAACTGATCATCGCCGACGAATCCGTCTCAGCGCTCGACGTCTCCATCCAGGCGCAGATCCTCGACCTCCTGCTCGAATTGCAGAGGGAAAGGGGTCTTTCCTACCTCTTCATCACCCATGACATGGCGGTCGTCGAGAAGATCGGCCATCGTGTCGCGGTCATGTATCTCGGCCAGATCGTCGAGATCGGAACGCGGCAGGAGATCTTCGAGAACCCGCAGCATCCCTATACGCGCAAGCTGCTCTCGGCGATCCCGGTGCCGGACCCGGATCGCGTCATCGACACCTCGCTTTTGACCGGGACGATACCGAGCCCGATCCGCAAAATCGGCGACGAGCCAGCGCTCGTGGAATATCGCCGTTTTTCGCCATCCCACTTCGTTGCGGCCAATCCGCAGAAGTTGTCCGAAACCCTCCCATAGGACAAATGCAGACCCGAACGCCAATCTTTAAAAAACACTGGGGAACCAAAGAAATGAAAGCCAACCGATATCGACATCTTCTCCTGGCAGCCGCCGTGTCGCTGCTTCCGCTCGCAACCACGGCGAACCTCGCCCATGCCGCCGGTACCCTGACTGTCGCCCTGGAGCGGGATGACGGAAGCTGGGATCCGATCGATACCTTTACCCTTACTTGGGGCCGCATCGGCAGCAATCTCTATGATGGCCTCGTCATGCGCACGCCCGATCTCAAGCTCCAGCCCGGCCTGGCGACGAGCTGGGATTTCCTCGACGACAACAAGCGCATCCGCTTCCACCTGCGCCAGGGCGTGAAATTCCACGACGGCGAGGATTTCAACGCCGCGGCCGTGAAGTTCACTTTCGACCGCCTTCTCGGACCGGAAGGCGCCAAGGGCCCGCAGCAGGCAAACTATACCTCGATCGGCTCCGTGACTGTCGTCGACGACTATACGGTCGACTTCACACTGAAGTCGCCCGATCCAGTGCTGATCACCAAGCTTGCCGGCTATGGCGCGATGATCGTTCCGCCGAAATACATCCAGGAAAAGGGCGACGAATATTTCAACCTGCATCCGGTTGGAACGGGCCCGTTCAAGTTCGTCGATTACAAGCCGAAAGTCAGCCTGACGCTCGAAGCCAATCCGGACTATTGGGGCGGTGCGCCGAAGCTCAGTGGCCTGGTCTACCGTTTCATCCCTGAAGCCGCGACCCAGGTCTCGGAGCTGCAGTCCGGCGGCGTCGATATCGCCACGCTCGTGCCGATCAGCCTGGTCAAAACCATCGCCGACGATCCGAAGCTTGCTATCGAAAGCATCGTCGGCCCCACGGTGACCATGCTGCGCTTCAACACCGCCGACGGCATTACCAAGGATCCGGCCGTGCGCAAGGCCTTGATCGAGGCGATCGATCGCGACGCAATCATCGACCAGATTCTGCAGGGCAACGGCAAGCCCATCGCCAGCCTGCAAAGCTCCCTCTCATTCGGCTATGATCCGGCCCTCAAGCCTCTGCCTTTTGACCCCGCCGCCGCCAAGGCGGCGCTGAACAAAGCGGGCGTTAAGCCCGGCACGACAGTCGAACTGTCCTATGTCGGCGCCGACGCCACGTTCCGAGAAGTTGCACAGACAGTCGCCGCCTACCTTCAAGGCGTTGGAATCACGGCGACATTGAAATCATACGAGGCGAGCGTCTTCTATTCGGACGTCATCCCCCACGCAAAGACCGGATCATTGTTCCAGTACAACTGGGGCGGCTGGACATTTGATTTCGACAATACGGCCTATCTCCTCTACCACAGCGGCCAATTCTGGAATCCGTACATCAAGGATGTCAAGATGGACCAGCTGCTGGAGGCTCAGCGCGCGACGTATAACGTCGACGAGCGCAAGAAGATCCTAGCTGAAGTCGCCGCCTATGCTGCCGATCAAGCCTACGAAATTCCGCTCTACAACAACAACACGCTCTACGGCGTAAGCAAGCGCATCCACAACCTACCGCCGACACCGGATATCCGCTTCCGCTTCGTCGATACCACTGTCGAGTAAACAACGCCAGGTGACTGTCTGCCTGGTGGCGGGCAGTCATTCCTTCGGCAGAGGTCAATCATGCCAGTCTATATATTGAGACGTCTGTTTCAGG
Source organism: Neorhizobium sp. P12A (assembly GCF_008365395.1). Lineage (NCBI taxonomy): Bacteria > Pseudomonadati > Pseudomonadota > Alphaproteobacteria > Hyphomicrobiales > Rhizobiaceae > Neorhizobium > Neorhizobium sp. P12A. Next base: position 88,262 of record NZ_QOVX01000005.1, on the reverse strand, counting down.
CGCTCTTCGTTGTGATCGTCGTGACATTGCTTGTCTCCTACGCCATCAGGCTATCGGGGGACCCGACCAGCATGTTGATGAGCGGCGGCGGCGCCATCAGCGAAGACGATCTGCAGCATATCCGCGACGGCCTCGGGCTAAACCAGCCGTTTCACATGCAATATATCCATTTCCTCGAAGGCATCCTGACGGGCGACTTCGGCAGGAGCTTCTTTGGCGGGGGCTCCGTCTGGAGCATGATCGCACAGGCGCTTCCCGCGACCCTGCTGCTCGCCTTCCTGTCGCTCATCCTCTCCTTTCTGATCTCGATCCCGCTCGGCATTCACGCGGCGGTCAAGGCAGGCTCCCTCTCGGATCAGTTGATCCGCATCCTGTCGCTGGTCGGCCTTTCCTTCCCGAATTTCTGGCTGGCGATCATGCTGGTCCTGATCTTCTCGATCAAACTCAACCTGCTGCCGGCAAGCGGCTTCCTCGAATATACCGGCCTCGTCATGCCGGTGGTGACGCTCGCCCTCATCCTTTCGGCGGTCAACGTGCGCATCGTGCGCTCGGCGATGCTGGAAACGCTGTCGACGCAATATATCCTCGTCTCCCGCGCCAAGGGCCTGAAAGACCGGGTCGTGCTCTACAAGCATGCGCTGCGCAACTGCCTGATCCCGCTGCTCACCTTCGTCGGCCTGCAGTTCGGCGATCTGCTCGGCGGCGTCGTCATCGTCGAGCGGGTCTTCAACTGGCCCGGCATGGGCAGCCTCGCCTTCGATGCCATCTCGTCGCGCGACTATCCTGTCCTGCAGGGCGTCATCACGGTCATGGCGCTGCTGATCGTCATCACCAACCTTTTGATCGACGTCGCCTACGGCATCATCGACCCTCGCATCGGGAGAGGCTGAGCATGGCGACCTCGACGACCAAGACCGCTTCCGTCTTCCGCCACACCCCGCTCGAACTCATCCTCGGCCTGATCTTCACGATCGGCATGGTGCTGCTCGTCGTCTTCTCGGACGTCATTTTTGGCAGCAAGGCCGACATGATGGACCTGCGCGCGCGCCTGCTGCCGCCCTTCGTCAGCCTTAACCACATCCTCGGCACTGATCCTCTCGGACGTGACGTGCTTGCCCGCATCGCCGCCGGCGGCAAGATTTCGCTGATCGTCGGCCTGGTATCCGTCGCAGGAGCCACTGTGATCGGCACCATCGCTGGCCTGATCGCCGGCTATTTCCGCGGCATAGCCGACATGATCCTGATGCGCATTGCCGACATCCAGCTGGCCATGCCCTTCATCCTGATGGCAATCACCTTCATCGCCATCGTCGGCCCCGGCCTGTCGATCCTGATCCTGCTTATGATCGTGGCGCAATGGGTGCAATATGCCCGCCTTGTGCGCGGTCTTGTGCTCTCGCTCAGGGATCGGGAATTCATCCAGTCGGCTCGCGCCATCGGCGTTGGCAATCTGCGCATCATCGTCCACCACATCGTGCCGAATATCATCGGCCCGGTGATCGTGCTGATGACGCTGAATATCGCGACCAACATCCTTCTTGAAAGCAGCCTGACCTTCGTCGGCCTCGGCGTCGATGCGACGATCCCGAGCTGGGGCGGAATGCTCGCCGACGGGCGCACCTATGTGCAGTCCGCCTGGTGGGTCACCGTCTTCCCCGGCTTCGCCATCATGTTCACCGTGCTCGGCCTCAACCTTCTCGGCGACTGGCTGCGCGACTATCTCGATCCTACGAGGGAAAAATGACCAAGCTTCTCGATCTCGCCGTTCCGCGCACGCTCGACGTGCTCGTTTCCGATCTGCTGCAGCAGAAGCCCGTCGCTCCGGTCGAGGCCTGGCTCTTCGATGACGGTCCGTCCCGCAGGGCAGCAGAGGAAAAGCTGGCCGCATCAGGCCTCAAGGCCCGCATTCGCAGCGCCTACAAGCCGCTCGTCTATTTCTTCCTGGAAGAGGTGGACATCGCTTCGCTCGCCCGCATCGAGATCGGCTATCCCGTTCATGCTGCCGCAGCACCCTCGCGCTCCCTGATCGAGGCCTATCCGCTGGCGGCACTCGTCGGCGATGCGGAAATCTCCTTTTACACGAACGATCTCGACCTCACCTACGACGTCAAGCTCGTCACTAAGAGCGGCGAAACGGCGACGCATCATGTCTTCGCCCCGAATGTCGTCGAGGACGATCATGTCGGCACGACGGTACTGCGCTGCTGCGGCTGGCGGCGGACGGAAGGCGAGATAGGCGAGCGTCTGAAGTCGGATTTCGAGACGCTGTTTCTGGCGGCCATCGATGCCATCAAGACGCATGAATGGCAGCGCAAGGAACCCTATTTCGATCGCCTGCGCATCGTGGTGGAGCTCCCTGCCAAGGATTTGACGCTTGATTTCTGCAGCGAAGTCATCAGCCTGCGCGAAGCCATGCATGAAGACCTTTTCTTCAGCGTGCGCGAATGCCTGAACGCGACCATGGGCGCCATGGCCGGCCGCGGCGGTGCTCGCCCGGGACAGGTCGTGCCCGATATCAAGGGCACCGACGGCACGCCGCGCATTGTCATGACGGTGGAGGATTTCGGCGAGCATGGCGAGACCGAAGGTGCTGCCATTCCGATGGAAACCGCCGACCGCCCCCTGAAGATCAGCCAGATCAGGCAGGAAGTCTCCCGTATCGATGGCGAGGAAATCCATGCTGTCTCCCGCGAAGGCCGGAATGTCGTCGGACTCTACAAGAAGGGTTCCGGCCCCGCGGTGCTGATCTCCTCCGGCCAGCACGCCAACGAGACCAGCGGCCCTGTCGGCGCACTTCGCGCGACGCAGAAGCTCGCCGCCGATCCGGAAGCCCATTTCGCCATCATCCCTGTCGAGAATGTCGACGGCTACGAGCTGCACCAGCGCCTGATCGTGGAGAACCCCTTCCATATGCACCATGCCGCCCGCTACACGGCAATGGGCGACGATCTCTCCTTCACCGTGCCGGATCCGAACTCGATCTACGAGCGTGCGGCACGCAACAAGGCTTTGGCCCTTTCCGGGGCAAAACTGCATCTTAACCTGCATGGCTATCCCTCGCATGAGTGGACGCGTCCCATGTCTGGCTATCTGCCGCGCGGCTTCGAAATGTGGACGATCCCCAAGGGCTTCTTCCTCATCCTTTGCGCCCATCCGGGCTGGGAAGAAATCGGCGAAGCCCTCATGGACGAGGTGGCGCTCAAGCTTTCCGCCGACAAGAACCTCGTCGCATTCAATGCCAAGCAACTGGCATGTGTGAAAGTTCACATGCCGGAAGCGCCGTTCGAAGTGCGCTACGGCATTCCCTGCATCCGTCAGGTGAGCGAATATTATCAGGCGCCGCTGACGATCATCACTGAGGCAACCGACGAAACCGTCTATGGACAGGATTTCATCGATACACACGATGCACAAATGAACACGGTTCTACACGCGGTCGAAGTCTATCGGCGCCTCGCCAAGGAAAGTGATTTGCCGATAAGCTGATTTTCTCTATTTGCAGAGGCGCCCCTGAAAGCGAATCCTAGTCCGTGTTCGTCTTGTCAAAGCAGGGCGCTAAGAGTTTTCCCTTGAGCCAAGGAGAAAGTCATGAACGTTCAGCAGATGTCTGCCCAGATGTCCGGCAAGCCGGGTTTCGTTGCAGCCCTTGACCAAAGCGGCGGATCGACGCCGGACGCGTTGCGTCTCTATGGTATCCCGGACACGGCCTATCATAGCGATGCCGAAATGTTCGAGCTCATTCATCAGATGCGCTTGCGCATCATTACAGCTCCGTCCTTTTCCGGCGAAAAGGTCATTGGGGCAATCCTCTTCGAACGGACGATGGACAGCGATATCGGCGGCAAGCCGATCCCTTCCTATCTCTGGGAGGATCGCGGTGTTGTGCCCCTGCTCAAGGTTGACAGCGGTCGTGAGCCAGAGAGCGACGGCGTATTGATGATGAAGCCGATGCCGCGGCTCGATGCGCTGCTTGAGCGTGCCGTGAACAAGGGCATCTATGGCACGAAGATGCGATCGGTGGTGAGACTTCCGTCCGCCAGCGGGATTGCTTCCGTCGTGGCTCAGCAATTTGAAGTCGCCCGCCAGATTTCGAGTTACGGCCTGACGCCGATCGTCGAACCCGAAGTGTTGATCAGCAGCCCCGACAAGGCCGGCGCCGAGGCGATCCTTTGCGAGGAGATAAGCAAACAGCTCGCGCTCCTGCCTGCCGACGTCAAGGTGATCCTCAAGCTGACGATCCCGACGGTCGCCGATCTCTACAAGGGGCTGGTCGAGCATCCGAATGTCGTACGCGTGCTTGCGCTTTCCGGCGGTTATAGCCGTCACGAGGCGTGCGCGCTGCTCAGTCAGAACAAGGGCATGATCGCGAGTTTTTCGCGCGCACTGATCGAAGAACTCCGCCATGACATGACGGATGCGGCGGTCGATGAAGCGCTCGTTCGCAGCATTGACGAGAGCTATAAAGCAAGCGTGACGAAGGCTTGACGTTAATATCCCACGTATCATCGATCGCGGCTTTTCGATGCGGCGATCGATGATTTTGTATTTCGCGGTCCGCTGTATTGTCACTATGGCCTTTCGATAAGATCATTGTTGGTTGCGAACTTTGCCGCTGCTGTTGGCGAAGCGCTGCGGCTGTGTCAAAAGATTTGCGGTCAGTTCATCCAAGGGAATCAATGTGACGATCGGGCTTGCCCATGCCGAACTCATGGCCGTCGTGACGGCGGTGACTAAGGATGAGCCGCGCATCATGACTGTCCGATCCGGAGAAGCGCTGCCATCCGGTCCCTTCGAACTCGGTCACCGAACCCTGCAGAGCGGTCTGCGCGAATGGATCCAGGAGCAGACCGGCCATCCGATCGGTTATCTAGAGCAGCTCTACACATTCGCCGACCGCGACAGGAACAACGAGATCCTCGGTGGCAGGACGATTTCGATCAGTTATCTCGGTCTCGTTCGCGAGCAGGACGCACCCGGCACCGGACGGCCGGCCTGGCATGGATGGTACGAATACCTGCCCTGGGAAGACCAACGGCAGGGGCCGCCCGAAGTGCTGGCAAGCCTCATCGACAAGCTGCGACTCTGGGCTGACGCGGATCCCGCGCGGCGTGGAGACCGGCACAAGCGGGCCGACTTCATCTTCGGGCTTGATGGCGGCGGCTGGAACGAAGATCTCACCTTACAGCGCTATGAGCTGCTTTACGAAGCCGGGCTTGTCGCGGAGGCCGGCGGCGAGGGCGGCAATTTCGGCCGGCCGATGTTTGCCGATCACCGGCGCATTCTTGCGACCGGCGTGGCGCGTCTACGCGCAAAGATCAAATACCGCCCGGTCGTTTTCGAGCTCATGCCGGAAACATTTACGCTGCTGCAACTCCAGCACACCGTAGAGGCGCTCGCGGGGCTGGGTCTCCATAAGCAGAACTTCCGCCGCCTTATCGAGCAGCAAGACCTAGTCGAGGAAACCGGCGGAATGACCGGTGAAACCGGCGGCCGCCCGGCCAAGCTTTTCCGCTTCCGGCCGACGGTCGTCGAAGAGCGCGCGCTCTCTGGAACAAAACTGCCTCTCTCCCGCAATTGACATATGCTCACAATGAGAATATCTCTGCGTTCGTGATATGCTCAAACTGAGTATAAAGGAGATTGCTGTGAACCTCCCCCTTTCCACTTCCTCTCTCTATGAACGGGTCAGCCGGGTCATTCCAAAAGCAGAATGGATGATGTTCGAAGACGACGTTCAGGCAATTCTTGAACTCAAGCGCAAGCGTAACGCCGTCATCCTCGCGCATAACTATCAGACGCCGGAAATCTTCCATGGTGTGGCTGACATCGTCGGCGACAGCTTGGCGCTTGCCCGCAAGGCGATCGATGTCGACGCCGACGTCATCGTTCTTGCCGGAGTGCATTTCATGGCGGAGACGGCAAAGCTTCTCAATCCGGCAAAGACTGTGCTGATCCCCGACATGGCCGCGGGGTGCTCTCTCGCCGAGTCGATCACACCCGAGGATATCGCGCTGTTGCGACAGGCCCATCCCGGCGTTCCCGTGGTGACCTATGTGAACACGTCAGCTGCGGTGAAGGCTGCCTCCGATATCTGCTGCACGTCAGGCAACGCAAGACAGGTCGTGGAGGCTCTTGGAGTGCCGAAAGTCCTGATGATCCCGGACGAATATCTGGCGCGCAACATTGCGAGGGAAACCAAGGTGGAGATCATCGCATGGCACGGGCATTGCGAGGTGCACGAACTTTTCAGTGCCGATGATGTCCGCCAACTTCGCGAAAACCATCCCGGCGTAACCGTGCTCGCGCATCCGGAATGTCCGCCCGATGTCGTGGCGGAGGCGGACTTTGCCGGCTCGACGGCCGCGATGTCAGACTATGTCGGCGCAAGCAAGCCGGCGCGGGTGGTGCTTCTGACCGAGTGCTCGATGAGCGATAATGTTGCCGTCCATTATCCGGATGTCGAGTTCATCCGCCCTTGCAATCTCTGCCCGCACATGAAGCGCATCACGCTTGCGAATATCCGCACGGCGTTGGAGGAGAACCGTCACGAAGTGACAGTGGATGCGGGGATTGCTGCGGCGGCGCGCCGGGCTGTCGAAAGGATGTTGGCGATATGACCGAGATCCTGCATCAGTTTAAGGGCCGCCCGGTCGTTGTCGGCAGCGGGCTTGCGGGTTTGATCGCGGCGCTTACGCTTGCGCCGGAACCGACCGTGATCGTCACGCGCGGTGCGCTTGGCGCTGAAACCTCGAGCGCGTGGGCTCAGGGCGGTATTGCCGCCAGCCTTGGCGCCGATGACAATCCGGGCTTGCATCTCGCCGATACGCTTGCGGCCGGCGACGGCCTTTGCGATCCCGGTGTCGCCGGCGGCATCATCGGCGAAGCGCAGGACGCCATTGCCCTCCTGCAGCGCTACGGTGTCCGCTTTGACCAGAACCCCAGCGGCGAATTCGCACTCGGCCTGGAGGCCGCCCATTCGCGCCGCCGCATCGTCCATGCCGGGGGCGATGGATCGGGCGCCGCGATCATCCGGGCTCTGATTGCAGCTGTTGCCAAGAGGTCTTCGATTGCCGTGCTTGAAGGCTTTGAAGCACGGCGGATACTGACAGCGGATGGCAGCGTCTGCGGTCTGCTTTGCTCTGGCCCCACCGGCGATATCGTCCTGCCGTCATCGCGCGTGCTTCTGGCAACCGGCGGCCTCGGCGGCCTCTATGAGGCCACGACCAATCCCGCCTCGAATTTTGGTCAGGGCATCGCGCTTGCAGCGCGAGCCGGCGCCGTGCTTGCGGATATGGAATTCGTGCAGTTTCACCCGACGGCGCTCGATAGTCGCCGCCGGCCGCTGGCACTTGTGAGTGAAGCGGTGCGTGGCGAAGGCGCCGAACTCGTCAATGAAAGGGGCGAGCGCTTCATGGCGGATACTCCCGGCGAGGAACTCGCGCCGCGGGATGTGGTCGCCCGTGCCATCAGCGCCGAGATCGCCCGGGGCGGTCGCGTCTTTCTCGACGCACGCAGGGCTCTTGGTCCTCGCTTTGGTGTCCGGTTTCCGGCGATCGCGGCGCTCTGCCATGAGGCAGGTATCGATCCCGGTAGCGCACTGATCCCCGTCCGTCCGGCCGTCCACTATCACATGGGCGGCGTTGCGACGGACGAAGAGGGGCAAAGCAGCGTAGCCGGCCTGTGGGTCGCAGGTGAGGTTGCGTCGACCGGCTTGCATGGCGCCAACCGGCTTGCCAGCAATTCCTTGCTTGAAGCGACCGTTATGGGCGCACGTGCCGCCCGCAATATGAGCTTGTTCCGCTCGCAGCCGGCACTCGGCGACATTCCATCGACGCCTCCGATAGCCGACAGCGCGTCTATTCGAACCGTAGTCTCACGTCATCTCGGCGTGCTGCGCAATGCAGGCGCCATGCATGGCGCGATTGCCTCGCTTTTGCCGCTGGCAGAAGGAGATGGCGCGTCGTCCGATCCGGCGATCGTGGCGTTGCTGATCGCCGTCTTCGCAAGCCTGCGTACGGAGTCGCGCGGCGCCCATGCGCGCACCGATTTTCCGCTGAAACAGCTCGTAGCCCGGCGCCGCAAAATGGCGCTCGACGAGGCGCTGGCAATAGCCCGTGCCGCGACATCCCAAGACTTTGCAAGGAGCGCATGACATGAGCCTCGTCCCCCTTCCACGTGTGGTCATCGAACCGATAGTGCGGACTGCACTCATCGAGGATCTCGGCCTTTCCGGCGACATAACCTCCGCTGCCGTCATTCCGGAAGACCACCGGTCCACCGTCGTCTTGGCTGCACGCCAGCCGGGCGTGATTGCTGGGCTCGATGCCGCGGACCTCGCCTTTCAACTCGTCGACCCCACCATCGTCATGACGCGCAACCTGAAAGACGGTATGGCGGTCAGGCCGGGCGACGTCGTCGCAACCATCTCCGGACCTTCGCGTGGCTTGCTGACGGCAGAGCGCACGGCGCTCAATTTCCTGGGCCATCTCTCGGGCATCGCCAGCGTTACCGCGTCGATCGCCGCGGCAATCGCAGGAACGAAGGCTGCTGTGGCCTGCACCCGCAAGACGACGCCTGGCTTGCGCGCGCTTGAAAAATATGCGGTTAGGGCAGGCGGCGGCATGAACCATCGCTTTGCCCTGCACGACGCCATGCTGATTAAGGACAATCATGTTGCGATTGCAGGTGGTGTCCGTGAAGCTCTTCGTCGCGCCAAGACCTCGGTAGGGCACATGGTGAAAATAGAAATCGAGGTCGATACGCTGGACCAGTTGGTCGAGGTCATGGAGGATGGCGTCGATGCGGTCCTGCTCGACAACATGCAGCCTGGCGAATTGCGGGAGGCCGTTCGCATCGTCGACGGACGGGCAATCACAGAAGCCTCAGGACGCATCACTCCGGAAACCGCAGCCGCGATAGCTGCCTCGGGCGTAGACCTTATCTCCGTCGGCTGGATTACCCACAGCGCTCCTGTCCTCGATATCGGCCTTGATTTCGATAGCTGATATAAAAGCTTTGAAGGTGTTCCGATGGACGGGCATCTCCAGCACGTCCATCGGTCATCTAATCGTTTTTATCAGCCGCAGCTCATTGACGTTGCGCGCTCGTTGCAATTTCTATGCGCCCGAGGTGGAGTGATGGAGGAAGAATGCGCGTTTTCTCGAACATACGCGAGTTGCGCAGAGCGCTCGATGCGTTGAGACGGCACGGGCGCGCGGTCGGGCTTGTTCCGACCATGGGCTACCTGCATGCCGGACACATGGAACTCGTCTCGCGCGCACGGGCCGAAAACGACATTGTCGTCGCCTCGATTTTCGTCAATCCGTTGCAGTTCGGGCCAGCGGAGGATCTCAGCAAGTATCCCCGCGATCTGGAACGCGACACCGCCATGCTAAGAGAGGCAGGCGTCAACATGCTCTTTGCCCCTGGTGTCGAAGACATGTACCCGCAGCCGATGCTGACGGTGGTCGATGTCCCTGAGATCGGCAGCGAACTTGAAGGCGCCGTGCGGCCGGGGCATTTCGCCGGAGTCGCGACCGTTGTCTCCAAGCTTTTCAACATCGTACAGCCGCAGCGGGCCTATTTTGGCGAGAAGGATTATCAGCAGGTCGTCGTCATCAAGCGCATGGTCGAGGATTTGACGATGCCGGTGCGGATTATCGCCGTGCCAACGGTGAGGGACAAGGACGGCCTCGCGCTCTCCTCGCGCAACGTTTATCTCAGCGAGACGGAGCGCCGTGCCGCCATTATCGTCCCGCAGACGCTTGACGAGGCGGAGCGACTGGTCGCGGACGGGATGACGGATCCGCAAGATCTCGAGGACAGGTTGACGGCTTTCCTCGGCCGCGAACCTCTGGCCAATGCGGAGGTCGTTGCCGTCAGGGATGCCTCGACTTTGCGCCCTGTTACTGAGATCAAGGACCCGGTCGTCGTTGCCCTGTTCGTGCGGATCGGCACGACACGGCTTCTCGATAACCGCGTTCTCGGCGGACAGGGCATGGTAAGGAAAGGAGCTAGTCGATGAGTGCAACCGGGATCCAAAAGCGCCTGACGCCATCGCGCATTACGGCCATGAAGGGAACCACGCCAATCGTCTGCCTGACTGCATATACGACGCCGATCGCGCGTCTGCTCGATGAGCATTGCGATCTGCTCTTGGTCGGCGACTCGCTCGGCATGGTGCTCTACGGCATGGAAACCACCACGGCCGTGACGGTCGACATGATGATCGCGCACGGCCAGGCGGTCATGCGCGGCGTCGGCCACGCATGCGTCGTTGTCGACATGCCGTTCGGAAGCTATCAGGAATCGAAAGAGGTCGCCTTTCGCAATGCCGTTCGCATCCTGCAGGAAACCGGCTGCGATGCGGTCAAGCTCGAAGGCGGCGAAGAGATGGTTGAGACCATCGCCTTCCTGACGGCGCGGGGCATTCCGGTTCTCGGACATATCGGCCTGATGCCGCAGCTGGTTCATACGGCCGGCGGCTATCGCTCGGTCGGCCATTCGGAACAGGAGGCTGCAAAAATCCGCCGTGACGCGAACGCGATCGGGAATTCCGGTGCCTTTGCAGTCGTGGTCGAGGGTACGGTGGAGCCCCTGGCCCGCGAAATCACAGCCGCAATGCATGTGCCGACGATCGGTATCGGCGCGTCGGTGGCCTGCGATGGCCAGGTTCTGGTTTCGGACGACATGCTCGGGCTTTTCAATGAATTCACGCCGCGCTTCGTCAAGCGCTACGACGAACTTGGAAAACGGGTTGCCGCTGCTGTCGCGGAATATGCCGGGGATGTCCGGGGACGTCGATTTCCGGCGCTGGAAAACACGTTCAAGCGGCGGCCTTGAAGAGAGCGAGCGTTCAGGCGGCGCGTTGGTGTCGCCTGATCATAGATCATTCTTTAGGCGTGACTAATCCCCAAGCCAGCCCCCGGTAAATCCGGCCCGGCGCAGGCCGACCACAACCGGTTTGCAGTGGCGCATGATATTCCACAGCAGCCCCGTCCTGTAGTTTTCGATCATCAGGACGACCGGGCCCTGGTCGATGCCGAAATGATAGGGGCTGACCCACCATCCGGTTTCGCTGCTTTCCAGCGGGTAAGTCTGATTGAACGACGGTTTGAAACCGTATAGACGCGCCATGCCGAGGCGCATTTTTGAAAAGCTCCGGATGGTCGGAATGACGATCTCGGGGGCGAAGGGCAGGGAGGCGACCGCTACCCACGGCGAGACGGTTCCGTCGTCCGGTCCGAAAGGTGCGCCCCTTGCGACATAGTCGAAGAATTCCCGCTCCACGCTGTCGATCGTCTTTTTGATCCAACCAGGTCCGTCGCTTGCCGTGAATCCCCAGCAGTGCTTTCCATAACCAACGAATTTCTTCGGATTACGGATGGCGTATTCCTGATGGACATAGGTCGCGTGACGGCTGTTCTGGAAGTAGTCGCTATCGTGATCCCGCATGAATTCGTCGCGGATGCCGCGGAAGTCGATCCACATATGCGAGAGCTGGTGCGTGAACAGCGGCCCGGAATAGAGCAGCTCGCGCCCGTAGATGTTTCTCCAATCGTAACTTTCGGTATAGGCGGCATATGCTTCGGGCGGCAAGGGATGGGTCGGCGACCCCAGGCCGAGAAAATAGAGCAGCAGCCCTTCGTCATATCCCCGCCAACGATAGGGAATGAACCCGTTTTCCGGTCGCCAGCCGTGCGTGAGGGTCAGTCCGTTATCGCAAGCCCAATTCCAGTCGACTCGTTCGTAGAGTTCATTGGCGATCCGCCGGATTTCGATCTCATCCGGGGTGTCGCCGTCGAAATAGGCGGCCACCGTGAGTGCTCCGGCAAACAGGATGGCCGAGTCGATAGTGGACAATTCGCACTGCCAGACCCGACGACCGGTTTCTATGTCGAGGAAATGATAGAAGAAGCCCTTGTAGCCCGATGCATCCGGCTCCGGACCCTGAGGGCATGACAGCAGGAATGCTAGGCGCCTTCGGGCAATCTTGGCAGCGAACGGCCGGATGATGATGCCGCGCTCCACCACGACAGGAAGCGTCGCCAAAGCCATTCCGATAGCGGCGATGCTGGCCGGCGCATCGATTTGCGTCTTGTCGCGCACCAGCCCGTTGTCCGGGTTGGTGCATTGCAGATAGTAGAGGATCGTCGTGAACTGAAGCCTACCGAGGTCCTCCTCGGTAGGCATGCGATCAAGATCGGAATTGGTCGAGAGCCTTTGGGTCATAGGTGGCCGGCAATCGCTAGGACGCCGCGTGAGGGCCGCCATTCTGCGTCTTTCATACGTTGTCCCCCTCCGTAGATGTCGTGCGGGACGATTCCGCGGGGCTCTTCAGACCCCATTTCCATCCGCTGATCGCCGGCATGTCATCGCCATATTGCTCGATGTACTCGCGATGCTCGATCAGCTTGGCATGGAGTGCCTGCTTGAAATAGGCGGCACGAGCACCGAGCTGCGGCAACCGGTCAATGACGTCCTCGACCAGATGGAACCGATCGAGCTCATTCATAACCACCATGTCGAAGGGCGTGCTTGTCGTGCCTTCTTCCTTGTAGCCGCGCACATGGAGATTGTGGTGGTTGTGCCTGCGATAGGTGAGCCGGTGGATCAGCCACGGATAGCCATGGAAAGCGAAGATGATCGGCTTGTCCTTGGTGAACAGGGCGTCGAAATCAGCGTCCGACAGTCCGTGAGGGTGCTCTTCTTTTGGTTGCAATTTCATCAAGTTCACAACATTGATGACGCGCACCTTCAGCTCGGGCAGATGTTCACGGATGAGTTGGACTGCGGCGAGTGTTTCGAGGGTTGGAACATCGCCGCAGCATGCCATGACCACATCCGGCTCGCTGCCCTTGTCGTTGCTCGCCCACTCCCAGATGCCAAGGCCCATGGTGCAATGCTTGACGGCTTCCTCCATGGTCAGCCATTGCGGCGCGGGCTGCTTGCCGGCAACGACCACGTTGACGTAGTTGCGGCTGCGCAGGCAGTGGTCGGTGACAGACAGGAGCGTATTGGCATCCGCCGGCAGGTAGACACGGACGACGTCAGCCTTCTTGTTGACGACGTGGTCGATGAAGCCTGGGTCCTGGTGGCTGAAGCCGTTGTGATCCTGTCGCCAGACGTGGGAACTCAGGAAATAGTTCAGCGAGCCGATCGGCCGCCGCCACGGGATCTCGTTGCAGACTTTCAGCCACTTGGCATGCTGGTTGAACATCGAGTCGATGATGTGGATGAAGGCTTCGTAGCAGGAGAAGAAGCCGTGGCGACCCGTCAGGAGGTAGCCTTCCAGCCACCCCTGGCATTGGTGTTCGCTGAGAACTTCCATGATGCGGCCATCGGGCGAAAGATGGTCGTCCTCCGGATAGATCTCGGCCATGTAGCAGCGATCGGTGACTTCGAGCACATCCTGCCAGCGGTTGGAGTTGTTCTCGTCAGGACTGAACAGGCGGAAGTTCTTGCTTTTAAGGTTTGCCTTCATCACGTCGCGCAGGAATTTCCCCATCACGCGTGCCGATTCAACCATCGTTGCGCCGGGGCTCGGGACCTCCACCGCATAGTCGCGGAAATCAGGCATCTTGAGATCACGCAGCAGCAACCCGCCATTGGAGTGGGGATTGTCGCTCATCCGGCGATGGCCCGTGGGCGCCAGCGCAGCCAATTTCGGCTTGAAGCTACCATCCTCCTCGAAGAGCTCTTCGGGCCGGTAGCTCTTCATCCATTGCTCGAGGATGTGAATGTGCTCCGGCTTGTCCATCTCGCCCATGGGCACCTGATGCGACCGCCAGTAATCCTCGCATTTCTTCCCGTCGATCTCCTTTGGGCAAGTCCATCCCTTTGGGGTTCTGAATACGATCATCGGCCAGGCGGGACGCTTGACGTTGCCCTTCGTACGGGCCTCGGCCCAAATCGATCGGATTTCGGCGATGACCGTGTCGAGAGTTCCGGCGAGTTGCTGGTGAACCTTGTCGGGATCATGCCCCTCGACGAAATAGGGCTTGTATCCCATGCCCTCGAAGAATTTCTGCAACTCCTCCTTCGGGATGCGGGCGAGGAAGCATGGATTGGCGATCTTGTATCCGTTGAGATGAAGGATCGGCAGAACGCAGCCGTCGCGGGCCGGGTTGAGGAATTTATTGCCGTGCCATCCGGTCGCGAGTGGCCCTGTCTCGGCCTCGCCGTCGCCGACAATGCAGGCAACGATCAGGTCCGGATTGTCGAAGGCTGCGCCATAGGCGTGGCTTAAGGCATATCCAAGCTCTCCACCCTCGTGAATGCTGCCGGGCGTTTCCGGCGCGACATGGCTCGGTATGCCGCCTGGAAAGCTGAACTGCTTGAACAGTCTCTTCATGCCTTCCTTGTCTTGGCCGATATTCGGATAAACCTCGCTATAGGTGCCTTCCAGGTAGGCGTGAGCCACCAGCGACGGTCCGCCGTGGCCGGGGCCGATCACGTAGACCATGTTGAGGTCGTCACGCTTGATGACCCGGTTTAGATGCGTGTAGAGCATGTTCAGGCCCGGGGATGTTCCCCAGTGCCCGAGCAGGCGCGGCTTTACGTGTCCGCGTTTCAAAGGTTTCTTTAGGAGTGGATTGTCGAGCAGGTATATCTGGCCGACCGAAAGATAGTTGGAAGCTCTCCAATAGGCATCGACCAAGTGAAGTTCGTCGGTCGATAGGGGTTTTTCTGTTCGGGTACCGTCTGCTGCAGATTGCCTGCTAACTGCCGTCTCAAGCGAAGCCATCGAAGTCTCCCTGATGATGTCGGACTGTTATTGAGAACGATTTTCAAAGATTGCAGATGCGATGCTCAACGAAATGGAAGCTACGTTGTAGCGCCTGGTGCATGCAGGCTAAGGATAATGGGTGGTAGCTATGCCCCTGGAGAGATTTCCAGCAGGCAACGCCTCGCCCTACATGCAAATCTTGTATTTTAGTATTGCATAAAATTCAGGCCGAGTCACAAAAAATAACCCGAAGGGGTCGGACGAACGCCACTTCTCCGTGTGGTTTTCTCATTGCTTGTGCCGTCCCCTCACGGAACGGGACATGGCGTAGCATTCCAGATTTCACTCGCATATTCCGATATTGTGCGATCACTGGAAAATCTCCCTGAACTCGCGATGTTTAAGACTGCCTTCCTGGTCCATGCTTCCGGCTTGGCGTAGAGTGATTGAAGCTTGCGGTCTGCTTCCATGTAGGACGTGAGATCCGCCAAATGCCTGTATGTGTCACCGCCGACGAGCAATATGTTGCGGATTGCATCGGTGAGCTGAGGCTCATGGCGAGAGAAATGACCTGACAAAATCAGGTCAAGAACGGAGCGAATCTCCGGCTCGTTCTCGTAGTGCCACCAGGGACTGTACCAGCCCTGGCTCTCGGCGACTTGCTGGGCGGTCAGCCCGAAGAGAAAGAAATTCTCCTCGCCCGCTGCCTCGGCCATTTCGATCGTTGCGCCGTCTCGGGTGCCGAGGGTCAAGGCGCCGTTCATCATGAATTTCATGTTGCTGGTACCACTGGCTTCAAATCCGGCGGTCGAGATCTGGTTCGAGACGTCGCTTGCTGGAACCAGGCGTTCGGCCACAGAGACGCAATATTCCGGCAGGAACACGACCCGGAGACGGCCACGCACCGCAGGGTCGCCATCTATCGTATCGGCAAGATTGTTCAGAAACTTGATGATGAGCTTGGCCACGTGATAGGCGGGCGCTGCCTTTCCGGCAAAGAAGAAAGTGCGTGCTGGCATGTTGATATCCGGGTTCTCTCGAAGCCGGTTGTAGAGCGCGACAATCCTCAGCCCGTTCAACAGTTGCCGTTTGTATTCGTGTATGCGCTTGATCTGGCAGTCGAAGATCGTATCCGGATCGACCTGGATGCCTGCTTGCGATTTCAGCCATTCGGCGAAACGCGACTTCGCCTGGCGCTTCGCCGCACGCACCGCAGCAATGAATTCGCCGTCATCGGCAAGCGGCTTCAGCCTTTCGAGATCCTCTGCCTTCGTGATCCAGCGATCACCAATGGCATCGGTTATGCAGCTGGCGAGATCGGGATTCGACAATAACAACCAGCGCCGCGGCGTAATGCCATTCGTCTTGTTGTTGAAACGATCGGGATAGAGTTCGGCTAAATCTTTTACCGTCACCTCTCGCAATAGTTTTGAGTGTATCGCAGCGACGCCATTGATGCTGTGGGAGCCCGTGATCGCAAGGTTCGCCATCCGGACCAGAGGATTGTTGCCGGATTCGACGATGCCCACCCGTGCGACACGATCGTTGTCGTCAGGCCAGCGTGCTGTCGCCTCCTGCCTCAGCCGGCGGTCGATCTCCAGTATGATCTCCATATGACGCGGCACCATGAGTTCGAACCAGCGGAGCGGCCATTTTTCCAATGCCTCGGGAAGAAGAGTGTGGTTCGTGTAGGCGAGCGTGCGCTTGGTGATATCCCAGGCCTCGTCCCAGCCCAGAGCAGCATCGTCCAGCAGGATGCGCATCAGTTCAGCAATGGCCAGACTCGGATGCGTGTCGTTAAGCTGGATCGCGGCCTTGTCGGGCAAGCAATTCCAGTCGCTATTATTCGCGCGGAAGCGACGAATGAGATCCGCCAGGGAGCATGCGACCAGGAAATATTCCTGAACAAAGCGCAGGCCTTGACCCATGCTTGTGGAATCGTCCGGGTAGAGCACGCGGGTGACGGTCTCTGCGGTCAAACGCTCGGCCAATGCGCCGACGAACTCCCCGGAGCTGAATTCCTGAAAATCGAAACTGTCGGGGGCCGCGGAAGCCCAGAGCCGCAGCGTGTTGATGGTCTTGCCGCCATACCCGACCACCGGCCTGTCATAGGGAATGCCGAGCAGCTTCGATGGCCTGCCGGTGATCGCCTTCAGGTTTCCGCTTCGCACCTCGAAGGAACAGCCGAGATCGATCGTCACTGCAAATTGCGGGCGCGCCACCTCCCAGGGGTCAGGTCGGCGCAGCCAGTTGTCGGGCTGCTCCTGCTGCCAGCCGTCCACGATCGTCTGCTTGAAGATGCCGTATTCATAGCGCAATCCATATCCCATGCCCGGCAATTGCATGGTTGCCATCGAATCCAGGAAGCATGCCGCCAGCCGCCCGAGCCCACCATTGCCGAGGCCTGCATCGGGTTCCTCCGCGAGGATCGCCAGTTCATCCAACTGGTTATCCTTGAAGAACTGACGGACCAGTGGGTCGAGGCGCAGGTTGAGGATGTTGTTGCTCAGCGACCGGCCGATCAGGAATTCCATCGAGAGATAATAGATGCGTTTGGGATTTTCCCGACCATAGACCTGTTCGGTCTGCTGCCAGCGTTGAGAAAGGATATCCCGAACGGAGCGGGCGGCCGCCTCGTATCGCTCCCGGTTTCCAACTTCGGACGGGATGAGCGCGTTGTCGAAAAGCAGATGTCGTTCATAGAGGGCGTTGTTGCCGCCGTTGAATTTGATCGGCCCGCAGCCGTATTGCAGCAGCAGGTCTTCCAGGGGACCGGGCTGCGGAAGGTCGCCCGGAAGGGCTGTGTGCTTGCTGGTCATGCCCCTTGCCCCCGTTGCTCGTTTTACCCTAGCGCTTTGAGACACCGCATCTTTGTGAAAGGACCTATGCTGGCTTGTTGCAATCCGCCCATCGGACTTGCGACGATCCCATGCTGAGCCGCCACTATCGAACCGCCTGAGATGATAGGTCTCGATAGTGTCTCGAGAACAGCGATCCTCGCCAGCGACGTAATCCAGAGACTTCAGAATGTTCTGTGAAGGAATAGGTGGTTATGTCGGTAGTCGGACGACTGCGTATTCAGGAAGAAGACTATGAGAAGTGCTCGACAACGCCTCTGACGCCATTGACACTTTCGGAAACAACACGTGCGGCTTTCTTGCACTCTTCCGTGTCGACATTTCCCCAGAGATGCACAATTCCGTCTGTAACGGTAACCTTCAACTCAAATCCCTCCAGTCCCGTATTTTCTCCCAGGCGGGTCGAGATGATGCGTTGAATGGCGTCGTCGCCGATCATTGTTCTATCCTGCCGAGCCACAAGAAATGCCTGGAGCAGGTCGGCGCGACTGACGATACCGATCAATTGTCCGTCCTTTACGACGGGAATGCGTTTGATGCCGTGCTCCGCCATCATCTGCGCGGCTTTGGCAAGAGAGGCATCCGCATGGATGGTTACGGGATTGCCGGTCATCGCATCGCCCACGCGCCAGGAATGACGCTTGATGTAGTCGTGGGCTCTGTCTTCGTGGGAAACTTTGGTGCCGGCAAGCGGGGCGAGTTCGCCTGCTCCCACTTCCGTTCTACGGATCAAGTCGCCTTCGCTGATAATGCCGACGAGCTGGCCCATATCATCAGCGACCGGAAGGCCACTTACGCTATTTTCCAGCATAGTTCGAGCCGCGTGCTCGACACTATTGTCAGGTGATATTTTGACGAGCGTAGCCGTCATTACATCTTTGACCAGCATCTCGGTTTCACTCCGAAGTGGCTCTGGTGGAAATGATAAACCTCTTACAACTCTTCCGCAACGGCCCCGTAAGCATTATGACACGGGATAATTGTGTCGATGAGCATCCCCGAAGTCGAGAATATCTATCGCACCATGCTATCAACTGGCTTTCAGGGCTTGCCTCGTTGATCGATCCACGCCCAGCTTCCGTCCTTGTGATATTCCAGAACGATGTCATACCGGCCGCGCGGCGTGCCGGGCTCTCCGAAATTGAGGCAGGCGATTGATCTCTCGGCGAAAAGTCCGAGGATCCGGTCCATCAGTTCATGACCAAAAGTCACTTCGCCCTTCTCCACGACGACATATCGGGGTGAGGCAACAATCGCATTGGCGACTATCAGGAGTTGCTGTTCCCGCGGCGACAGGACAGTTCCCCAGTCTTGTTCCCTGTCCGGATTCTCCGGGTCGATCAGATGGCCAAGCCCGAGTTCATCCAACAACCCGAGAATTTGCTCATCGGATATGCCGGGCGGCTTATCGACCGGTACGAGTGCTTGGCGCAGTGTTCCGGGAATGAGGTAGGGGCGCTGGGGGATGAAGCGGATCTGATCCTGCTGCGGACGAGTGATGCGTCCGCTGCCGGAAATGCTGATACCGGCCGCGGCCCGGAATAGCTCGACGCCGGCGACTTCGTCGTCTCCGACCACAAGCATTCTGACGTCGGTTGGGACGGATGCCGATAGATCCGCCAACAAGCGGCCTTTTGCGGGTGACGTCAACGTCACTTGATCGAAGGCAAGTTGCCCATCTGTTTCAAGGAGTTCGACATTGGATGTTCCTGATGGTTGCCTCTCCTCCATAACTTCCACCAGCGAGCTTAGGCGGGCAACGACGGCTGCGAAGTTGGAGAGCGACTTAAACTGACTGACGATAAAGGAAAATGCGGCCACAAGTATCGCAAACGCTGCAGCGGACTGGGTGACCACCCCGAACTCCATGTCGCCGTGAATGAAGGCCGGAGCGATGATGATGACAGGGATGATCTGTATCATCCAGTTATAGCCCGTGGTGAAGAAGCCGACATTGCGGTTGAGTGATATGATCCGTCTGAAATTGCCGGCAGCTTCATCGAACCGCTTCAGCAAAAGGTTCGCGTGGCGTTGCTCCCCTCCCTCGAACAGGATCGATTCAGCATTCTCTCGCACCCGGATCAGACTGGAGCGAAAGGCCGCCTCGGCGTCGAGTTGATTATATTGTAGGCTGATCAACGGTCGGCCCAACGCAATGGTCATGTAGGATCCGAATGCCGCGTAAAGGACGGCGGCGATGAAAAGCAGCGGACTGATCAGCCACAGCACTCCCGAGAAGGTCAAAATTGCCAGCACGCTATTGAGCAGCATCAGGACGAACGAAAGCGTTGTGACTGTAAACGCGTTGATATCGTCGGCAATTCTCTGGTCGGGATACGAGAGCTTACCTCCGACGCTCACTCTATAGAAGGTGCCGCCACTCATATAGGAGCCGACGACCCGATGGGTCAGGAACTCCCGCCAGAGCAAGGCGAGACGTTCCTCCGCAAAGCGGGCAATCACGGAAACGATGGTCGAGGCAGCGAATACGCCGGTGTAGAGAAATGCCTGGCGCGTGAACTCGGCGGTTCGCCTTTCGGCAATGGCCGTCATGAAGTTTCGACCGACGAAACTATTGACGACGTTGAGCGCGCTGATGCCGCAAAAGAGTGCGACCAGGGCAAAGAGAAGCAGCCTTGCCCTTCCGCCTACATGGGAAGTCAGGAAGACCTTGACCGCGCGGACAAACCTGGCGGCAGTCGTTTTGAGCGGAATGGGTTGCTGGCTCATACTTTCCCCCCGGGAGCTTTGCTTTAGCGAGGAGGAATATAGCCGCAGGCCGACAGTAAAGGGAGGAGGGGTTCGATGCCTGGCACGAAAATGCTTGGCAGGGTGACGGTGAGACGGGTAGGGTGAGATCTCTCAGTTCGCAAGGATGGCTGGACGAGGCATTCCGCGGCGCCAGCCTGTTAGTGTTTCGACATCGCATCCTTGCGACCTGCTGCGGTCGCCTTTTCCAGAACGGCCGAGGCTGCCTCCTTCGCCACGAGGAATGGTGATGTCTCGCCCGACGTGTGCGAAAGCACCAGGGCGCCCTGAAAGATCAGGCTGAGCTGCTTTGCGACCGAAGCAGGCTCGACAAGACCCGCCTGCCGACATAGTTCGAGAAACTTGGCTTCGCCGCGAGTGTTTGCCTCTATTCCGAGCTCGACAATGCGGCGATGCTTGCCCGTAAATTCCTGCGCCGCCTTCATCCCCAGGCAGCCGCGGGTGAGCATGCGGCCGGGTATCCTGCTGACATCGAAGAATGCGACGATCTGCTCGCGGGGGTCGCTGATGATATCCGCCACCGGACCGAAGAGGTCATCCACGATAACCTGGCTATAACGCTGCAGCACCGCCTCGATCAGGTCTTCCTTGGACGGAAAATACTTATAGATCGTCCGCTTGGATATGCCGCTGCCAGCCAATGCGGCTTCCATTCCCGTCGCATGAAATCCGCCTTCGTAGAACCGATCGAAAGCGTATTTCACGATCTCAAGCTTCTTGCCTTCGATCTCGATGTTCTGGACCATCGCATCATCCTCATGAATGTCCGCCTCTGATCTATAGCGGTCCCCGTTGACGAAGTAAACGACTTCGTTTACATCCGCTTCAGGTAAACGGAAGCGTTTACTTTATCGGATGAGCGCGGCGATCCAATGCTCGCTCGAACCCGTGGTCCATTTGTAAACCGTCGGCTCCGAGCCGAGCGGTCTTCCGCATCCCAACAGCAAGTGATCAGACTCAGGAGAAGACTATGACCCTTTCTAACAAAGTTGCCCTGGTGACCGGCGCCAATCGCGGCATCGGCGCAGCCATAGTGCGGGAAATGCTTAAGGCCGGAGTGGCGAAAATATACGCCACCGCTCGCGATCCGGAGACCCTGCCGGCGTTTGGAGATCAGCGGGTTGTCCCGTTGCGGCTCGACATCACGAACGATGCGTCGGTGAATGCGGCAGCCGAAGCCGCCGGGGATGTCGATGTTCTCGTCAACAATGCAGGAACCTTGGCCTTCGGCGATTATCTCGACAGCAATTGGGAGACCTTCGAAGACGATATGCGGACTAATTTCTTCGGCACCCTTCGGGTTCTCAGAGCCTTCACGCCGCAGTTTGTCGCCCGTAAATCCGGCACGATCGCGAATGTGAGCAGCGTCGTCGGCCTCTCGGCCGTTCCCATGATGGCCGGGTATTCAGCATCCAAGGCCGCCGTACATTCCATCACGCAGTCCCTCCGCGGGACGCTGGAAAAGCACAACATCACCGTCATCGGCATTTATCCGGGACCGATCGAAACGGATCTGGCAAAGGAAGTGCCTTATCCGGAAAAGGCAACCCCCGAATATGCCGCCGCCAATATAGTAGATGGCATCGCCCAAGGGCAGACTTACATCTTCCCTGATCCCATGGCGCAGCAGGTCGAGCATCTCTGGTCGACCGACAACCGGCAGCTTGAATACGTCGCGCTGCATCTCGGCGGCTGAAGAATACCAGCAGCCTCATCGTGTGCATTTCCTGACGCCGGCCCGGTCCAACACGGGCCGGCGTCAACGCGATCGTGATTACCGTACTAT
Organism: Neorhizobium sp. P12A; assembly: GCF_008365395.1. NCBI lineage: Bacteria > Pseudomonadati > Pseudomonadota > Alphaproteobacteria > Hyphomicrobiales > Rhizobiaceae > Neorhizobium > Neorhizobium sp. P12A. The sequence goes on along the minus strand of NZ_QOVX01000005.1, from coordinate 66,121 downwards.
GGCGTAGCTTTGCATATGGCGCGGTGTCGACGCGCCGTAGAGCAATCCATTGCTGCGCTCAACCGCGCAGACGCGCCCAAGCGACCAGCTGTCCTGAACGGATAGCCTATGGCTTCTTTCCCGGAGCGAAGCGAGTGTGGAAGCCGAGTAACGATCTTCGATTAGCAGACGGCCAAGCTCGTATTCGCGCGGATAGAATGATCCTGGCCAGTGCTTGCTGTGGAACATTGGTGCATCGATCGCGCTTTGAAGTCCCTGTCGATGCAGGATATGGCGCAGGAAGACCGTCAGCGGCCATTGATCCTGCTGGTCGCCTCCTGGCGTTCCGATGGCAAGATAACCTTCGCCGTCGCGAGTGACGAGCGTCGGCGTCAATGTCGTGCGTGGCCTTGTTCCTGGACGTAGAGTGGATGGCAAACCTTCGTCCAGCCAGAACATCTGGGCGCGCGTCGAGATCGGAAAACCGAGCCCGGGAACGACGGGCGAGCTCTGCAGCCAGCCGCCGCTCGGGGTCGCCGAAATCATGTTGCCGAACCGGTCGACGATATCGAGATGCACGGTATCGCCTTCGATCTCGGGGACAGCCGCGAAGGTAACCTCGCCTCCGCCTGGCCCCTGAGGAACTTCGCTGCCGGCGCGGGCTGCGATCCGCGCAAGACGCTCCGCCGCTCCGGGCAGATGGCTGGCAATCAGTTGTTGCGACGCCTCGGGGCCGACGAGTTTTGCGCGCTCGCGGACGTAATCATCGGACAGAAGGATATCGATCGGAATGTCCGACGTGTTCGGATCACCGTAAAATGCTTCGCGATCCGCAAAGCAAAGCTTGGCGCTTTCGACGACGGTGTGGACAAAATCTGGGCCATAGGGATCGAAGCTGCCGATATCGAGCTGCGACAACAGGGCAAGCTGCTGCAAGAAAACCGGTCCCTGTCCCCACGGACCCGTCTTGTGGACCGTCAACCCGTGAAAGTCGCGCGACAGCGTCTTTTCCTTGGTCGCTGACCAATTGGAAAGGTCCTCGCCTCGAAGAAGCCCGGGGTTGCGGCGGCCCGTCGTGTCGAACAGTTCTGCCGTTCGGTAAAAGCGGTCGATCGCATCGGCAACGAACCCTTGGTAGAAGGCGCGCCGCGCCGCCTCGATCTGAACGACGCGATCCGATCCGGCTGCCTTGGCTTCGGCCAATATCCGCCGATAGGTCGCTGCGATGGCAGGCATGTGCATGACAGCACCCGGTTTCGGCACGCGATTATGCGGCAGCCAGACCTCTGCCGAACTCGGCCATTCGTTTCGAAACAGGTCCTCTACCGGGATGATCGAGGCGACCGCGCGTGGCAGAAGCGGAAAGCCGCTTTCGGCATAGGCGATTGCATAGGAGAGAATATCTTCCAGCGGCAGGGTGCCGTAATCGCGCAGGAGCAGCATCCAGGCGTCAAAGGAACCCGGTACCACGGCGGGCAGAAGGCCCGTACCCGGCACCATCTCAAGCCCCAGCGATCGGAAGGCTTCCAGGCTTGCCAGCGCCGGAGACACACCCTGACCGCATATGACCACCGGCTCATCCTCCTTGACGCTCTTGAGGATGATGGGCACTTCGCCACCCGGACCATTCAGATGGGGCTCTACGATCTGAAGCGTGAAGCCGCAGGCGGCGGCCGCATCAAACGCATTCCCTCCGCGTTCGAGCACCGACATGCCGACCGAGGTGCCAAGCCAATGAGTGGAGCTGACCGCACCGAAAGTGCCGCTCAGTTCGGGACGCGTGGTAAAACTCACCATATCTGTCTGCCTATCTCTGGACGATCTGTTTCGCTCCGACCAACCTCTCGGCCAAGGCCAAAACGACAAGGATGATCAGGATCTGCAATGAGGACGCCGCGGCGACGACGAGCTGATTGCCCTGGAACTGGAGGTAGCTGAAGATCTCGATCGGCAGCGTCACCACCCCCGGGCCGGTCAGGAAGAGCGCAGTATTCAGCTCGCCAAAGGATACGACGAATGCGAAGAGCCAGCCGGACAGGACGCCTGGCCAGATGATCGGCAGCGTGATGAGCATGAACGAACGCACCGGACCGGCGCCGAGGCTCTGGCCGGCCTCTTCGAGCGTCGTGTCGAAACTTTGAAGCGATGTCAGCACCGCACGGAATGCGTAGGGAAGACAAACGACGACATGCGCAATGAAGAGGCCCGGCAAGACGCTCATGTTGACCGTCTTGTAGATCAGCAGCAAGGCAAGCCCGAGGATCAGTGCCGGGAACACCAGCGGCGCGATGATGAGCATTTGCAGGAAAGTCGAAAGCCCGTTGCGATTGCGCGAGACATAGATCGCGCCCAAGAGCCCCAACAGGACCGAGGCGCAGGCCGAGGTCAGCGCGAGCAAGATGCTGAGCACAAAGGCGTCTCGCATTTCGACAATGCCGAAGAACTCGACGAACCAGCGCAGCGAGAAGCCCGGCGGTGGGAAGACCAGCGCGTCCCCCGAGCTGAACGAAACGATCAGCACCACGAGGATCGGCCCCATGATCAGGGCAAGCGCAATGCCGACGACGAGGCGAAGAAGGAAGCCACCCATGCTTCAACCCTTTCCCTGTACGCGTTGCGGCCGAATGAGAAGCTGGATGAGCACCGCAATAATCAGCGCGATAATCAGCAATGCAAAGGAGAGGGCAGCGGCCCGCGGCCACCGGAAGGTGGTGACGCTGTCGAAGACCAGGCTGACCAGAAGCTTGTAGCGTGGCCCACCCAGGAGGGCGATCGTCACATAGGCGCTCAGCGTCAGGAATGTCACCAGCATGAGGCCCGATGCAATGCCGGGGCTTGAGAGCGGCAGCGTAACCCGCAGGAACGAGCGCCACGGACCGGCGCCAAGCGAATGGGCGGCTTCCGTGTATCGCTGATCGATGGTGCTCAGCGAGTTGGTTAGCGATACGATCATGAAGGGCAGGAGGATCGTCAGCAGGCCGAGCGTCACAGCCTGGAACGAATAGAGATATTGCACCGGTCGCTCGATGAGGCCGACGCCCGTGAGGGCGCTGCTGACCACGCCGCGCCGCCCGAGGATGGCGACCCAGCCATAGGCCCTGACGACATTGCTCACCATCAGCGGCACCATCATCACCATCAGCATGAGCATGCGGCCGCGCGGAGAAAGCCGGGCCGCATAGAATGCGACGGGATACCCGATCAGCAGGCATAGAATGAGGACGATGGCCGTCGACAGCAGCGTCCGCTCGATGATCAGCAGGTAGAAGGAGTCCGTGAATATTTCGGTGTAGTTGAGGAGCGTCGGCTTCAGGTCGAAGAGCGACGTTCCCGAATTCGTCATGAAGCTGACGAAGAGCAGATAGCAAAGCGGAACGACAAAAAACAGGCCAAGGATTATGAGCGGCGGCAAGGCAACGGCGTAGAACAGGGCGGAACTCGGCAAGAGTTTGCTCATGCCGCTTCCTCCAGCGCAACCGCACTTGCCGTTTCCCATGAGAGCCCAACCGAAGCCCCTGCTTCTATTTCCGCAGGCACGGCTGCGGTATTCTGCAGGACCGCGTTCAGAGCTATTCCGCCCATATCGAGGTAGAGGAATGTCTGAGCCCCTCGATAGATGACGTCCTTCACCACCGCGCGAATGCCGCTTTGCGGATCGAGCACGATTTTCTCGGGGCGGAGAGCAAAACGCAGCTTTCCTCCGCTTGCCGCCGTGCCCGCAATGTGTACGAGATTGCCGGCAAGATCGACCACGGCCGCATTTCCCTCGCGCCCGCGTACTTGCCCTTCGAGAATATTGCTGGCGCCGAGAAAGGTTGCGACGAATTCGGTGCGTGGCCGGTCGTAGATGTCTTTGGGCGCGCCTGCCTGCTGGATGCGGCCATGGTTCATGACAGCAACCCGGTCCGACATGGTCAGCGCCTCTTCCTGATCATGGGTAACGAAGACAGTGGTCATGCCAAGGCGCCGCTGTAGCTGACGGATCTCCACCTGCATCTGCTCGCGCAGCATCTTGTCGAGCGCGCTGAGCGGTTCGTCGAGCAACAGGACGTCAGGCTCGAACACCACGGCGCGCGCTAGCGCGACGCGCTGCTGCTGACCGCCGGATAGCTGACGCGGATAACGGTCGGCAAATTTGCCGAGCGCGACGAGATCAAGCGCAGCGCCGACCTTCCGGCGGATCTCGTCCTTAGCGACGTGCCGCATCTGTAAGCCGAACGCTACGTTCTCAGCCACGCTTAGATGGGGAAAGAGGGCAAAGTTCTGGAAAACCATGCCGAAGCTTCGCTTGTAGGCCGGGATTCCCGTCACATCCTTGCCGCGGATGAATACGTGTCCCCCAGTCGGCTGTTCGAAGCCTGCAATAAGGCGGAGCGTGGTCGTCTTGCCGCATCCGCTTGGTCCCAGCAGTGCAAACAGCGTTCCGCGTTCGATTTCGAGATCCAGTGAGTGCAGCGCGGTTATTGTCGCGAAAGACTTCTCGACTGAAACGAACCGGACGTCGAATGCGTTTGCCTGCGCCAGATTATCGGGTTTCATGGCATGTTCTCCAAGGCATTGTCACACCGCATGACACGCAGTCCCGCAGCGCACAGCCTGACCGGCAATTCAGTCAATACAAGGGTTTCGGTAAGTTTCGACCGGATATCCAGCGAGGCGATCGACGCCTGCAGGACGCCGATAAGGGCATGGGCCAACTGCGCATCGATGGCGCCGCCGGCACATTCGTCGCGGACAGCTGCCAGCACGTCCTGCCATTCCTGCTTCAGCCTGTCGAATTCGGCCGAGAGCAGAATAGTCATCTCATCCGTTTCCGCGAGCGAGAGAGCCTCCAGCGCACCAAAGGACGTTTTCAGTACTGCATCCAGCCCGTCGAGCAGCTGCAGAAGTTCGTCCGGCGACGTCGTCTCGACCGTTGCAGGGGCGGTGCCATCATGCCTTGCGAACAGGCCGAGATAGACAAGCGCATTATAGATCAGCCGAAAACCCGCACAGTCTTCCTTCATGAAGAAGCGCAGCGTCTCGTCCATCACCTTGAAGCCGCGTATGGGCAGGAACCGCCGGACATAGGCTTCCAGCACGATGCCCTTGCGCAGGAATTCGCCCATTTCGGGATGTGGCGAAAACACGAGGACTTTGCCTTTGCCGAGATCGCCGGACAGGATTGCGGGCGAGTTCTTCATCTCGCGGTCGAATAGCGATGCCGCCAGCGGATTGTCGATGAAGAGCCGGCTTTCGGAAATGAAGTTTCTAAAATGCCCGAGTGAGACGGCCGACCGCTTCGAGTTCGAATAGACGGGTCCGTGATAATAGGGCAGTTCGACTGCCTCCGGCAGGCCGCGCCCCAGCACTGGATCGGTAATGGAGATGCCGAGGATCGCAGCGCCGGTGGAAAGATATTCCTGCGTATAGTTCGGCGTTGCGTCGATCGCGCCCAGCCAGCCAGGCCGACCGTCGGAGGCATAGAAACCGCCACCACAGGAGCCGATAAAGGCTCCGCCCTCGGAAATGAAGGCACGAATTGCCGCATCGATACCGGGGAGACTTTCTGCCCGGTCGAGTCCCCAGGTTGCAAAACCGCCCGGCATGATGAGCAGATCAAACTCGGATAACGCTTCCTCGACAATCTGCCTGCCGTCAAGGGCAGAGAAGGTCAGCCCGAGACTGAGCAACGCGTGGGCATAATAGGCCCAATAGGGATAACCGATGGCCTCGCCGCTATAGATCGCGATGCGTGGCGGCGCATGGGTTGCGAGCGCGCCATCACCGGCTACGCCAGTCAAGCCGAGCTTCCCGGCGGCCTCTGCCGCTCTTCCACCGACAGCGAAGCCGCCGGCGTCATCATCTGCCGGAAGCTGATGCGCTCGACACCGATTGAGAAATACCAAGGGGATACCGGTGAACGCGCCGCGGTCAGCCAGCCTGAAAATCGTCATGAGATTAGTATTCCTGCTGTTCGGCGCGGCGGCCGCCAAGCCGCCGCGTATGGGGTTCTCAGCCGCCGGAAACGATGCGATTCCAGCGATCGGTCCACTGACCGCGGTTGGCGGACATGAATTCCTGATCAAGGTCGATGATGCGTGCCGTCTCCTCCGGAGAGAACTGCACCTTCTGCTGTAGCTCGACCGGGAGCTTGGACAGCGTATCCGGATGTGTGCCGCCGTAGTTGAACACCTGGGCGACCCAGCCCTGTGTGGACGGATCGATCGTCATGTTCACATACTGCTCGGCAAGCGCCTTGTTCTTGGCGTTCTTGGCAATGCTCGTGCCGGACATGTATGAGATCGCGCCTTCCTTCGGGAAGACCCATTCCACTTTGCCACCCTGTTGAAGCACGGTGTAGGTCTGGGACTTGTAGAGCAGGCCGACGGCGGCTTCCCCGTTTACCAACGCGCTCATGATCGTGTCCGTATCCTTGGCCCAGATCGGGTCAAGAGCAGCCATCTTGCTCAGCATGTCGAAGCCGGCATCTGCATCCTTCGCATCCTTTCCGGCGGCCAGCGCGCCGATCGGAATGACGTAGGGACCGATGGAATGCGTGATTTCCGGAAGGACGATCGAACCGCGGTAGTCTTCGCTCCACAAATCGGCAAAGCTTGTCGGCGGCTTTTTCACGAGGTCCGGATTATAGGCGATGCCGAGCGCAGAGTAGATCATCGCCACCCAGCCCTTGCGCTTGAAGCGATCCGGCACCCCGGCAAGGAACGAAAGATTCGGTGAATTCGGATCCAGATCTTCCAGGACGCCCTGCGCCTCTGCCAGCGGAACTACGCCGTCATGCAGTTGCACGAGATCGTAGACCTGGTTGTCGAGACTGATCTTCAGCTTGGTGATGCGCTCGACCGGGCTTGACCCACGATCCTGTGTGATCTTGACGCCCGTTTTCGCGGCAAAAGGCGCGTCGACATATTTGGCCATGCCGTCGCCCCACAGTCCGCCCCAAGTCATCATGGCGAGCGATTCAGGCTTCGTTTGCGCAAAAGCGAGGCTGGCTGAGCCCAAAACCGGCGCGGCAAATGCGGCCGAAGCCGTAAGTTTCATGAAAGTACGTCTGTCCATTTCGTTCCCTTTTTAGCGAACCAATTTAAATTGGTTCATGAAATTTTTGGCGATCTCGTTAAGTCTTGAGACTGCGATTGAAGTATTTGTTGGTCATGGATGTGGGTTAGTCAAGCGGTTTTGGGCGAAGTTTGCCGAATAAAGAAGGCATGGATACTGAATTGCCCCAAAAATTGGCACCGTGCTTATCTTGCGGATTGGTTTGTAATGGTTCAGGATGCGGGCCCCAATATGAGGAATGATTGTGCCCGTGAAAGCCAAGCAAAATCTGCTCGATGAACTGCGCGCGGCGATCGCGACGACGGACGAGCGTTTCATTACGGATGAGAGGCTGCTGCCGGAGCGGGAGCTCAGTGAGCACTTCGGAATCGGGCGGCGCGCTGTCCGAGAAGCCCTGAACGAGCTCGAGGGAGAGGGGCTGCTGTTTCGAAAGCAGGGACTGGGCACCTTCGTCCGCGAAGTCGGCCCGAAGTCCACCAGCCTGAAGTCATTGACCAACCGCACCAGTCCGCATGACCTCATTGAGGTCAGACTGGAAATCGAGCCTGTGCTTGCCCGTTTTGCGGCAACACGCGCCACGCCAAATGACATCGATCAGATGAGGCTCTTCATTCGAAAGGCCGCGCAGGCCACAAGCCCGCGAGAATACGAGCAATGGGACAGCGCGTTCCATACGAAGATTGCCGAGAGCGTTCGAAACACCATGTTCTGGGGCGTATTCCGGCTGATCAATTCGGTGCGAAAGGAGCATCATTGGGTCAGCTCAAGAACGCGGGTTTTCACCAAAGGCGTCAGCGAAGAAATGGTCCGCCAGCACGAAGCGATCGTCGCTGCGATTGCGGCCCGAGATCCCCACGCTGCGGAGCAGGCCATGCATGTTCACATTGCGACGGCGGGTGTGCGCATCAGCCAGTCTATCGGCGACGCTCCCTAGGCACGTCTCGTCTGTTTATGGGGAGCGTCGCATTGGTTATTTGGAACGAGGATCAAGCGCGTCGCGCAGGCCGTCGCCGAGCAGATTGAACGATAGCACCGTCATGAAAATCGCCAGACCCGGCCACATCGCCATCCATGGTGCGTTGCTGAGGAAGCGCTGTGCGGAGTTCAGCATTGATCCCCAGGAGGGAGCCGGCGGCTGCAGGCCGAGACCAAGGAAGGACATGCTGGCCTCGGCGATGATTGCGGAAGCAATGGTCAGCGTTGCCTGAACGATCAACTGCGGCAGGATGTTCGGCAGGATATGCCGGACTGCGATGCGCCATTGCGGGTTGCCCACGGCACTTGCCGCCTCCACATATTCCTCGGCCTTGATGGACAGAACCTGGCCACGCGTCAGGCGGATGAAGAGCGGCGTGGCGGTAATGCCGATCGCCAGCATTGCGTTGGTCAGGCTCGGACCAAGGAAGGCGGCGAAGGCGATCGCCAGGATCAGGAACGGGCAGGCGAGCATCGCATCGGTAAATCGGCTGATGAAACCATCGACGATGCCGCCAAGGAAGCCGGCGGCAAGCCCGAGCGGCACGCCGATCGCCATGGCAATGCCGACGGATGTCAGGCCCGCCAACAGTGAAGCGCGCGTGCCCCAGACGATGCGGGAAAGAATGTCGCGACCTGCCTCGTCCGTTCCCATCCAGTGAAGAGCGGACGGCGCCTTGCGCACGGCGGTCCAGCTCTGTGCCGCCGGGTCATAGGGGGAAAGAAGCGGTGCCAAGACCGCGACGGATACCATGAACAGCACGACGACGAGGCCGAGAAGCGCGCTGCGCCGCCTGGCAAGCCGCCGCCACAGGCGGCTCTGGAAGAAACGTGTCACCGAATTGGTCGAGGCCTTGGATTGCGTAACCGTCAGCATGATCAGCCTCTCAATCGCGGGTTGACGAGAATATATCCTATATCCGCCAGCAGATTGAGGATGATGTAGAAGAGCGAGGTGACGAGGACGACGCCCTGCACGACCGGATAATCGCGCGTGAAGACCGCATCGACGATCAGCTTGCCGAAGCCTGGGATCGTGAAGATCTGCTCCGTCAGGACCGCGCCGGATAGAAGTGCGCCGAATTCAAGCGCTCCGAGCGTGATGATCGGCGTCAGCGCGTTGCGCATCGCGTGCTTGAAGACCACGACCCACTCGCTCAGGCCCTTTGCACGCGCGGTGCGCACGTAATCGCTCTCGAGCGCCTGCAACATTGCTCCTCTCGTATGGCGCATGATGACGCCGGCGATCGCCATGCCAAGCATGAAGGCGGGCATGATCGTCGTCGCGAGGCTCATCCGCCAGTCTTCCCATGGGCTGACAAAGCCCGATGCCGGAAGCCACCCGAGATGAACGGAAAAGAGCAGGATGAGCATGATGCCGAGCCAGAAGTTCGGCACCGAGATACCAGCGAGCGACACGACATTCGTCACATAGTCGATCGCCGTATTCTGCTTCAGCGCGGAAATGACACCGCCGGTAATGCCGAGCACGAGTGCGACGATAATGCCCATGACCGCGAGTTGCAGCGTCACTGGCAACTTTAGGAGGATAAGGCTGAGGACGGGTAAGTTATGGCGCATGGATTCGCCAAGGTCTCCCGACAACACGCCTTTCATCCAGAAGAGATACTGGACGACGAGCGGCTGGTCGAGATGATACTGGGCGCGAATGGCCGCGAGCGTCGCCTCATCGGGATTGTCGCCTGCCAGGATCAATGCGGGATCGCCCGGCAAGAGGTGCTGAAGCGAAAAGATGATCATCGACAGCAGGATGATCGTGGGGATGAGTTGCAGCAGACGGCGCAAAAGAAGCGATGACATGGTTCAACCTCCTGCCGTGGGCTGCACTGGCTTGATGGCCATGGCTTCGAAGGCTGCAAACAGCTTTTCGAGCTTTGGATTTCGGGGTTCGCGAACGGGTCCTGTCGCGTCCTCATCAGGCAATTCGTTCCAGAAGGCACAGGCGTTGGCGTGGCCGTTCTCTTCGGTATGCAGCGCCATGCTGACGGTCTGACATTCCGGCCGGGCATAGGGGCAGCGCGTATGCAGGCAGCAGCCCGACGGCGGGGACAGCGGACTTGGCAGGTCGCCATGGAGCCGTGCTGCGCGAGAGCGCTGACGGCTGGGCGGCGCGGCAACGGGAATCGCCGAAAGAAGCGCGCGCGTATAAGGGTGGCGTGGCGCTTCGAATATCAGGTCAGATGCGCCGATCTCGACCACCTTGCCGAGATACATGACCGCGACGCGATCGGAAATGTGCTTCACCACACCGAGGTCGTGCGAGATGAAGACGAATGCGAGCCCGAGCCGCTTCTGCAGATCCTTCAGCAGATTGAGGATCTGCGCCTGGATCGAGACGTCGAGAGCGGAAACGGCTTCGTCGCAGATGATCACTTTCGGTTCCGAAGCGAGCGCGCGCGCGATCACGACGCGCTGACGCTGACCGCCCGAAAACTCGTGGGGATAACGGTTTGCCTGTTCGGGGCGAAGGCCGACCATTTCCAGAAGTTCTGCGACCCGCTTGGCGCGCTGGCCTGCCGGCACGATATTATGCAGCATCAGCGGCTCGGCAACCGTCTGCGCGATCGTCATGCGCGGGTTGAGCGAGGCATAGGGATCCTGGAAGATCAGCTGAATATGCCGCCGCTGCTGGCGCATCGCCGCATTGCTGATGTTTGTAACGTCCTGCCCGTCGATCAGGACCTCGCCGGCGGTCGGCCGGATGAGACGCATCAGGAGCCGTCCAAGGGTCGACTTGCCGCAGCCGGATTCCCCGACGATCGCCAGCGTCTCGCCCGGCATCAGGGAAAAGGTGACATCATCGACGGCACCCACTTGCGCCAGCGGACGGCCGAGCAGGCTGCGCTTGATGATGAAGTTTTTCCCGAGCCCGCGGACTTCGATGATCGGCTTTGCGGCCGATGAGGAGGAAGAAGGTTGGGTCATGGAACGAGATCCTCCATGGGCGCACGCCAGCAGCGGCTGAAGTGACCTGCCGAAATTTCCATGAGATCGGGCATGTCGGCACATTTTTCGACGCGGAACGGACAGCGCGCCTGGAAGCGGCAGCCCGATGGCGGATTGGCCATGTCGGGGACGGTGCCGGTAATCGCGACAAGCCGCTCGCGCCGTTCGTCAAGGCGCGGCAGTGAGCCGAGCAGGCCGACCGTATAGGGATGCTGCGGGAAGGTGAAAAGCTGCTCGACGGAACATTGCTCCACAACCTGCCCGGCATACATGACGACCACATCGTCGCAGGATTCGGCAACGACGCCGAGATCGTGGGTAATGAGGATGATGGCGGTTCCGGTCTTCTGCTGCAGTTCGCGCATCAGCTCAAGCACCTGCGCCTGGATGGTCACATCCAGCGCCGTGGTCGGCTCGTCGGCAATCAGAAGCTCCGGATCGCAAGCGAGCGCCATCGCGATCATCACGCGTTGACGCATGCCGCCGGAGAGATTGTGCGGATATTGATGATATCGGGTCTCGGGCGAGGGGATGCGCACCAGCTTCAGCATGGCGATCGCCCGTTCCGTCGCCTCTTTCTTGGACATGCTGCTATGGCGCAGGATGACTTCGTTGATCTGCTCGCCGACCGTGTAGGAAGGGTTGAGCGAGGTCATCGGTTCCTGGAAGATCATTGCCAGCCGGTTGCCCCGGAGGCGGCGCATGGCGCCTTTCGTCTGGTCCAGAAGCTGCTGGCCGTCGAAATCGACACTGCCGGTAATGCGCGCCGTGTGCTCGGGCAGAAGTCGCATGACGGCAAGCGATGTGACGCTCTTGCCGCTGCCGGATTCACCGACGATGGCAAGGGTGCGTCCTTTCTTGACGGAAAAGCTGACGCCATCGACAGCAGTCACGGTCCGGTCGTCTCCCTGGAAGACGACGCCCAGGTCCGAGATATCGAGGATGGACGAAGCAGCGTCATCAGCCCGAGGAGATCGGGCTGATGGGTTTTGATCCAAAGGTTGGGATGTGCTCATCAAACCAGGCGCAGACTTAGTTCTTGCGGCTGACATCAGTCAGGCGAATGATGCCGTCCGGGTTGGCCTTGAAGCCGGTGATGTTTGCGTTATGCGCGAAGATCCACTGCGAGTGATACATGTAGACGATCGGCAGGTCCTTGAGCAGGATCGCGACTGCCTTGTTGTATTCCTTCTTGCGGGCCTCGACATCGCTGATGGCGCGGGCCTTGGTCAGTGTCTCGTCGAGCTCCTTGTTGCAGTAATGCGCGTCGTTGCCGGCTGCGCCGCAGGCCAGCATCGGCGTGATGTTGAGGTCGGGATCGACGCGACCGCTCCAGCCGACAAGGTGGGACTGGAATTTGCCCTGCCGGGCGACATCAAGCAGCGTCATCAGCTCGGTCGGCTTGATCGTGACGGTGATGCCGATTTCCTGGACCATCGCCTGGACGAGCTGGGCCACCTGCTGGCGCTCGGCGTCAGTCGGAACGAGCAGTTCCAGATTGACGGACTTCACGCCGGCCTCTTCCATCTTCTTCTTGGCAGCATCCAGGTCACGCGTCGGAACCGGGTAGTCTTTGTCGTAGTAAGGGCTCGTCGGCGGGAAAGGCTGGTTGCCGGGGCTTGCCTGACCGGCAAAGACGACGTTGTTGATGGCGTCGCGGTCGATCGCAAGGCTGACGGCCTCACGGATAGCCGCCTTCTTGCCGGCATCGAGGTTGGCGCCCTCGCCGGTGATGTCGAAGGTGATGCCATAGTAACCGAGGCCTACGACGGGATCGACGGCAAGCGAGGGGTCGGCCTTGACGGCATCGACGTCGGTCGCTGCCAGACGCTCGATCAGATCAAGCTGTCCCGAACGCAGGTTCAGCAGGCGGACGTTGGAGTCCGGCATGCCCTTAAAGATGATCTGGTCGAAATGGTATTTCGCCGCGTCGTAATATTGCGGGAATTTCTCCAGCGTGATGTGATCCTGCGGGAGGCGTTCCACGAATTTGTAAGGGCCGGAGCAGACCGGGGCGTTGGTGAACTTCTCGCCAAGTGCTTCGCCGGCTTTCGGGCTGATGATCATGCCGGCGCGGTCGCTGAGCGCGGCAAGCAAGGGAACGGAGGGTTCCTTGAGGTTGATCTTGACCGTGTAGTCGTCCACCACGTCGACGCTGCTGATTGCGCTGATCTCGGGCTTGCGGCGGGAGATCTTCAGGTTCAGGTCGCGATCTAGATTGTACTTGATCGCAGCCGCGTCGACCTTGGTGCCGTCGTGGAAGAGTGCGTCCTTGCGGAGCTTGAGCGTCAGCGCGGTGCTGTCTGCATTCCATTCCCAGCTCGTCGCAAGCATCGGGATGATCTGGCCATTGTCATCGACGTCGACGATCTTGTCGCAAAGCGACTGCAGGACGTGGCGCCCGACAAAGCTCCAGTTGGAAGCCGGATCAAGCGTATCCGGATCGTCCTGAAGGCCGATCCGCAGCACCGATTGAGCCGCAGCAGCTGGGGCGACAGATACCGCAAGGCCGCTCAGGGTCAGGCCGGCTGCGAGTGCAACATATAATGGCTTCATCTTTGTTCCTCTCTTGTTTTCATTGCTGTCTCGGCATCACCGAGCGACGGCGTAACCCTGCACTCCACGCGGGTTGGAGCCGGCCTTTACCAATTGCATTTCGCCGTCCATCTCTCTTGCGACGGCGGCAAGTCGTCCTTCCGACCAGGCGTCGCCGATCGTGATCTTGTGTCCGCGTGCCGCCAGTTCCTTCTGCATCGCTTCCGGAAAGCGGGATTCCAGCGTGACGGCGCCGAAACTGATTTCGCGCGGCCAGAAGGAGCTCGGCAGATGGTCGGTATGGAAGGAGGGGGCGTCGATCGCCTCCTGCAGGTTCATTCCCTTGTGGATGTGGCGCAGAAGCATGGTCAGCTGCCACTGGTCCTGTTGGTCGCCGCCCGGCGTGCCGAAGGCCATATAGGGCTGCCCATTTCGGAAAGCGGTCGATGGCGTCAGCGTGGTGCGCGGCCGCTTGGACGGCATCAGCGTGGAATTCAGGCCTTCCTCGAGCCAGAACATCTGGCCGCGGGTGGTGAGGCTGAAACCGAGACCCGGAATGACCGGGCTCGACTGGAACCAACCGCCGGAAGGCGTTGCCGAAACTATGTTGCCCCAACGGTCGACCGCGCTCACCTGCACGGTGTCGCCGCGCTGTGCGCCTTCGCGGGTGAGGCTCGGTTCGCCTTCCCGGTCGTTCGGAAGCTTCGGTTCGCGCGCCACGGTGGGTTCGCCGCCGCCGAGGCCCGGCTGCGGAATGGTACCCACCGCACGCAGCGGCGGCAGAGTGGGCTTGCGCCCGTCCGGCGAACCGGGGCGCACTTCCATAGATGCGGTGCTGCCGATCAAGGCGCGACGGCTATCGGCATAGCCGGAAGACAGCAGCGTTGTGAGCGGTACGTCGGAACTGTCGCCATACCAGGCATCACGATCGGCCATGGCAAGCTTGGCGGTCTCGACGACGAGATGCACGAAATCGGCGCTCATCGGATCGAGATCGGCGATATCTGTGCCCTTCAGGATCTGCAGCATCTGCAGAAGCACCGGACCTTGCGACCAGGGACCGCATTTGAAGATCTCGTAGTCGCCATAGGTGACCGAAACCGGCTGCTCGATCAGCGGCTTGTAGTCGGCCATGTCCTGGGCGGTAATGAGGCCTTTGTGGTGGCGGCCCGAAACGTCCCACACCTCTTCGGTCGCGCAGAATTCTTCGATACGCTCGGCGATCGGGCCGCGATACCAGAAGTCGAGGGCGGCATCGATGCGCGCCTCGCGCGTCTTTGCCGATTTGGTCTGGTCGATAATCTGCTGATAGAGCGCGGCAACATATGGATTGCGGAAGAGCTTGCCGGATTGCGGTGCGTTGCCGCCCGGCAGGTAAAGTTCGGCGGAGCTCGGCCAATGTGTTTCGAAAAGCTCACGCATCGACGCAATCGTATTGGCGATGCGCGGCACCAGCGGATGGCCGTTCTGCGCATAGTAGATGGCGGGAGCGAGCACGTCTTCGAGCTCGGCGGTGCCATAGTCACGCAGGAGCGTCAGCCAGGCGCCGAATGCGCCGGGAATGCAGGCTGCAAGCAGGCCGGTGCCCGGAATGATGTCGAGACCGAGATCCCTGAAATACTTGACCGTCGCCTTGGAGGGAGAAGGTCCCTGCCCGGAGATCACGATTGGCTTATCCGCGCCGGCCGGCGTGACGATGATCGGTACTTCACCGCCCGGACCATTCAAATGCGGTTCCACGACCTGCAGCACGAAACCGGCTGCGACCGCTGCGTCAAAGGCTGTGTGCCCCTTTTCGAGCATCGACATGCCGACGGCGGATGACAACCAATGCGTGGAGGAAACAGCACCGAACGTGCCCCTCAGTTCCGGCCGTGTGGTAAAAGTCATTTTAGTTCCAACTCCCTATCGGCCGCCGCCGGCCCAATGTCGCCTCCTTCCAGAGTTTGTCGACAATGTAAGCCGTTAGCCGCCAAATTATATACAAGCCCTCATATCCGGAGGGCCAAAAAAATATCATTGCCATGCGATCTCTGTGGACATATTGTATATTTGTTGTGCCGGTTGCAAGCAGATTGTGTAAAATTCTGTGCGCTCGCATAATCATAAAAAACGGGCGCACGAGGGGTAAGCGCCACGACAAAGGATAAGAAAATGCTGGATACAGGGGCTCCCGGCAGGAAAAGTCGCAGCGATTTCATCGCCGAACAGCTCGAAGATGCCGTGATCAACGGTGCAATTCCGGCAGGCTCGCGCCTTGATGAAGCATCCATCGCTGCGCAATTCAATGTATCGCGGACACCGGTGCGCGAGGCATTGCATATTCTCTGTGGGCGCGGATTGGCAGAGCGAGAGCCATACAAGGGCGTCGTTGTCACGCAGATTTCGGCCCAGCGGATCGATGAGATGTTCGAAGCCATGGCTGAGCTCGAGGCGACCTGCGGCCGGCTCGCTTCCCATCGAATGACGATGAGCGAGCGCGCGGAGCTCGAAAACATCCATCGCGAAATGAATGTGCTCGCCGAAGAAGGCGAGCACGCCGCCTATAATGAGTTGAACACCCGTTTCCACAGCCTTCTTTTCCAGGGCAGCCATAATAGTGATCTGATCGCTGCGGCTCAGACCTTGAGGCTGAAGCTTGCGCCTTTTCGCAAGTATCAGCTCAAGGACAAGGGTCGCCTCAAGCGCTCCTGCAACGAGCATCAGCAGATCGTCGACGCGATTCTCGACCAGGATCCGAAGGCAGCCGAAAATGCGTTGCGCCGGCATCTCGTTTCGGCAGCGCAGGAAGTTCTGATCAAGCGCCAGCGACAGGAAGAAGACCTCGTCACTGAAACCAATCTTATTGAAGAGGCATGAGTTCGAAATGTCCGTGAATGCTGAACAAGACGCTATCCGCACCGTTATCTCGGACATGCAGGCAGCCTGGAACCGTGGCGATTTCCACGGCTACATGGCCGGCTTTGCCAATCCTGATGTGGTGTTCGTATCCCGCGGCCGCATCCAGAAGGACTGGCAGTCGACGCTGGCTCACTATATCGCGGATTACGGCGGCTCTCCGGGCTCGCAGGGGGAACTAGCCTTCTCGAATATCCGCATCGAGATGCTGGCTCCGGATGCCGCGCAGCTCATCAGCAATTACAATCTCGTGCGTGCCGCGGGCGGCCAGACGGGGGTCAACACCCGGCTGATGCGCAAACGCGACGACAAATGGGTAATCGCGCTCAATCACGTTTCGCAGATCGAGAGATGAGACGCCCCGGTTAGGGCGTTCACTCGCTCAGCTGGCGGAAAGATCGATCGGATCTGCAAGGTCGCGCGCCAGATAATCCTGGATCTGCTTGACGATCTGCTCGGCATGTTTGGCGGCAAGCTTGTCGGCAAGCTCGACGTTCCGAGCTTCGATCGCCGCGATCATCTCCTCGTGTTCGTCGACATACTGCCGAGGCAGGCGATCGTCGAAGGTGCGGTAATAGAGCCTGAGGATGCGCCGTCCCTCATCGAGGAGCCGGCTAAAGAAAACCGTGTAATAGGGGTTGCCGGCGAGTTCGGCAATCGCAACGTGGAATTCACGATTCGCCTCGATCATCGCCAAGGCGTCATGGGCGACAACGGCGGCGGCAAATTCCTGCTGCCATCTCCTGATGTCGGCCATGGCCTCATGTCTTGCACGTTGCGCTGCACCACGGGTGGTCACGCGGTACATCAGCGTCAGGGCATCGAAATAGGTTGGTAGCGTCGCGAAGTCTATCTGTGAGACGATCGTATTGCGGTTCGGCAACGTCGTGACCAAGCCCTCGCCGGAAAGCCTCAGCAGTGCCTCGCGGACCGGGGTGCGGGACATACCGAAACGTTCCGAAAGCCTGACTTCTTCCAGTGCGTCTCCAGGCGGCAGGGTCATGTCGAGAATCTCTTTGCGCAGCACCGTATAGACACTTTGAGTGCCGGTGCCGCGCGCGCGGCGAACATCGCTTTCCTCGGGTTCGATATGCGCCATGCCTGATATTTTTCTCCGATAGCCAACCACGGGCTTGAATGCAATTTGTCGACGAAGGTCGCAGGCTAGTCAAGCCGCCATCCAAACCAAGACCAATAACCGTCGTCGTCGCCGGAATCCTCGATCTTCGAGCTGGCGCACCTTTTCTGTCGACAAATAGAATACAAGACGCTATTAGTAACGCAAGGCTCGGCCTTCCAGGCGGACAATCGTGTCATGAGGCCTGCCAGTCCAAGAGGAATTAGAATGAAAGCCAAGATCTTTTCCGGCGTCGTTCCGGCGCTCATGACCCCCTGCAAGGAAGACCGCAGCCCGGATTTTGAATCGATGGTTCGCAAGGGCAAGGAGCTCATTGCTGCAGGCATGTCGGCTGTCGTTTATTGCGGCTCCATGGGTGATTGGCCGCTTCTGAGCGACGAGCAGCGCATGGAAGGCGTCGGACGTCTCGTCAAAGCCGGCATACCCGTCATCGTCGGCACGGGCGCGGTCAACACGGCCTCGGCAGTTGCCCACGCTGCACACGCGCAAAAAGTCGGCGCACAGGGCTTGATGGTCATCCCGCGCGTTCTGTCTCGCGGTCCGTCGCTGGTTGCGCAAAAGGCCCATTTCAAGGCGATCCTGTCTGTAGCACCAGACCTCCCGGCGGTCATCTACAACAGCCCCTATTACGGCTTTGCCACGCGCGCTGACCTGTTTTTCGCACTGCGCGCGGAGCATTCGAACCTCGTCGGCTTCAAGGAATTCGGCGGCCCTGCCGATCTGCGCTATGCGGCCGAAAACATTACCAGCCGCGACGATGACGTTTCGCTGATGATCGGCGTCGATACCGCAGTGTTCCACGGTTTCGTGAATTGCGGTGCGACCGGCGCCATCACCGGCATCGGAAACGTGCTTCCGAAGGAAGTCATCCACCTCTGCAACCTTTCGCAGGCTGCTGCAGCAGGCGACGTCGACGCTCGCCAGCGTGCGCAGGAACTGGAACAGGCACTTGCCGTCCTCTCGTCCTTCGATGAAGGACCGGACCTCGTTCTCTACTTCAAGCACATGATGGTGCTGAAGGGCGCCAAGGAATATACGCTCCACTTCAACGAGACGGATGCACTGTCCGAAAGCCAACGCGGCTATGTCGAAGCTCAGTTCAAACTGTTCAACAGCTGGTACGCCGAGTGGAGCAAGCTTCCGGGTGCAGTCGAGAAGTCGAAGCCCTGAGCTTCAACTGATGGCGAAATGAATCAAGGCCCGCCTCATCGGCGGGCCTTTTTGTTTGATGTGCAGTCGAAAGCAGGCCGAGATATCCGACTAATCGACGGCATCGAGCCCGAGGGTGCGGAGACGCTCAAGTTGCTGCATCTCCTGCTCGTTCAGGACGATTCCATCAGTCTCGGACATCGCGCGGGCGGCGAATCGACGTTGAGAGGGCAGGCGGGCGCCCTGGCCTGCAATCGCTTCGAACAGAAGCTCCGCACGGGCAAACGGATCACCCGGCCGGCCGGCGGCGAAGGCTTGCGGAGAAAAGGCGACAATGAGTTCGCCGTGCGCTGGCGCGAGCGCGGTGGTGCCGAGATAATCCAGCGCCTCCCGGCTCGTCAGGTCGCCGATCATTATCCCGGCAAGCAATTCAATCATCGTGCCGATCGCCGAGCCCTTGTGCCCGCCAAATGGGAGCATGGCGCCGGCAAGTGCGGCTTCCGGTTCGATGGTCGGTTCACCATCCGGCCCGATCGCCCAGCCTTCCGGGAGTGCCTTGCCTGCGCGCCGGTGCAATTCGATCTCGCCGCGAGCGGCCATGGAGGTGGCGAAGTCGAAGACATAGGGCTCTTTGCCCTCGCGCGGCCAGCCGAACGCAAACGGATTGGTGCCGAGAAGCGGCAGCTTGCCTCCTGATGGAGCGACCGTCGAATAGCTGGGACACATGGCGAGCGCCGCAAGCCCTTGTTCCGTCAAAGCCTCGACATCCGGCCACAGGGCCGCAAAATGAGTGCAATCGTTGATGACGAGGGCGGCCAGACCATGTTTACGCGCCTGCACGGCAACCGCGGGCACGCCGAGCTCGACTGCCGGGTTGGAGAACCCGCCCTTGGCGTCCACCCTGACGATCGCGGAATCCGGCTGTGTGGCTAGTTCCGGCACGGCATCCGGTTTCACTTTCCCTGCCTTCACCGTGCGCAGGATGCCCTCGACCCGATAGATTCCATGCGATTTGCAGGCATCGCGTTCTGCACGGGCGATGACGCTGGCGAGCGGGCCGGATTGAATGGCGTTGAGGCCCGCATTGCGGAAGATCGCCTCGACGCGGTCACGTAGCTCATCGAAGGTCAAGTTCATTTTCTCCCCCATGGATCTTTCACCGATTAGAGCCTTGCCGCGATGGCAAAGGCAGTTGATGTCTGCATACATAAAGTATACGAAAATCAGACGCGAGCAATTTTCGCTGGCTCTCCAGAGAGGCATGATGACCAGTCAGACCGAATCTCAGCTTACTGTAATTGGTGCAGGTGTTGTCGGACTATCCGTTGCGATTGTCGCACAACAGCGCGGATTTGCGGTCACAGTTCTGGATCGACAGGGCCCGGCCGCCGGCGCGTCGGCGGGCAATGCCGGCGCATTTGCGTTCACCGACATCCTGCCGCTCGCCTCTCCGGGCATTTTGAAGAAAGCGCCGAAATGGCTGCTGGATCCACTCGGCCCGCTGACGATACCGCCCGCCTATGCGCTCAGGATCGCTCCCTGGATGTTTCAGTTCTGGCGTGCCTGCTCGCCCGGTCGGGTCGCGCATTCAACGGCGGCGCAAACTGCTTTGATGGACCTGTCGAAGGCCGCGCTCGAGCCGTTCCTGCAGGAAACCGGAACGATGTCGATGCTGCGGAAGGAAGGCAATCTCCAGCTTTATGAAAGCGAGACCGAATTGAATGCCTCGCTGCCAGGCTGGAAGGTCCGCGAGCAGCACGGCATCGAGTTCCATCATCTCGACGCAGCCCGCATGGCCGCAATACAGCCGGGTCTCGCCTCCCGTTTCACCCATGGCACGTTCACGCCCGGCTGGTATTCGATCGCCGATCCAAAGCTTTATACGCTCGCGTTGGCGGATCATTTCCGCAAACGAGGCGGTCGGATAGAAACGGCGGAAGTGGTCGCTTTGCGGTCCGTCGAGGGCGGCGTCGATATCGTGACCAAGGAGGGGACAACACGGCACACGAAGCAGGTCGTGGTTTCGGCAGGCGCGTTCTCGCACCGGATCGCGCGAACGATCGGAGACCGGATCCCGCTTGAAACCGAGCGCGGCTATAACACCACGCTGCCCTCGGGCGCTTTCGATCTGCGGACACAGCTCACCTTCGGCGGCCATGGTTTCGTCGTGACGCGACTATCCACCGGCATCCGCGTCGGTGGCGCGGTGGAACTGGGTGGCCTTGATCTGCCACCAAATTTCAAGCGGTCGGAAGCAATGCTGAAGAAGGCGCAGGCTTTTCTGCCGGGATTGAAGCCCGAGAACGGCGTGCAGTGGATGGGATTTAGGCCGTCACTACCCGACAGCCTGCCCGCGATCGGCCGCGCGCTCAGCACTCCGGCGGTGATCTATGCCTTCGGTCATGGCCATCTGGGTCTCACACAGTCTGCCGGAACGGCTCGTCTCGTTGCGAACCTGCTTGCGGGAGAGAAGCCTGCCATCGATCTTTCACCGTTTTCTCCCTACAGATTTTAGCGGAGACCGCGATGTCTACCCGCCGCACGCACGTCAGGATTTCAGCAAAGTAAAGGACAGCCAATGACCGACGTTTCGAACTGGTCGCATCCTGTAGCCCGCATCACCGACGAAGAGCGGCAGGAGCGTCTTGCGCATCTTCGCCAGAGCATGGAGGCTGCGGGCCTAGCCGCCTTCCTTCTTGGCTCTACCGAGAGCCTGCGATACTTTACCGGCCTCGTCTGGCACCCGAGCGAACGCTTGGTCGGCGCTCTCGTTACGCCGACCAAGCTCATCTATATCGCACCCGGTTTCGAGTGCTCCCGCATCGAGACGCTTCCCCGTCTGGCCGGCGAGATTGCCGCCTGGGAAGAGCACGAAAGCAGCTCTCAGTTGATTGCCGATCTCATCCCTGCGAACGGCAAGCTCGGGCTCGACGAGGAAATCGCACTTTTCGTCTATCATTCGCTGGCGGGCGTATTCGGTGCTGACCGTCTTGTCGATGGCGGCGCGATCGTTCGCGATATCCGCGTCAGAAAATCGAAGGCCGAGATCGATATCATCCGGTACGCCATGGGCCTGACGCTCGAAGTGCATCGCCGGGCGCATGCCCTGATGAAGCCCGGCATCCGGGCCTCCGAAGTCGTCCGCTATATCGATGAGCAGCATCGCCTCCTCGGCGCTCCCGAAGGTTCAAGCTTCTGCATCGTCTCCTTCGGTCTTGCGACCTCGCTGCCACATGGTGCAGACGGTGACCAGACGCTCGCAGCAGGCGACGTCATCCTCGTCGACACCGGCTGCCGTCTCGACGGCTATCATTCGGACCTGACGCGGACCTATACGCTGGAAGAGCCGACATCAGAGGTCGCCCGCATCTGGAACCTGGAGCGCGAAGCACAGCAGGCGGTCTTTGACGCCGCAAAAATCGGGGCTCCATGTGAAGGTCTCGACAATGCCGCGCGCGCCGTACTCGAGCGCCAAGGCCTCGGACCCGACTATCGCCTTCCCGGCCTGCCGCACCGGGCCGGCCACGGCTTGGGTCTCTCCATTCACGAACATCCCTATATCGTGCGCGGAAACCGCCTGCCGCTGGCGGAAGGCATGTGTTTTTCCGTGGAGCCGATGATCGTGTGCCCTGGAGCTTTCGGCATTCGCCTGGAAGACCATATCCACATGACGGAAAATGGCCCGGAGTGGTTTACGCTCCCGTCAAAGAGCCCGACCGAGCCCTTTGCGTGAAATATCTCGCTTGATGGAAGCAATCCCATCGGCAGGCCACTTAAGTCCAAATGAGGCAAGGTGCGATATCGCCCCTGCCTCATCAGCTATTACCGCACAGCCCTTTCGAATACGCGTGCCAGGCGCTCGGCGAAAGCGCGGGGATCGGCCGGCTTATCGCCGTCGAGGATACGCGCTTCATCGAGCAGCAGCAGTGCTGCGTCTTCGCGGAACGGCAGGTCGCCTTCCCCAGCCGCGATCGCTTTGATCGTGGGATGATCCGGATTGATCTCCAGGATCGGCTTGGTGACGGATTGGAGTCGCCCGGCGCCCTGCAGGATCTTTTCCATCTGGCGGTCGTAGCCCTCTTCCGGGGCAACGAGGCAGACGGCACTTTCAGTCAGACGATCGGATGCCCGCACATCGGCCACCTGATCGGCAAGCTTATCCTTGGCGAAAGCAATGAAAGCCTGCGTGCTTGCGGCCATTTCCGGCTCGACCGCTTGCTGGCTGTCCGTCTTGGGGAATTCAGACAGATCCGCCGAGCCCTGTGTGATCGATTTGAACGTTTTGCCTTCAAACTCCGGCGCGTTCATGACCCAGAAGCTATCGATCGAATCCGTCAGCAGCAGAACCTCGACGCTGCGGGCGCGAAAACCTTCCAACTGCGGCGATGATTTCAGCTGCTCCAGACTGCCGCCGGCGAGATAATAGATAGCGCTCTGACCGTCCTTTGCGTCCTTCACGTAGTCGCCGAGGGAGCGATAGCCTTCGCCCGAGGATGTCGTGCGGAATCGTGAGAGTGCCAGGAGCTGGGAGCGTCGCTCGAAATCCTCGTAGATGCCTTCCTTGAGAACCGGCCCGAAATTCTCCCAGAGCTTGAGGAAGCTGTCGGCCTCGGTTTCCGCGAGCTTTTCGATGCCGCTGATGATTCTGCTTGTGACACCCTTGCGGATCGAGGACAGGATTGGACTTTCCTGAATCATCTCTCGCGAAACATTGAGCGGGAGGTCGGCGGTATCGACGAGACCGCGTACGAAGCGGAGATAGCGGGGCAGGAGTTCGGCATCGTCCGTGATGAAGACACGTTTGACGTAAAGCTTCATTCTCCCCTTGCGATCGGGATCGAACATGTCGAAAGGCTGCGAGCTTGGAACGAATGCCAGTGCAGTATATTCGTGCCGTCCTTCCGCTCGGAAGTGCACGGTGAGTGCCGGTTCGTCATACTGGCCTGAAGTGCCGCGGTAGAAATCCGTATATTCGTCCTTCGTCACTTCATTCTTCGACTTGGTCCAAAGGGCGGTGCCATCAGTTACCTGCACCGGCTCGCTGCCGGGTTTGTCGAAGAGGCGGATTGCAACAGGCACGTGGCCGGACTGTTCCTTGACGATGCGCTCGACGGTCCAGCGAGACGTATATTCCTTCGCATCCTCCATCAGATGGAGGGTGATGCGGGTGCCGCGTGCAGGCGCTTCCGCGGTGTCTACAGGGCTGACGGTGTAGCTGCCTTTGCCGTCGGAGGACCAGTGCGAGGCTTCCTGCGAGCCGGCGCGGCGCGAGATCACGTCGACACGCTCGGCCACCATGAAGCAGGAATAGAAGCCGACGCCGAATTGACCGATCAGCTGGGCGCCCTCATTGGCCTTGCTTGCTTCGATCCGCTCTATAAAAGCTCGCGTTCCCGATCGGGCGATGGTGCCAAGCGCCTCGACCATCTCCTCGCGGCTCATGCCAATGCCGTTATCCTCCACGATGAGTTGCTGCTTCTCCTCGTCGAGCGTAATCGTGATACGGCTCTCGACATCGGTTCCAAGGAGAGACGGCGTTTCGATCGCCTTGTAGCGCAGCTTCTCGCAGGCGTCGGCGGCATTCGAAATCAGCTCCCGTAGGAAGACGTTTCTGTCCGAATAAACCGAATGAACCATCATATGCAGAAGACGGGCGACGTCGGCTTCAAAGACGTGGCTCTCGGCGGGCTTTTCTGCTGCAGTGGTCATGTGTCTTTATTCTCCTTCGAAAATCAAATGATCGCGCCGAGAGTTGGCAAGATCAGCGCCAAAATTCAAGACGGAAGAGGTGAATGAAGCTGGCGTGATGGCTCAGGGACTATATCCGGGCTGTCCGCGCATGGTATCAGCCGCATGGCGAATTACTTCCGATATCTCCAGCAGCTGTTTGACCAGCGGCGTCGAGTTGCGCCAGATCGTTCCGATCGTGCGCGAGGGCTGGGGAGATCGAAACCGGGATATCGAGATCTGGGCCGAGCGTGTTTCCATCGGGATCGCCATTTCAGGGATCAAAGTGATGCCGATGCCGGCACTCACCATCTGAACCAGGGTGGAAAGAGAACTGCCCTCCATGATTTCGCGCGGCCGCGCAGAGCCGATTCGACAGAAGGATAGCGCCTGATCGCGGAAGCAGTGGCCCTCCTCCAGCAGAAGCAATCGCATCTCGCGCAGCATATCCCGGTCGGGGACCGGCTTGCCCTCGTCTTCGAGGTGCCGGACCAGGACGAACTCTTCTTCGAAGAGCTTGAGTTCGGTCAATGACGGTTCCGAGACCGGGAGGGCGACGATCGCAAGATCGAGGTCGCCTTGTGCCAATTCCTGGATCAGCTTCGCCGTCTGGGTTTCGCGCACCTCGATTTGAATGCCATCGAATGTCCTGTTCAACTCGTTTATAATGGCAGGCAGAAGATAGGGAGCGACGGTTGGAATAATCCCGATGCGAAGGCGCGCAAGAAAGGGATTGTGGGCGGCGCGGGCGAGATCCTCCAACTCGTCGACGGCGCGAAGGATTTCACGGGCTCGCGACGCAAACGTCTGGCCGAAGGCGGTGAGTTTCACTTCCCGTGCGCTGCGTTCAAAAAGCTCGTTTCCGAGGTCTTCCTCGAGTTCCTTGATCTGCATCGACAGGGCCGGCTGAGAGATCGCGCAGGCATGGGCTGCGAGACGAAAACGGCCGTGACGGACCAAGGCTTCAAAATATCGGAGCTGTTTCAATGTTAGGTTCTTCATAACCGGAACTTATCGCAACAATCAGTAAATCCAACTTAAATTTATCACACGCTTCGGCTAAGAAGAATGCAAGGGAGGATGCGTGGGATTGCCCCGGCCCGCTTGGCGGATGATGCTCCCTTCGACGGCAGAAAATCGAAGCAATCCAAGGAGAACGCTAATGGACGACCAAAAACCCGACAGCGCCGGCAAGTGTCCCGTCCCGCATGGCAATAGCGCACGCGGCAGAGGCAATCGCGAGTGGTGGCCGAACCAGCTCAATGTGCAGATGCTTCATGGCCATTCGGTTCGTTCCGATCCGATGGGCGAGACGTTCGACTATGCCGAGGAATTCAAGAAGCTCGATCTCGATGCGCTCAAGAAGGATCTTCATGCGCTGATGACCGATTCGCAGGAGTGGTGGCCAGCCGACTTCGGCCACTATGGCGGCCTCTTTATCCGCATGGCTTGGCATAGCGCCGGCACCTATCGCATTACCGACGGCCGCGGCGGCGCGGGTCAGGGTCAGCAGCGTTTCGCGCCACTGAACAGCTGGCCGGACAACGTCAACCTCGACAAGGCCCGCCGTCTCCTCTGGCCGATAAAGCAGAAATACGGCAACAGGATTTCCTGGGCAGACCTTCTGATCCTGACTGGCAACGTCGCGCTTGAATCCATGGGCTTCAAGACCTTCGGCTTCGCCGGTGGCCGCGCCGACGTATGGGAGCCGGAAGAGCTCTACTGGGGTCCGGAAGGCACCTGGCTCGGCGACGAGCGCTACAGCGGTGAACGCGAGCTTGCGGAGCCGCTCGGCGCCGTGCAGATGGGCTTGATCTATGTCAACCCGGAAGGCCCGAACGGCACCCCGGATCCGCTCGCTTCGGCACGCGATATCCGCGAAACCTTTGCCCGTATGGCGATGAATGACGAAGAAACCGTGGCGCTGATCGCCGGTGGCCACACCTTCGGCAAGACCCACGGAGCTGGCGATCCGTCATTCGTCGGCGTCGAGCCGGAAGGCAGCGCTATCGAAGACCAGGGTCTGGGCTGGAAAAGCAAGTTCGGCACGGGCGTCGGCAAGGACTCCATTGGCTCCGGCCTGGAAGTCACCTGGACGCAGACGCCGACGAAATGGAGCAACTACTTCTTCGAAAACCTGTTCGCTTTTGAATGGGAGCTGACCGAGAGCCCGGCCGGCGCCAAGCAGTGGAAAGCCAAGAATGCCGACGCGTCCATCCCCGATGCGTTCGATTCCTCGAAGAAGCATCTGCCGACCATGTTGACCAGCGACCTGGCGCTGCGCGTCGACCCGGCCTATGAAAAGATCTCGCGTCGCTTCCTTGAAAATCCGGAAGAGTTCGCAGATGCCTTCGCCCGTGCCTGGTTCAAGTTGACCCATCGCGATATGGGACCGAAGGTCCGCTACCTCGGTCCGGAAGTGCCGGCTGAAGATCTGATCTGGCAGGACGTGATCCCGGCCGTGGATCACAAGCTTATCGACGACGCGGATATTGCTGCGTTGAAGGAAAAGATCCTCGCAACCGGCCTTTCCGTACAGGAACTCGTCTCGACCGCCTGGGCTTCCGCCTCCAGCTTCCGCGGTTCCGACAAGCGGGGCGGCGCTAACGGCGCGCGCATCCGCCTTGCGCCGCAGAAGGATTGGGAAGCAAACCAGCCCGCGCAGCTTGCCAAGGTGCTCGGTGTTCTCGAAGGCGTCCAGAAGGACTTCAACGCCGCACAAAGCAGCGGCAAGAAGATCTCGCTGGCTGATCTGATCGTCCTTGCCGGTGCAGCCGGTGTCGAGAAGGCTGCAAAGGCAGGCGGTCACGCCGTGTCAGTGCCGTTCACGCCGGGCCGCATGGACGCTTCCGAGGCGCAGACCGATACCCATTCGTTCGAAGCCTTGAAGCCGCGTGCCGATGGTTTCCGCAACTATGTCGGCGGCCCGCAGTTCATGAAGCCTGAGGAGGCTCTCGTCGACCGCGCACAGCTGCTGAGCCTGACCGCGCCGCAAATGACGGTTCTCCTCGGCGGGCTTCGCGTGCTGAGGGCGGGTGCACCGGAGCATGGTGTGTTCACATCGCGTCCCGAGGCGCTGACGAACGACTTTTTCGTCAACCTGCTCGACATGGGCACGCAGTGGTCTCCGCTTGCCGGCAAGGACGGCGTCTATGAAGGCCGTGACCGCAAGTCTGGCGAACTCAAGTGGACGGGTACCCGCGTCGACCTGATCTTCGGTTCGCACTCGCAGCTTCGCGCTCTGGCGGAAGTCTACGGCCAGTCCGATGCCAAGGAGAAGTTCGTCAAGGACTTCGTTGCGGCCTGGAACAAGGTCATGAACGCCGACCGTTTCGACCTCGTTTGATCGCAACATTTTGCTTGGGCGCAGCTTCGGTTGCGCCCAAGTCTACATGCGTAGCCGTTCACGTTGCGTGGTCAGTCGTGCCCATGCCCGCGATATTTTGTCGGGATGCCGGCTGCCTCATGGCATTGGGCAAGCGTCTCAAGCCAGGCGGCAAGATCTGCTGGTACCGTGGCATTTCCGGCCTCGAGAGCTTCAATCCACGACAAGTCGCACTGGAGCGCGCTCGCCAGATTGATCGGCGTCCAGCGGATATGTAGAAGGCATTCGGTAAATCGAGCAGGGGTCATTTCAGGCCTCCACGGCATTGCTGTTTCGAACACTAGCAAAACGCGGAGGAGAACATAACCCAGCGCTTATCCTATTTGAGCAGTACGAGTTCTGCGATAACGCCTACCGCGGAACAGCCGACGGCAAGTGTCAGCATCCTCGTCATATGACGATCGATAAATGCCCTCATGATTTTCCCCTCCCAGAGTTGCAGCCAGATAAGCAGCTATTCAGTTTCGTTGCAAGCGATGACTTACCGATTGGCTCAACTGGCCGATCGTGCTTCCAAAGCAATGGCTCGTCATCGCGATGAAATTTTTCACGGGAGCGAACTCTGGTTCGCTTCGGTAAGCCTTCAGTTCAAACGAGGTTTCAGGCCTTGATCTCAATGGCGGCTCTTCGGAATTCATCTCGCAACTGTTGAGGCATGTCGTTGGCGATGACCTTTGCGCCCACAGGGAGCGTCACCCAAAATGGCAAATCCTGATCATGAAACTTTGTATCGTCTGCCAGGACGCAAACGTTTGTCGATCGCTGCATGGCGATCTCCTTCAGGCGGATCTGTTCCAGCGTCGTTTCCCCCAGCCCGAACCGTGCCGAAACCGCATCAGCACCGAGGAAGACTTTGTCAAAGCGGAAAGCCTCGATCGTCTTTTCGGCCAATGGACCGAATACGCCTTCCGAATGGGCCTGATAGCGGCCGCCGAGAAGGAACAGCTCAATAGACGAGACCTTTGCGAGGCTGGCTGCGACGCGTTGCGATTGGGTGACAACGACAAGGCCGTTCAGCCGATCCTGCATTAGGGCGAGCGTTTCAGCAAAGGTGCCGATTGTCGTTCCGGCATCGAGAAAGACGGTCGAGGCGCCCTTTACCTCTTCGAATGCTGCCTCAGCGATCTTACGCTTTGCTGCTGCCGCCAACTGCCTTCTGAAATCGAAAGTTGACTCGGCTCGCTGTAGCAGCGTTGCTCCGCCATAGGTGCGGGCAATCACGCCTTCGTCGGCGAGCGCCGCCAGATCGCGCCTCACTGTCGCGACCGAGACGTCGAGCGCTGCGCTGAGAGCATTGACACTCGGCGCTCCCGTTTGGAGCAGCCGAAGCAAGGCTTCCTTTCGCCGGTTGAAGCCGGTCATGTAGCCTCCTCACGTTTCGGGTCGGTTCCTCGATCAGCGCGGCGACGAGATCGTGCGCTGATCGATATTCATTCGCCGGATATCACAATCAGGCTGCTTTACCAGACAGAATCGCAGCCTGCTGCAGCGCGTAGATCAGGCTGCGCTCGTCGGCCTTGCCCATTCCGGCAATATCAAAGGCGGTGCCATGATCCACGGAGGTCCGCACGATCGGCAGGCCGACGGTGACGTTAACGCCTTCCTCGATGCCGAGAACCTTGACCGGGCCATGGCCCTGGTCGTGGTACATGGCAACGACCAGGTCGAAATCGCCGCGCACTGCCCTGAAGAAAAGCGTGTCGGCGGCAAGCGGGCCGGTGACGTCGTAACCGAGGCGCACTGCCTCGGTAACCGCGGGCGTGATCTTGATCGCCTCTTCGTCGTGACCGAAGAGTCCGTTTTCGCCGGCATGCGGGTTGATCGCGCAAACGCCGATGCGGGGCTCGCGTCCCATCATGCCGAGCAGGGCGGCCCGACCGCGCTCGATGGTGCGAAGCACAAGCCCCGGCTCGATCTTGGCGATCGCGTCGATGAGACCGATGTGGGTTGTCACGTGCACCACGCGCAGTTTGGGGGAGGCAAGCATCATCGATACTTCAGCCGTGCTTGTCAGGTGGGCGATGAGTTCGGTGTGGCCGGGGTAACGGTAACCTGCCAGATGCAATGCTTCCTTGCTCAGAGGTGCGGTGCAGATCGCGTCGACCGTCCCGGCCTGGGCATGTTCCACCGCGGACACGATGCATCGATAGGCCGCTTCGCCACCTTCGCGGCTGACTGCGCCAAAGGGAAGATCGGAAGGCATTTCGACGGCTTGCAGCACATTGATGCTGCCTTCCTTCCTGTCTCCGATCGCGTCCAGCAGGCGGATTTCGGTGGTCGTCCCGACGATGGCGGCCGCCTTCCGCAGCCTATCCACATCGCCGACAACGAACGGTCGGCAGAAATTCTCGACCGCGGGGGTCGAGAGTGCCTTGGCGATGACCTCGGGGCCAATGCCCGCGGGATCCCCCATAGTAATCGCGATGATCGGTTTCGTCATTCTGTAGCCTTTCATGATCGCAGCGATCTCACGACGCCGGTTCCGTGACGCAATTAATCCCAATTCTGTGACGTTTTCAATCAAATTGCCAAAAAATGATCGATTGGATCATTTTATTTGACGCGCTTGCGCGCTTTGCCTAGGAATACTCCCAGCCCGCTTGCCCGGAAGGACAGCCATGCCATTGAAAATTGCCATTGTGGCCGACGACCTGACCGGCGCGATCGATACCGCGACGCCGTTTGCGAAGCTGGGTATGAAGGTCACGGTCGCGCTGAGCGGCGACCATTTGAAGCGCGCGCTTGCGGAAGATCCTGACGTGCTGACCGTTGCCACGGGAACGCGGCATATGAACGCCGCGGCCGCCGGGGCGCGGCTGTTCGACATCACGTTGGAATTGCGCCGCTTCTCGCCGGAGTTTTACTTCAAGAAGATCGACAGCCGACTCAAAGGCAATGTCGTCTCCGAGACAGTTGCGATGCTCGAGGGATTAGCGCGCGGTCGCGTCGTCCTGGCTCCAGCCATCCCCGAGCAGGGACGATTGCTGCAGAATGGACATGTCACGGGGCGGGGGGTCGATCAGCCAATTCCGCTTCCGGCCTTTCCTGATGATGTCGACGTCTATGCGCCTGATGTGATCGAGGACTCTGATCTCGGGCTTGTCGCCGACCATATCCTGGAGAACCCTGCGGTGCTTGCCGTTGGTGCAAGGGGTCTCGGACAGGCGCTCGCGGATCGATTGTCGATCGGCTCAGGGTCACAGGCGGCGCTGGATTTCACATTTCCCCTGCTGATCGTCATAGGGTCGCGTGACCCGATCACCATCCGGCAGGTCGAGCATCTCATCGCTTCGGAAGAGCGCGTCGCGGTCATTATCGCCCCGAACGGTAACGTGCCCGCCGACCTGGATCAGGTGCCGGACATCACTCTGGTTCGATGTGTCGAGACCGAAACAGCCGAGAGCAGTGAAATCGTCGCGGAGCGGCTCGGAACGGGCATCGCCGCGATGATGTTGCGCAACATGCCAGGGACGCTGATTGCATCCGGCGGAGACACTGCTGCTGCGATCCTGGGGGCTGCGGGCGTCGAGACGATCCATCCGATCGGTGAAATCGAAACAGGCCTTCCACTTTCCGCCTTCACGCTGAATGACGCAACCGCTCATCTGATCACGAAATCCGGCGGCTTCGGACATGATCAGTCCTTGAGCGATGTTATTGAAGAAGCAAGCCTTCCGCCCTCGGCCTGAGCGGGAGGGTTTACTGCAGCGACTCAATAGCCCTCCCTTCCGTCAAAAAAAAGCGAAATAGCGTTCCCGGCGAGTGGCTGAAATTGCCGCGCGCACGGCCCGTTCTGGATTTCGATCATGAGACCGGCGAGCGCCTCGTCCGGGCTGCTCTCTTCCACGGCTTGGGCCGCGTTGCGGTTCCGAACACGACCCTCGGGCGCAGAGGACTTATCAGTGAAGCGGACGAGGAGCACATTCGCTCATTCTGCATTGGACCGAGCGCACTCTCAAGCGTGCTCCAATATTTGAAAATGAAGCCGTTCTCGCCAGCCGCGCCTTTGAGCGATTAGACGGCAGCGACTATCCCAGCAGAAGGCGGCCAGAGCCCTGCAAGCCTGCGTCTTGGTGGCAACGGTTACGAAGCCCGCGGAAGAGCCTCGGAGCCACGCGCCGGCTGCCTCGGATCCGATCGCAGAGGAGGTCGCTGCGGGCAGGCTTGATGTCGAGTCCGTCAAGGCGGTCATGACACGCCCGCGGGATGTCCCGCAGTTTGCTCCCGTCCCAAACCACTATTTCAGCCGTGCCCGTCACACCGCTGGAACAGGAGGTCCTGTCGCATCTGGCAAGGGGCCGCTCGAACAGAGAGATCGCGCGGAAACTTGGCATTTCTCCAAGCACCGCCGGAACGCATGTCGAGAACCTATACCGAAAACTTGGTGTCAGCACACGCGCTGCTGCTGCCCTGATCGCCGCCAAGCGAGGTTTCGTCACTTGATGCGGATTCACTGAGCCGTCCGCGGGAATGCGATCTCTGACGTAGCGCCACCGATAGATTTTCCCTTGGCTTCATCGCACGCCGCCATTGTGACGCTGTCATCCCGGCGTGCTGCTTGAAAGCGCGCTGGAAGGCAGCTTCCGATTGATAACCGACCATGGCGGCGATCGCGCCGGTGGATTGCCCCGGTTTCCGCAATTCATTGGCGGCCAGAGTCATGCGGATATCGAGCAGGAGGTCGCTGGCGGAGCGCCCAAGGCTTCCCTGAAAATGCCGGGCAAGCGAGGCCCGCGACATGTGGCAAAGGCGCGCCAGATTTGGCAGCGTCCAAGGGTGCGCAGGGTTCTCGAACATCGCCGTCAGGGCTGATGCAAGGCGGGGGTTCCCCGCCAGCGCCAGCAAGCCGACCGGCGTGTCCGCGGCCTCGCTCGCCAGTCGCAGCGCCAAAGTGAACAGGGCAGCCGAAAACGCATTCAACATGGCCCGGCTTCCCAAACTCTCCTCGCCGGATTCGGTTCGCATCAAGGCGATAAGGCTGCGCACCTGGGCTGCGGCCGTACTGCGAGCACCCGACACGAATTCCTGGGGCTCCCTTATGATCAGAAGAGATGGCAGGTAGGCTCGCAGCATGCGATTGTGCGGGGGTGAGGTAACAAAATGGCCGCAGAGCATATCCAGGCGCTCACCCGTCCCGGCATTCTCGCTGAAAACGAGATTGAGAGCCGGCCGGCTGACGGCTGGGACCGGGCGCTCGCCGCTGCCGTCATGGAGGCTGTGCGCGATGCCGCTGGGGATCATGAGAATATCGCCCGCGTTGAGCCGCTGCGGGATTCCACTAAACGGATCTTCCACGATCGCCGATCCGGACAAAACAGCGTGATAGGCCATCGCTCCTTGTTCTGCGGCCGCCTGGTCGATGCGCCAGGGCGCACCATAAAGACATCGCAAGTCGAGGCGCCCGCTCACAGGCATTGCCGAGAGAAGATGGCTGAGCCAATCCATTACATAGCGCTCCTGATTTGAGATGATTGAGCATAATATCGAGCTAATTCGGCATTAACAAGCTCGAGCGGAGCGCGTAGCCTCTCTCCATCGACAACATCAGATCGATGGAGGAATCTCATGCAGGAACCGGAACATTTTGACGTCGTCATTCTGGGCAGCGGCCAGGGCGGCAAGCTTCTCGCATGGCATTTGGCGCGCTCGGGGCAAAAGGTTGCAACGATAGAGCGCCGGTGGGTCGGCGGTTCCTGCCCCGCTGTCGCTTGCCTGCCGAGCAAGAATGAGTTGTGGAGCGCCCACGTTGCTCATACCGCGCGGAAGGCAGGGGAATATGGTACGATAACCGGGCCGATCAGCGTCGATATGGCGAAGGTGCGCCAGCGCAAGCAGGCGATGATTGAAGGCGAGATAGCCTTCCACCTCAACGCCTACCAGACTAGCGGCGCCGAGCTGATCATGGGTAGCGGACGTTTCGTAGCGCCCCGCACGATCGAAGTACAGTTGAACGATGGCGGCACCCGGTTGCTGACGGGTCCCCAGGTGGTCGTTAATGTCGGTACGCACGCTGCGATCCCCAACATACCCGGCCTCGAAGCCGCCCGTGCGCTAACCCATATCGAAGCGCTCGAATTGGACTATCTGCCTGCGCATCTGATCGTATTGGGTGGGGGCTATGTCGGTATCGAGATGGCCCAGGCATATCGCCGTTTTGGCAGTCGCGTGACGATAATCGAGCCCGGTGGCCAGCTAATGGGACGTGAAGATGCCGATGTGGCCGAGGAAATGCTGCGTATCTTGAGGGACGAAGGCATCGAAGTGCTGCTATGGGCTCAGCCGCTGCAGGTGCACGGTCTTTCCGGCGACGAGGTCGCGGTAAGCCTGCGCACCGCAAATGGCGAGACCAGGGTAGAGGGCAGCGATCTCCTGGTTGCCGTGGGCCGCGTGCCGAATACCGATGGCATCGGCCTTGAGCTTGCCGGCATCGAAGTCGATGCGCGTGGCTTTATCCGTGCCAATGAAAGGCTGGAAACCACGGCCGCCGGTGTCTGGGCAATCGGCGAGGGCGCCGGCAGCCCGCAATTTACCCATGTTTCCGTCGATGATTTCCGCATTGTCCGCGACAACATGGCCGGTGGCAACCGCCGTACGGATGAAAGGCTTGTTCCTTATGTCATGTTTACCGATCCGCCGCTTGCGCGCGTGGGTTTGAGCGAAGGCGAGGCGAAGCGGCGTGGCACTGCTGTTCGTGTCGCCACGCTGCCGATGAGCAACGTGTTGCGCACGGAAGCGACGGGCGAGACTGAGGGCTTCATGAAGGCTGTCGTCAGCGCGGAGGATGACCGTATTCTCGGCTTCACGATGATCGGTTCGGAAGCGGGCGAAGTTGCCGCTGCAGTTCAGGTCGCAATGCTCGCGGAGTTGCCGTATCCAAAGCTGCGCGAGGCGGTCATCGTTCACCTGACTATCGCCGAGGGCCTGGGGCCTCTATTCGGCAATGTGCCGCCTCGGCATTGAATTTTACCGACCCAGAAGATGGCGGCGCCGGCTCGAATGAAGTCGAGGAGCGCCGCCGTCCCACGCTGCCAATTTCCCAATCCTGATCTGGCTACCCAAGGCGAGCTTCCACACGCTAAGTCCAAAATGGATAATTGCGCCGTTTTCATCCCGACATTTATTTGTACCCTTTCCGGCGAGCATGGGAGGGCTACAGAATAATGACAGATACGAAGCTTTGCATTCTCACGGGCGCTGCGGGTGAGGTTGGGCGAGCAACTGCTAGGCGCTTCGCGGAAAGCGGCTGGTCGATGATCCTTTGTGACCGGACCACAGATATCGCAAGCCTGGCGAAAGACCTTTCGAACGAGTTCGGACGGACCTGCCTGGGTGTCCAGATGGATATCACCAACGACCAGGAGGTCGATCGTGTCGCGGCGACAGCCGGCGAAACTGATATTCCCCTGCGTTTCCTGGGGCTGGTGGCAGCGATCAATCATCCGGCCGTCGCCATTGAAAATATGGATATGGCTCTCTGGGACCGGGTTCAGAACATCAATCTGCGGGCAAACGTCAAGTTCATCAGCTCCTGCGTGCCGCTGCTGCGAAAGGGCGGCAATGCGTCTATCGTGAACGTCGGCAGCTATTGGGGCCGGGAGGGACATGCCTTTTTCACCCCCTATTGCGCATCGAAGGCTGCATTGATTTCTCTGACGCAGAGCGTCGCCGCGGAGCTAGCGCCTGATATTCGCGTGAATTGCGTGGCGCCGGGCAACATCAACACGCCGATGCATTTCAATGCGCTGGCAGTCGAGGCCGAAAAGCGTGGAATTTCCGCAGACGAGATGCGCAAGATCGAGTGGGCGAAGATCCCGATGGGGCGCCCCGCGGAGACGGCGGAGATCGCATCCGCAATTCATTTCCTCTCCACCGACGATGCCAGCTACTTCGTCGGCGCCACCCTAGACGTCAATGGCGGCTGCCGCTTCACCTGATGAAGCGGCGACCGGAACGGCTTGGACGATCGAAGGGAGAGAGTGAATGTCGGAGCAGCTTACTGTCATTGCGCATCTGGTGGCGCGTCCCGATAAGATCGAGGACACGAAGGCATTTCTGATGTCGCTGATCGAGCGGACGCGCGCGGAAGCAGGTTGCCTCGATTATCATCTGCATCAAAGCGAAGAAGATCCCGCGAATTTCGCCTTCTATGAAAACTGGACCAGCCGTGAAGCGCTGGACGAGCATATGGAGACGCCGTATCTGCGGGAGTTGGTCGCGCGAAAGGCGGAATTCTTCAAAGTCGATCCGGACATTCGGCTGCTGACGATGATTTCGCCGCGATGATGTCCATACGGCTCAAACGGTGATCGCGCCAGATCGGGCTGCAATCGATGAAGGATCGGAAGTTGGTTCGGACTTGCGTGCCGGGCCGGTACTGCCCCGCAGCACGACATGAGGTGTGAGCAAGACACGCTTCACCGGCTGCACGTGATTTTTGATCAGGCTCATAAGAAGGTCCGCGCTTTCGAATCCGAGATCGCGGCCGGCCGTGTGCAAAGTCGTCAGCGGCGGTGACAGCATGTTCATGAAGGGCAGATCGTTGACGCCGGTGAGCGAGATCTGCCCGGGACAGGCGACGCCCGCCGATTTCAGCGCAACAAGGCAGCCGACGGCCAGAAGATCGTTGAAGGCTAGGACGGCGGTGCTGGTCAGCCCGGATGCGAGCATATCCGTCATGATCCGCTCACCCTCGACGACATCATAGGCTCGCGCCTCGACAACATTGAAACGGCAGCCGGCCGCCTTCGCAAGGCGTGTTGCCGCGTTGAAGCCGACCAACCTGTTTTGAGCGGTGGAAGCGGCGAGCGGCGGAGTGACGTAAGTGATATCCCTGTGGCCAAGATCGAGAATGTGCTCGACCATCGCCTGAACGCCGGACGCATCGTCCATCGCGACGGATGATATCCGGGCATCGCGCGGGTCGCGAAGAACGGCAACGGTCGGAATGCCGAGTTCCAGGCAGAGATCGACCGAAGGGTCATTCAGCTCGAAGCTGGCAACGACCAATCCGGCGACGAACTGGCCGCTCATGCGCTCGACTATCGAGCGCAGTTTCGCTGGACTATAGTCGGAGTTCGCGACGAAGGTGACGTAGCCGTCCTGGGCTACACGTTCTTCCACAGATGCAATGATGGGAGAAAACAGGGGGTCGCTGAGATTGGGGACGATAAGGCCGATCGTTCCGGTCTTCTGTGTCCGAAGGCTCGAGGCGAGACTGTTGCGCTTGTAGCCAAGCTGCTCGGCAACCTTCTCGATCTTGCGGACGACCTTGCTCGATATCCGGTGGCTCGTTCCCGGGTTCAGCGCGCGCGACGCCGTCGAGACATGCACGCCAGCGCTGTTCGCGACGTCGACAATCGTCACGCGCGGGCGCTTACTTTGCTGGCGTTGCGGGGTATCGCTCATTCGGGGCCGGCTACATCACATCAGGATTCGACTGACTGGGAAAGTATGCGATCAAACCTTTGCACACAAGATGGCTGATCGGACCTCTCTGGTTTGATGGTTATCTCGCCTCGAGGGTAGCCGTTTCCCGGGGTGTGCGACTATAAATACATAAAAACTACAAACCTTTCCCCTCATGGTTGATTTTGCGCACGATTTGTTGAACTGAAACTGCCTTGCAGCACGCTGGTTCGTTTCAGATTTCGGTGCAAACAAGATTTTTTGACAAACGGTTGCGCGTCATTTCAATCATATCAAGCCATTATTAAATTTACATAATTTTGATGAAGTCACCCTTCAATCTCAGAAATAGTTGCACAGATGAGCAAACGTTTGCACTTGACTCAATCGGCAACGGCTTCTAACCATGCTTCCCATGGAGCGGCACGGTGCGGTGCCGGGGAATGGAGAGAAACGCACGATGTCCTGGGATTTAGAGCGCAATCTGAAGATCGCATTTGCCGGAACCGGCGCGCAAGGTGCGTCGATCGGTGCTGATTTTGCGCTGGCAGGCCTCGACGTAACCTTTATCGAGCAGTGGCCGCAAAATGTTGACGCCATGAACGAGAGCGGCGTCACGGTCAATCTGCCGACGCGATCTCTTCATGCAAACGTTCGCGCAAAGCATCTGTGCCAAGTGGCCGAATTGCGTGAGCGTTTCGACATCATTTTTCTGGTTGTCAAGGCCTATGACACCCGCTGGACATGCCAGCTGGTCGAGCCGGTGCTGGCTTCTGACGGCCTTGTCGTCGGCGTGCAGAACGGCATGACGCAGCATGCGATCGCATCGGTCGTCGGCGCCAAGCGCACGGTAGGTGCCGTCTTCGACATGGCGTCGAATATGTTCGTGCCCGGCGTGACAAACCGACAGAACGATCACGATACGTCCTGGTTTGCACTCGGCGCGGCGGAGCCTGCAAACAGGC
The DNA here is from genome assembly GCF_008365395.1 of Neorhizobium sp. P12A. Taxonomy (NCBI): domain Bacteria; kingdom Pseudomonadati; phylum Pseudomonadota; class Alphaproteobacteria; order Hyphomicrobiales; family Rhizobiaceae; genus Neorhizobium; species Neorhizobium sp. P12A. Next base: position 27,939 of record NZ_QOVX01000005.1, on the reverse strand, counting down.
CGCGCGTCGAGAAAATTGCAGAGCTGCTGCGGGTGAGCGGCCGCGTCGAAGTGACGGACGACATCGGCTCTGCCAAGTGGATGAAGCTCATCGTCAACGCGGCACAGCTGGTTCCGTCGGCGATCCTGAACCTGCCCTTTGCTGAGGCCGTCAGGATGCCCGGCATGGAAAAGGTGATGCGAACTGCTGGATATGAAGCGATGCGCGCCGCGCAGGCGGATGGCGCAAGCATCGTTCCGATCCTCGGCATGCCCGCGACAACGACCAACGATCCGGAGCGCCATGTCGATGCGATCTTCGACGAGGTGCTCAAGACATTCATGATGCCGGATACGTTGACGACGGTCCTTCAGGACTGGCGCAAGGGACGGCGCGCCGAGGTTCTCGATATCAACGGTCACGTTGTCGAGACGCTGAAGAGAGCGGGGCAGGCTGCGCCGGTCAACGAACGGATCGTCGAACTCGCCCGCTCAATCGAGCGGGGATATTTGACGGCGCAGGCGTCGAACAGCGCGCTTTTCGAAACATGACATCGGTTTGAAAGCGCCGGCCACAAGGGCGGGGCGATCGGCAAGATTTGCAAAAACATCGCGTGCATGAGCCGCACGCAACTGGAGAAGGAGAGACACATGAGTTGGGATAAGGCGCGCGGCCCGCGGATCGCATTTCTGGGAACCGGGGCACAGGGCGCGTCCATCGGAGCCGACTTCGCATTGGCCGGCCTCGACGTTACCTTCATCGAACAGTGGCCGGATCACGTCAACGCCATCCGTGAAAACGGGATCACCGTGAACCTGCCGAGCCGGACGATCAATGCCAAGGTTCCGGCGCTGCATCTCTGCCAGGTCGCGGAAATCAAGGAACCTTTCGACCTCGTCTTTCTCGTGGTCAAGGCTTACGACACCAAGTGGGCTTGCCAGCTGATCGAGCCCTGCCTCGCGCCCGACGGCCTGATCATCGGTCTGCAAAATGGCATGACGCATGAGGATATCGCTGATGTCGTCGGCCGCGAGCGGACGATCGGTGCGGTCATCGAAATCGCCTCCAACATGTTCGTGCCCGGTGTCACCAACCGCCAGAACGACCCTGAAACGTCCTGGTTCGCGCTTGGTGCGCTCGATCCGAAGACGCAGCCGCGGGTCGAAGCCGTCGCCGAGCTCCTACGCAATTCCGGCACGGTCGAAGTCATGGAAGACATTCGCTCCGCCAAGTGGATGAAGCTTGTCGTCAACGCGGCGGAACTCATTCCGTCGGCGATCATCAACCTGCCGCTGGCGGATGCCGCGCGTGCGCCCGGCATGCTCGAAGTCATGCGGGCTGCCGGATATGAAGCCATGCACGCTGCTCTGGCGGACGGCGCCAAGATCATTCCGATCATCGGCATGCCGCCGGTCACCACCAATCATCCCGAGCGTTATGTCGACCAGATATTCGAAGAAGTTCTGAAGACTTTCTCGCAGGCCGACACGTTGACGACATCGCTGCAGGACTGGCGCAAGGGGCGCCGCGCGGAGGTGCAGGAAGTCAACGGCTGGGTCGTCGATATCCTTGCGGCCCATGGCCAGCAGGCGCCGGTGAACAAGCGCGTGATGGAGGTTGCCTACGACATCGAGGCCGGCCGGATCGAAGCGCGGCCGGAAAACTCAGCCCTGCTGATCGAGACATACCAGACTGTGGCTGACCGCCGATAGATGTCGGCGGTGGGCTGCGGATGAGCATGAACTTTTAACCTGAGGAGGAGAATGGCATGAAATCGCATCTGAAATTCGGAGCCGTCGCGCGATGGCTCGTAACATCGGCGGCCATCTGTGCGGGCATCGCGCTGCCGGCTGTGCACGCCAACGCCGACGAGGCAAAGGGTGGCAAGCTGATCGTCGGTATCGACGAGACCGCGTCCGAATACTGGTCTGAATATCTACAGGGAGTGAAGGATATCGGTGAATCGCTCGGCAAGGATCCGACCGTACTCACCAGCAATTATCAGGGCGACCAGTTGCTGGCGCAGCTCGGCGCCACCTATTCCGCCGGCTGCAACCAGTGCGCTCTTGCCACGGACCCGTCGTCGAATGCTTTCGTGAAGGCGGTGGTCAACCGGTCGGCCAAGTCGAAGGTACATGTCGTCACGATCTGGAACCGCCCGGAAGATATCCATCCCTGGGACACGGATTCCAAATATTGGGTCGCCCACACCTCTTTCGACGGCGTGATGTCCGGCTACTATCAGGTCATGGCGCTTTGCAAGGCGCTGAACGGCAAGGGCAAGATCGCCGCGATCGAAGGCGTGCCGTCCACGCCGCCGGCCTATCAGCGCATCGCCGGCTTGAAGAAAGGTCTGAAGGAATGCCCGGGCCTTGAACTCGTCGACACGCAGGTGGGTGACTGGCAGGAAACAAAGGCGCAGAATATCACGCGCACCTGGCTCGCCCGCTATGGCGATCAGCTGCAGGGCATCTTCGCATCGAACGATGCCATGGGCCGCGGCGCCGTTGCTGCGCTCAAGGAAAAGGGCCTGAACGGTAAGGTTCTGGTTACCGGCTCCGACGGTTCGAACATCGGTCTGGAAATGGTCAAGAACGGCGACATGCTGGCGACCGTCTGGAACGATCCGGTACTCCAGGGCGCGGTTTCCATGTCGATCGCCTATGCAGCAGCCATCGGCGATATCGACCCCGAAAAGCTGACGCATGCCCAGCGGGACTTCTATCTGAAGCAGGACGTCGTCACCAAGGATAACGTCGACAAGTATCTCGACCTGAAGAAGAACGCGCCGAAATACACCTACGACGAAATCAAGAAGGACTTCTGGAAGGACTCGGCAGGTCAGATTCCGGAAGGCGCAAACGAGAACAAGTAATCGGAGGAGGGGTCGATGGACGCCGCTACCAGTATGAACTCCAAAACCGGCGCTCGCTCGCTGACGCTTTTCGGCGAAATCAGAAGCAAGTCGTCATGGACGCAGTTTGCAGGCCCAATTGTGGCGCTCATCGTGTTGTCCGTGGGCTTCCAGCTGGTCAGCGGTAGCTTCTTTACGATCGACAACCTCAAATCCGTGATCGAGGCAGCGGCGGTTCCAGCCATTCTCGCCGCTGCTATCAGCTTCGTCGTCATCATGGGTTCCATCGATCTCTCGGTCGAAGGCACCATGGCGACGACGAGCATGATCGTTGCCCTCTTGGTCGCCAATGGCGTCAACGGCAATGACTACGGCATGGTCGGCCTGCTGGCGGCGCTGGCGGTCGGTCTCGGCTTCGGCTTCTTCAACGCTGTGCTCAATGCGGTGCTGCAGATGCCGTCGCTGATCGTGACGCTCGGAACCTGGTTCGTCGGGCTCGGCATCGCCGCCGTTCTCTTTCCGTCGCGCGTCCCGCAGATCAACGATCCACTCATTCTCAACCTGGCGCGTGTCCGCGTCTTCGATCTGAGCCTCGTCGTCTATATCGCGATCGCCATCATCATAATCAGTCAGTTGGTCCTGAATTTCACGCGGCTCGGCCGTATGATCTATGCGATCGGCGGAGATGAAGGCCTGCTCGTCGCGTCCGGCCTGCGCATTCGGTGGGTAAAGATCGCAGCCTTTTCCATTTGCGGTCTGCTCGCGGGCATGTGCGGCGTGCTGCTGTCTGCGCAGCTCAGCACCGGCAACGCGAATATCGGTAACGGACTTCTGTTTCCCGCGATCAGTGCTGCGGTTCTCGGCGGCACCGTTCTGACGGGCGGACGGGGCGGCGCGGTTCAATCCGCATTGGGTGCCCTCCTGCTTGAGGTGCTGAATAACGGCCTGATCCAGATCGGTGCCGGTCCCTATACGCGTCATATCATCAGCGGCGCGGTCATCGTCGTCGCCGTCGCTGCAGGCGGCTGGCATCGCCGTCGCAAACTGAGGGTCGTAAAATGACAGGCTCGCTCGTTCTCAAAGGTGTCCGCAAGACCTATGGCAGCGTCGTTGCGCTTGAAGGCATCGATCTGGAAATCCGGGCCGGCCAGGTGCTCGGCCTGATCGGCCAGAATGGTTCCGGCAAGTCCACGTTGCTGAAGATCCTGGCGGGGCTGACTTCGCCCGATGAAGGCCAGATCATTCTCGACGGGCAGCCCATCGTGCTCGATTCCGCCGCGACAGCCGGCCGCTACGGCATCGGCATGGTCCATCAGGAGCAGTCGCTGATCCCCAATCTGACGGTTGCAGAAAACATCTTCCTCGACAAACCGCACCCCGCCAAGAAGAACGGGCTCTACCGATGGGGCGCGCTCAACAAGGCCGCCCAGGAACAGCTGCATAAGATTTCCGTCGAACTGCCGACACGCGCGCTGGTCGAGGATCTGCGCTTTGCCGAGCGCCAGCAGGTCGAACTTGCGAAGGTGCTGGCGATCGAGGAGCTCGTCGATCGCCCGCCGATCATCCTCTTCGACGAACCGACCTCGGTACTGACGCCTGAAGAGATCAAGCTTCTCTTCAAGCAGATCAACCGCCTGCGCGGAAACGCGACGATCGTCTTCGTGTCGCATCGGCTGGAGGAAGTTCTTGAGATCAGCGATCGCATCGTCGTCATGACTGATGGCCGCAAGGTGGCCGAGCGGGACAGTGGTTCCGTGGATCGCAACGAGCTCTATGAATTGATGGTTGGGCGGCAACGTGCGACCGATGTCCGATCTGACCGGAAACTCGTGTCACCCGGCTCGACGCCGGTTCTCAAGATTGAGCGGCTGGGCAGCGGACAGCATTTCCGCAATGTCAATTTCGAGCTGCGCCGCGGCGAGATTCTCGGCGTTGCTGGTGTGTTGGGCTCCGGCGCCGAGGAAGTCTGCAGGGCAGTGTTCGGCGCCGAACGCGTCGACACGGGAAAGATCGCGATCGAGGGCAGGGTGGTGGCGCCGAGCAGCCCGCGGACGGCGGTTCGCGAAGGCATCGGCTATCTGCCCGCAGACCGTCGCGCCGAGGGCATGCTCCCGAGCCGGTCGCTGTTCGAAAATGCCGTCCTCACCTTCGGCCTCGACTACGGCTGGCGCTCCCTCCTCCTGCAGCGCGGTAAGGAGCGCCCGGCGGCGTTGGAGTGGATGAAGCGGCTCAAGGTGAAGATGCACACACCCTATGCGCCGATTTCGAGCCTCAGCGGCGGCAACCAGCAAAAGACCGTGCTTGCCAAATGGCTGATGGCCAAGAAGCTGAAGGTTCTCTTTCTCGACCATCCGAGCCGAGGGCTGGATCCCGGCGCGCGCGACGATCTCTTCGCGGTTATCCGGGAGCAGGCAGAGAAGGGCCTCTCGATCGTCTTCGTCGGCGACACGATTTCGGAGCTGCTGGAGCTTTCCGACCGCATCGTCGTCATGCGGGATGGCGAAATCACCGCGCACTTCGATCTGGCAAGCGGCGAGATGCCCAAGGAAGAGGAAGTCGTCGCAGCCATGGTCTGACATGAGCCGCCTTCCGTCTTGCGAAATGAATCTGGAATAAGGGATAACGACCATGAGTAATGCAACGGACAGCACATTGATCGCCACCCTCCGGGGCCGATCGGCCGTGTTGCGAGGATTTGGTCCCCTGCTCGTGCTTATCGCGCTCGTGGCGATCAGCGCCATGATCGCTCCCGGGGTGATCGAGGTGGATTCACTCGTCAGCTTCCTATCCGATGCGGCGCCGATCATCGCGCTGGTCATCGGGGGAACGCTGCCGATCCTTGCGGGAAGCATCGATCTTTCCGTCGCCGGCGTCGCGTCGCTAACGGGGGTTCTGGTCGTCGTCCTCAATCCGATCTTCGGACCGTGGACGTCGGTCGTCGTCATTCTGATCGCCATGGCGTTCGGTGCGACGCAGGGCTTCCTGCATTCATGGCTGCAGCTGCCGTCCTTCATCGTCACGCTCGGCACGCTCAGCATGTTATCTGGCCTGGCACTCTTGTTGTCGAACGCGACGGCGGAGCCCATTCCCGACAACGATATTTTCGTCAGCTATCTGTCGAACAGCACCGGCGACATTCCGAATACCATCATAGCGCTGATCGTCATTATTGCTGTACTGGGTTTCCTGCTTCGCTATCTCCGTCTCGGGCGTGATATCTATGCGCTGGGAACCGGCGAAAGAGCGGCGATCATGTCTGCCGTCAACGTCGTCGCAACGCGAACCATCATCTTCGCGATCTCGGCCGGTTGTGCTGCGGTTGCAGGTCTTTTCCTGATCTCGATCACGACCTTCAGCTCGCCGACACTTGCCGGTAATCTGTTGTTGCTGTCGATCGTCGGCGTCGTGCTCGGCGGCACCGCGATTTCAGGCGGCGTGGGTGGCCTCTTTCCCGCTGTCGTCGGCGGCCTGATCACCGCATGGCTGCGCATCGTGACCGTCATCATCGGCGTCCAGCCGACGGCGCAGAACATCGTCTTCGGCCTGACGGCATTGGTGGCAGTCGCATTGACCACGGACCGTAGCAAGCTCGGCATCATCAAGTAAGATTGCTCGGCTGCACTACAGCGCAGCCGATGCAGATGCGCACAGGCGGTTGCTCGAAGGGGCTGCCGCTTAAGCCACGTCCGTCAGACGACGCTCTGTCTCGGCCAGGTCTTGTGAGCGGATTTGAGGCTGGCTTCGATCTGCGCGGCGGCATGTTCCAGCGCAAGTCTCGGCGATTTATTGCCGAGCAGCGCATCGTGGATCTCTTCGCCGAGAACCTTCTCGATCGTCGTATATTGCGGGATCTTGGGCCGCTGCCAGGTATGCAGCAGGTTCTTCTTTGCCAGCTGATCCACGAAGCGGACGATCGGTGAGCTGGCGGCTGCTTCCGGATCGGCGCTGACCGAAAAGCGCGGCGCGACCGGGAATCCGTTCTTCACATGCGCTTTCATCGCTTCGCGCGACGCCATCCAGGCAATCGCATCCGCGGCAAGCTCCACCCGTTCTTCCGGCAGATTGGTCGGAATGCAGAAGAGAAAGCCGCCGATGGGTGAGGCGCGCGTGCCGCCGGGGCCATAGGGCTGCGGCAGATATTCGACGCGACGCTTAACAACGGACTGGACGTCATATTCGAAGCGGGCGGCCCGCATGGTCCAGAAATAGCCGAGGCTCGCCTTGCCCTTGAGGAATACTTCGAGGGTCTTGTCCCAGGCCAGTTCGAGGATCTTCGGCGGCGAGATTTCCATCAGCCGGCGCATATAGTCGAGCGCGGCAAAGCCGGCGTCGGACAGTATGGTGCAGCTCAGCTCTTCCAGATTGGCGCCGTCAAGCGTGAAGCCGGAGCGGGTCTTGCGCAGCGAGATTGCCGGCTGACCGCAGGCGCCCATGAAGAACAGGAAGCTTGAGGCGATCGGCATGCCGCGCGCACCGTCCCACACCGCGCCGAACATCCCTTCGTCAGGCGCATGGAACTTGCGTCCGGCACTGATGACGTCGTCGAACGTCTTGGGAAAGGAGAGGCCCGCATCGGCGAACAGATCCTTGCGCGCCGCGAGAAGCTCGACGGTGCAATAGCCCGGAACGCCGTAGTCGCGGCCCTCCCAGGTCGCCGAGGACCAGATCGACGGATGAAAATCGAGCGGATTGATGCCGGTCTTCTGAATGTACTGATCGATCGGCCGGATGACGCCGCTTTCGGCGAACTCGCCGAGCCAGGGCATGTTGATGGCGATGACATCGTAGTCGGAAAGCGGCTTGGCGCCGTTTTCGCGCGCCCGTAAGTAGAGATCCGGGAGCGGCAGAAGATCGAAATTCTTGCGGGATGCGAGATTGTTGCGGAAGTCTGCCCACATGTTCCGCATTGCCGAGAAGTAATTGTCGTCGTTCAACAGGAAACGGAGTTCGATCTGCGACTCGGCGCGCTTCTGGACAAGCCGCATTGGCGGGATGATCTGCGAACCGAGCGGCGTGCCGCCGAAGTAATACTCGTCCTCCTCCTCGCCAGCGCGCAGTCCCAAGGTCTGGGCGAGGAGCGATTTGGTCTTGCGGGCATAGACCTCGAAGGATCGAAGCAGTTGCTCGCTCGGCTGCAGCGCAAAGCTCTTGCCTGTCGAGCCCTTGGCGACCTTGAGAATATAGCCGCCGTCGATGAGACGGTTGATCAACCGCATTGACGTTGCATAGGGCAGGCCGGATTCCTGCCCGAGCGTCGAGATCGAGACAGTCTGGCTCAAGATATGCGATTTGATCAGGAAGGTGACGATCAGCCAGATCGCATCCTCGTCGGCCGCCTCGACAACCTCCCTGAATGGGCGGCGCGTTTTCTCGATGAAATCGATGACGCGCAGCATTTCATATTCGTTCACGTCGGCCTCCCAACCGTCGCGCTATCGACGATCAGATTAGCTGGCAATATTTCCTTTCGCCAGTCCGCTCAGATGGCTTTCAGGGTCTGAGACCCTGATGTCTTTTCCCGCGTCATGCCCGCAAGCCGTTCGTACTGCTCGAAAAGAACGAAGAAGTCCTTCTCGGCAAGTCCCTCGGCAAATGCCGCCTCATATTGTTGCCGGATCATGGAGGCGAGGTACATGGGCACATGGTCTGATTTCGCCGCTCCGAGGATCAGATCGAAGTCCTTCATCATCTGAGAGACAGAGAATGCCGGGTCGAAATTGCGATTGACCAGCAGATCCCGCTTGTAGGCGATCAACGGCGAGGCGACCGCGCTTTCGCAGATGACGTTCAGCATTGTCTCGACCGAGAGATTGCCCTTCAGCCCGAGCGTCAGCGCTTCGCCGAGCAGAGCGGCTGTCGCTCCCACCAGGGCGTTGAGGACCAGCTTCAGATAACGTGCCTCCTCGCCGCCGCCGAGATAAAATTGCTTGGACGAGAAACTTGCAAGAATTGGCTCGATCCTGCGATAGGCCTCATCCGGCCCCGAGACCATGACGGACAGCATGCCGGACGATGCGGTCACGGTGCTTCCGGAAACGGGCGCGCGCAGATAGGCGACACCCTTGCGGCCGAGCGCTTCGGCGACTTCGGCCGAGAGCTCGGGAGAAACGGTGCTCATCTCCACGAGAATTTGACCGGGATTCAGCAGCTCGACGAGGCCGGAAGGAGCCAATGTCAGCTGACGGAGAACCGCGTCGTTCGGGATGGTGAGCATCACCACGTCGGCCGCCTCGACCAGATCTTCCAGTGCATGCGCCACGTTTGCGCCCTGCGCGACAACGGAGGCGCGGTTCTCGGGAAGTGGCTCGTAGACGGTCAGAGGAAATCCGTTTTCAAGGACACGTCTGCTCATCGGGGCGCCCATCTTTCCGATGCCGGCCCATCCCACTCTCAACGTCTCACTCATGCACAACCTTCCTTCCCTCGCGGCGTTTGCCGGCCAGAAATATCCAATGCCGTTATTTCATGGAGGAGCGCATGAGCTGAGCTGAATACTTTGTATCGTTCGGCGCAAGCGCCGCTTCCTCCCATTTGAAATCTTATCGTCTGAACCAGATCGATTGCTGCATTGAAAATATCCATTTTGGATAATTAAAGGTTTGTCGAAGCACAGGTTCATCCTCTAGCTTTCTTTTCGGATCGCACGGCGGTTCCTATGGGAGGAATATAAGCCGTCAACAAACTATAGATGCTGCGGACGCGATGTGTTTCCGCAAGCGGTACTTTGTTGCCAGCGCTCTAATCAGTCTTTCGGAGGAGGATTTGAGATGAGATGTAAGGCGGAGAGCGTCATCGCATCTTCTACGCACCCATCATCCCGTATCGTACATTGCTCGACCGCTGCGCCTAAAGCGCCGGCGGAAGCGAACAGCTCCTCACAATCTGTCGAATGAATTGCCGTGAATTGCTGCGCGGCCTGAAGCTGCGCGGCGGCATAGAAGTCTGGCTCAATACGAGAGAATGCTATGAATGGGTTGGTCAATAATAAGGTCGTTATCGTCACTGGAGCAGCCCGGGGTATCGGCGCAGGCATTGCCTCTGATCTCGCCGAAAAGGGCGCCCATGTCGTCATCGCGGACCTGAATGCCGACGCGGCGCAGCAGACGGCTTCGAAGATTTCGTCGGCTGGCGGGAGCGCGATTGCTGTTGCCGTAGACGTCTCCAATCGCAAAAGCGTCAAGGCCTTGATCGAGGAGACCGTCTGGCGCTTCGGCCGTCTGGACGTCATGTTCAACAACGCCGGCATCAGCCAGACCTGCCCGTTCCTCGATGTGACGGAAGAAGATTTCGACCGGATCATGAAGATCAACGGGCTTGGCGTTCTCATCGGAACCCAGGAAGCTGCAAGGCAGATGATCGCACAGGATCACGGCGGCAAGATCGTCAATACCGCTTCTATCGCCGGCAAACAGGGCTATCCGCTGTTTGCGCACTACTGCGCCTCGAAATTCGCGGTGGTCGCAATTACGCAGGCCGCGGCCCGGGCGCTCGCGGAGCACAAGATCACCGTGAACTGCTTCGCGCCCGGCGTCGTCAAGACGGAGCTGTGGGAACAGCTCGACCGCGAATTCATGCAACACGGACTGACTGAAAAGCCGGAGCAGGCGCTCAACGAGTTCTCGCAAGCGATCCTGCTCGGCCGTGTCTCGTCTCCGAAGGACATTGCGGGTGTCACCACATTCCTCGCATCAGATGCATCCGACTACATCACCGGGCAGACAGTCATGGTGGACGGCGGCATGGTGCTGAACTGAGAAGAACACGTTTGGCCCGCGACGGCGGACAGACAGCACAATAATCACGAAAGGCATGGCAATGAAGGCTGTACGATACTACTCCAAGAAAGACATCCGCGTCGAAGACGTGCCCGCGCCTAGCGGCCCGCTCGGCGACGACATGGTACTGATAGAGCCCTTGGTCTGCGGCATCTGCGGCACCGACTTGCACGAGTATATCGCAGGTCCGATCGTGACCCCGGCGACCCCAAATTCCTATTCCGGCGCCACTCTGCCGCAGATTCTCGGCCACGAGTTTTCGGCGCGTGTCCTGGAAGTGGGCAAGAACGTCACGCACGTCTCCCCGGGTTCGCGCGTTTCCATCCAGCCGCTGATCTCGCCGCGCGATGATTATTATGGCCGCCGCGGCCTCTTCCATCTCAGCGAAAACATGGCTGTTGTCGGGCTCTCCTGGGATTGGGGCGGCATGGGCGAGCGCGCCGTCGTCAATGGCTACAACGCCATTCCGGTGCCGGACACGGTCTCGGATGTTCAGGCTGCCATGATCGAGCCGGCTGCCGTTGCACTCTACGGTGTCGATCGCGGTGGCGTGACCAGTGGCAGCAGCGTGCTTGTTTCCGGCGTCGGTCCGATCGGCGCGCTGGTCCTGCTGGCAGCCAAGGCTGCCGGTGCAACCAAGATCTTCGTCTCCGAGCTTAATCCGAACCGTCGCGCGCTTGCACAGAAGCTCGTGCCCGAAGCGGTCGTCTTCGATCCGCGCGAAACGGATACCGACAAGCTGTTCCGCGATCAGACGGAGGAAGGCGTTGGCGTGGATGTCGCGCTCGAATGCGTCGGCGCTGAAGCGTCGCTGAACCTTTGCGCCAAGGCCGTGCGCCGCCGGGGCACAGTGGTGCAGGTCGGTCTGCATGTGAAACCGGCCGCGGTCGATGCGATGCTCTGGGCGCTGAAGGATATCACCGTTGAGGCGACCTGGTGCTACCCGGTCACGATCTGGCCGCGCATCGCCTCGATGATCGGCGCCGGCATCTTCCCGGTCGAAAAAGTCGTCACGGCGGAGATCGCGCCTGAGGACGTGGTTGAGAAGGGCTTCGAAGCGCTGCTCGATCCCAAGGCCACCCACATGAAGATTCTCGTCAACATGAAGGCCTGATCATGAACAATCCGATGGATCTCAGCGGTCGGAAATTCCTGGTCACCGGTGCTGCCGGCGGTATCGGCAGCACCACCTCCCGTTACCTGGCCTCGCTCGGAGCGACGATCGTTGCTGCTGATCGGGACGCCTCCGTCGAGAAGACCCGCGACGACATTCGCGCGGCGGGAGGAACGGCGGAAGCCGCAATCTTCAACGTGACGGACAAGGGCTCGGTCGAGGCCGCGGCGGCAAAGGTTTCTGAGCGCTTCGGCGCACTCGACGGCATCTTTGCCAATGCCGGCATGTCTTACGAGCGCACGGCGCTGGAGCACAGTGAAGCGGACTGGCGCACGGTTATGTCGGTCAATCTCGATGGCGTCTTTTGGACGGTTCAGGCCTTCGCAAGATCGATGATTGCGGCCGGGCGCGGGGCCATCGTCATGACGGCCTCGATCGCCGGTGTCAAAGCCGTCCGGCCGGAGTTGCATGTCGGCTACGACGTGTCGAAGGCTGGTGTTGCGCATATGTGCCGGGTGCTTGCGGCCGAATGGGCGAGATCCGGCGTGCGCGTCAACTCTGTCGGCCCGGGCTATACCGATACCGTGATGCTGGCGGAGGTCGGCCGCGCGCAGCCGGCCGTCATGCGGAAATGGCTCGACGATACGCCGATCAACCGGCTGATCAAACCCGAAGAGATTGCTTCCACGGTCGCGTTCCTGCTCTCCGATGCGGCGAGCGGTATTACGGGCCAATTGTTGATGGTCGATGGCGGCTACTCCATCGCTTGAATTCGAAAGGAATTATCCATGTTTTACGTTGTCCATTGCCTTGATCACGAGGGCGGAGTCGAAAGGCGGCTCGCAAATTACGATGCGCACAAGGCCTATCTTTCGACGGGCAAGACCAAGACCGTGATTTCCGGCCCATTGCTGGCGGATGATAACGAAACCATGATCGGCTCGCTGTTCGTCTTCGAAGCCGACACCAAGGAAGAGGTCGTCGCTTTCAACCAAGCCGATCCCTTCACCAAGGCCGGCGTGTGGAAGACCGTCAACATCCACCCTTTTAACAAGCGAGTGGACAATCGATGACCGTGGTCGAGAAAAACCCGGTCGCGACGGCTCTGGTCGGCCTCGGCTGGTGGGGCCGCAAGATGGCGAGCCTCGTCAATGCGGGCGGTGCACAGATGCATTTCGTGCGCGCCGTTGATCCCAGCCCCGAGGCGGCAGCCTTTGCTGCCCAGATGGGCCTGCAGTATTCGCCCGATATGGATGAAGCCCTGAACGATCCGACGATCGAAGCGGTCGTGCTTGCGACACCGCATTCGCTGCACAGAGAGCAGATCGCGCGCGTCGTCGACGCAGGCAAGCATGTATTCTGCGAAAAGCCTCTCGATCTGACCCGAGCCGGCGCCGAAGCCTCCGTTGCGCTTTGCCGCAAGGCGGGGCTTGTGTTGGGCATGGGTCACGAGCGTCGTTTCGAGCCCCCGATCGCTGAGATCCTGGAAGCCGCCAAGTCGGGAAGACTCGGTCGGCTGCTGCAGATCGAGGCAAATTTCAGCCATGACAAGTTCCTCGGCCTCGACCCGTCGAACTGGCGGCTGAAGGCCGACCAGGCACCTGCCGGTGGCATGACGGCGACAGGCATTCATCTGACCGACCTCGCCGTGAAGCTGATGGGCCGCGCCACGGATGTTCGCGTCGTGTGCGAGAACCTCGCCTCAAAAATTCCGCAGGGCGATACGATGAGCGCGCATATCCGCTTTGCCGGCGGAGGCACGGCCTATGTCTCGGCGACCCTTGCCACGCCCTTCATTTCCCGTTTCGCCGTCTTCGGCACCGATGGATGGATCGAAGTCCGTGACAAGGCGCATGTCGAGGCACCCGATGGCTGGATCGTGACCGAGGGCTGGAAGAACCAGCCGATCACGGTTCGCGAAGTGGCGCCAGCCGAACCGGTTCGCGACAATCTGAGAGCCTTTGCCCGTGCTGTCCGCGGCGAGGCCGATTATCCGATCACCGGCGAGGACATGATCAACAATATCGCATTGCTGGAAGCCATCGTACGCTCGTCAAAGAGCGGCGCGCTGGTCGAAGTGTGAGGAGGAAGACGTGAAAGCTCTGGTTTTCGAAGCGCCGGAACGGCCGACCATCGTCGATGTTGCCATGCCTGAAATGTCGCCGAACGAGGTTCTGGTTCATACGAAGGCAGTGGGCATCTGCCACTCCGATTACGAACTGTTGGCCGGGCGCTACATCATTCCGATTTCCTATCCCGTGACCCCCGGCCACGAATGGAGCGGCGAAATCATCGAGGTCGGCCGCAACGTTACCGGCTTCAAGAAGGGCGACCGGGTCGTCGGCGAATGCGTGGTGCGCACGCCGGAACGATTGCATCATTTCGGCTTTTCGATGAGCGGTGCCGATCGCGAATTCTTTGCCGTCAATCCCGAATGGCTGCACAAGCTGCCCGACGCCGTCGACGATAAGAAGGCGGCGCTGATCGAGCCTTTCACCTGCGGCTTCTATGCGGTGCTGCGCTCGGGCGGCACGAATGCCAGCGAGACCGTCGTGGTCTCGGGCGGCGGCACGATCGGCCTGGTCTCGGCTGCGGCGGCGATCGGCATGGGCGCCCGCGTCATCGTCGTCGATCCCCTGGCGCCGCGCCGTGAGGTGGCCAAACGTCTCGGCGCCGACGTCGCGATCGATCCGACCGATGGCGGCGCTGCCGAAAAGATCCGCGAATTGACGGGAGGCCACGGTGCCGATCTCGTTATTGAAGCTTCAGGCCATGACGCATCGCTCGCCGCCGCATTCGACTACGCCCGCGAAGAGGGCCGGATGTCGATGGTTGGGATCAATATCGGCCGGAAAGTACCGGTCGTGATCGGCCAGATCCAGATGAAGAACCTGACGGTGCGCGGCTGCATCGGCTCTCCCGGTGTCTGGCCCGCGGCCATCCGCTTCCTGGAGCGGACTGGCATCGACCTGTCGCCGATCCAGACGCACGACTACGCCCTGACCGACGCGGTCAATGCCTTCGCGTTCGGGCAGGATCCGACGAAGAGCATCAAGATCACGCTGTTGAACGGATAGACCATGAGCAAACATGCACTGATCGTCGGCGCGACCGGCATTACCGGAAGCAATCTCGCCGAAAATCTCCTCGCCGAAGGCGGCTGGACGGTATCGGGCCTGTCGCGCTCGCAAAGTCCGATCGCCGGCGTCAAGACGCTGAGCTGCGATCTCGTCGACGGCAATTCGGTTCGCGCCGCGCTTTCTGATGCGCGACCGAGTCATGTCTTCATCACCGCCTGGTCGCGGCAGGAGACTGAAACGAAGAATTGCGAGGTCAACGGTGCGATCGTTCGCAATGTGCTCGATGCCCTGCAGGGACGCGGCGTCGAGCATGTCGCCCTGACGACGGGCACGAAGCACTATCTCGGACCATTCGAATCCTACGCGAAGACGCAGCCCGAGACCCCGTTCCGCGAAGAGCAGGAGCGTCTTCCCGGAGAGAACTTCTATTATGTGCAGGAAGACGAGGTCTTCGCAGCGGCGGCGAGGGATGACTTCACCTGGTCCATCCACCGCCCGCATACCCTGATCGGCTATGCGGTCGGAAACGCTATGAACATGGCCGCGACGCTTGCAGTTTATGCTTCGATCTGCCGTGAAACCGGCAGGCCTTTCGTCTTTCCAGGTTCGCCGGAGCAGTGGCAGGCCGCGACGGACGTCACCGACGCTCGTCTGCTGGCCAAGCATCTCAAATGGGCCGCGACGACGAAGGCGGCGGCCAATCTCGCCTTCAACGTCGTCAATGGAGAGGTATTCCGCTGGAAGTGGCTCTGGCCACGCATCGCCAACTATTTCGGCATCGAGGCCGTGCCCTATACCGGCGTACCGACGCCGCTGGAAGAGCAGATGGCGGGCGCGGAGCCGATCTGGAACGAAATGGTCAAGAAGTTCGATCTGCAGTCGAACGCGCTCTCGCGTGTTGCATCCTTCTGGCATTCGGATGCCGATCTCGGCCGCCAGATCGAGACATTCAACGACATGGGCCGCAGCCGTAAGCTCGGTTTTCTTGACTATCAGGATACGACAGGCTCGTTCATAGATGCGTTCGAACGCCTGCGGGCGGATCGGATCATCCCTTAAGATGTCAGGAGTGCAGCACATGTTGGACCAAGCGAGCGGGAGCGCATCGCCTTCAGGCTTTTTCACCGAGGAGAATTCGGTCGCGACCGTCAACGCCCGCATGGGCGGGAATGTCGATCCGCGGCTCGCCGAAGTGATGGCCTGCCTCGTCAAGCATCTCCACAACTTCGCGCGCGAGATCAACCTGACACAGGATGAATGGGACTTCGGCATCGATTTCCTGACGCGGACCGGGCAGATCTGCACGCAGGAGCGTCAGGAATTCATGCTTCTCTCCGATACGCTCGGCCTGTCGATGCTGGTCGATGCGATTAACAACAGGCGGCCGGCTGGCGCGACGGAGAATACGGTCTTCGGGCCGTTTCACGTCGAGGGTTGCGCGGTTCGAGAGATGGGCGACCAGATCTGCCTGGATGGCAAGGGTGAAAGCTGTCTCTTCATCGGCCGCGTGCTCGATCTCGACGGCAATCCCGTCGCAGGCGCCAAGATCGACGTCTGGTCCGACAATGCGGAGGGTTATTACGACGTCCAGCAGCCAGATATCCAGCCGAAGTGGAACAATCGAGGCGTCTTCGTGACGGGAGCCGATGGACGCTACAGCTTCGTCGGCATCAAGCCCGTCTCCTATCCGATCCCCGATGACGGTCCGGTCGGAAAGATGCTGGCGAGCCTCGGGCGTCATCCCTATCGCCCGGCGCATATGCATTACATGGTTCGCGCAGACGGCTTCCAGAAGCTGGTGACGCACACCTTCGTCGGCGGCGATCCCTATCTGGAATCGGACACGGTGTTCGGCGTCAAGAAGACGCTTGTCGCGCCGTTTACGCGGGTCGAGGGCGGCGAGACCCTCTGGCGCTCCGATTACGACTTCGTGCTCGCCCGTCCCGATCAGACGAGATAGGAGCGGAGAATTGGATAACTTCACCTACAACGGAAATCCCGGCCGAGTCATCTTCGGACGAGGCACCGTGGCGCGACTTCCTGAAGAGGCCGAACGGCTGAAGGCTCGGCGCATTCTTGTGCTGTCCACGCCTGAGCAGGCCGGCCAGGCCGCCGATATCGCGCGGCATATGGGATCAAGCGTCGTTGCGACCTATTCGAAGGCGCAGATGCATACGCCCGTCGAGGTGACTGCGGATGCCATGCGCGTCGTCGAAGAGCATGCTGTCGATGCTCTGCTCGCCATCGGCGGTGGATCGACGACGGGCCTCGGCAAGGCGATCGCCTTTCGCACCGACTTGCCGCAGATCGTCGTTCCGACCACCTATGCCGGTTCCGAAGCCACGCCGATCCTCGGCGAGACCGAGGGAGGGCGCAAGGTCACGAAATCCGATCCGCGCATTCTTCCTGAGGTCATCGTCTATGACGTCGATCTGACGATGACGCTGCCCGTCTCTCTGTCTGTCACCAGCGGCATCAACGCCGTCGCCCACGCCGTGGAGGCGCTCTATGCGAAAGAGGCCAATCCGATCATCTCGCTGATGGCGGAGGAGGGGATCGGCGCCATTGCCCGCGCCTTGCCGCGCATCCATTCGAACCCCAAAGATGAGGTTGCTCGCGCAGACGCGCTCTACGGTGCCTGGCTCTGCGGCGTCTGCCTGGGCTCGGTCGGCATGGCGCTGCACCACAAGCTTTGCCACACGCTCGGCGGTATGTTCAATCTGCCGCACGCCCAGATGCACACGGCGGTGCTGCCGCATGCGGTCGCCTATAACGCCGAGGCGACACCGCAGGCGACGGCGCGGCTGAGCAGGGCGCTTGGCGTCGCCGACCCGGCCTCTGGGCTCTTCGACCTTGCCAAGGGGCTTGGCGCCGCGATGTCGCTGAAGGAGCTCGGCATGCCCGAAGGCAGTATCGATGCTGCCGTCGAACAGGCGATGTCGAACGCCTACTGGAACCCGCGTGCGCTGGAAAAACGCGGGCTAACCGATCTGCTTGAACGCGCATTCCGTGGAGACGCTCCCAAGGCGGCATGAGGGATGCGGGGCGCCGCTAATCGAGCGGCGCCCCAGGGAAGTTTCGTGGGAGACCGCGCGATGATCCATAAGTCCAAAATGGATAAATCCGTTGTTTTCTTTGGCTTTACTCCGTCTACCATTAGTCTTGCGATATCCGGAATACCGGCGTCGCGGAGGAAGACAAAAGGACGGTTTGGCTGGTGAGGAGCTAGAGGTCATGCTTGCAGTTCGCGTCGCTCTATCGAATCCCGAGAAGGCGGCGGCTCGCGCGATCCATCTCGAGGATCACAAGCGCCATCTGCGATCCGGCCGAGTTCGAATTATCCAATCCGGACCAATTCTGGACGAAACCGGTGAGGGCAGCGGAGGAGTGGTCGTCGCCGATGTCGGCTCGCTCGAAGAGATGCGTCAATTCAGTGCGGACGATCCTTTTGTCCTTCACGAGATCTATTCGAGCATCAGCATCTATGAATGGCGGCCAACGATCGGCGACCGCGGGTAAGGCGATTGCCGCAGCTGATTTTGTGAGGAGGAGGGAACATGAAAGCGATAAGCACTCTCAATTGGGACAAGATCCGCAACTGGCTCGCTGAAGCCGGAAGCGTGTGCGGCGGATTCTATGTCGATTATCAGGAATTGCGAGGTTCCCGGCCGAAACTGTTGCCCCGCCGACGGTTCGATCAGCCGGGACGCGCCGCAAAGGCTGACGCCGCGACAGGTTGGGTAGTTAGCAACAGCGACCTCTAACGCCGGTCTTCGATCTCCCCTGTAGGTATCTGCCGAACGTGCTCCGCGGCTTTCGCGTCGCGAGCTCGACGATGTTGTCGTGAATTTCAGCGTGAAAGACGAGCTTCGATGATGAACGCAACCCCCATCGCTTCAAACATGCGCCCCAGGCGGACAATGTTGCCGATGCCGCTGGCGCGAAGCTTCGTCACTGTCGTCTTCTCGACGCTTGTTCTCCTGATGATCTGCGCACTCTATGCACCTTCCAGCCTCTCCTGGGGTGCGATGTCGGGAAGCCTGCCTTTTGCTGCGATTATCGCCATCGTCGGCCTGGGACAGTTGCTTGTCGTGCAGCAGGGCGGCTTCGATCTATCGTTGCCCGGAGCCGTTTCGCTCGCCGTCGTCGTCGCGACCCACTATCCCCAACAGGATGACGCGCTGCTTTATCAGGCTGTCCTTATCTCGCTTGGCTTTGCGCTCGCGGCCGGCTTCCTGAACGGCATTCTTGTCAGCTTTTTCCAACTGAACGCGATTATCGCCACGATCGGCACCAATGCGCTGCTCTATGGCGCAGTCTTTGCTGTGTCCGGCGGCGTTCCCTCGATCACGACAGACCTGTTGGCTAACATCGCAGGCGGCCAACTCCTCGGCCTGCCGAACTCGGTTATTTTCGCGCTCGTTGCCATGGCTGTTGTCACCTTCGTGCTGAAGAAAACGGTTGCCGGCCGCAGGTTCGAGGCGATCGGCGCCAACCCGCGCGCCGGGCGTGCTGCGGGCCTTCGCGTGCGGACACACCAGACGATGGCCTATGTCTTCGCGCAACTGCTCTATTGCGTGGCCGGGACGCTGATCGCAGGCATCACCCGCGAGCCGACCGCCTTTCAGGGAGATAGTCTCTTGCTGCCATCCGTCGCAGTCGTGGTGCTCGGCGGCACCTCGCTGCTGGGCGGTCGGGGTTACCCGATTTCGACGGTCATCGCGGCCTTCTTTCTAAACCAATTGAGCCAATTCGCACTCTCGGTCGGCGTGCCGTTTTCGGCTCAAACCATCATCCAGGCCTTGGCTCTGGGTTTTGGCATCGGCGTTTACTCGATCCGCTGGACGGTAAACCTCAGGAAATCGACTGGAACAAAAAAAGTGGAGGAACAGAAATGAAATATACTTCTATCGCCAAGGGCCTGGCGCTGTCAGTTGCGGCCACGGTCATGGCACTTAGCAGTGCAAACATTGCGAAGGCGGCGGATACCCCGTCCTGGTGCGGACCGAAAAAGGCGTCGCTCGCCCTGCTCGACGGCTACGGCGGCAACAGCTGGCGCCAGGTAACGACCGCCTCGGGTAAGCAGACCGTCGATCTTTGCCCCAGCATCACCAAATATGAATATGCCGATGGCCAGGGCGATACGCTAAAGTCCATTTCGGATATCAAGAGCATGGCGGCCAAGGGCATCGACGCGCTCGTCGTCTTCGGCGATGCAGGTCCCGCTGTCCTTCCCGCGCTTACCAGCGTTTACAAGCAGGGCAAGATCGTCGTACCCTATCGTGTCGCCGTTGGTGGCAAGGATGGCAAGAACTATTCCAAGTTCGTCGGCGCATCTTTCGAGAACGACGGCGAGAATTGGGGCAAGTGGATCAAGAGCGTCCTGCCGAAGGGTGGAAACCTGTTGTTCCTCAGCGGCCCGGCCGGCAATAGCCAGGGTCTGGACGAACTCAAGGGCCTGAAGAAGGTTCTGGGTCCGGAATATGTCTTCGTCAATCCGCAACCGTTCGACGTCACGAACTGGGACCCGGCGCTGACGCAGAAGGTGCTGACGGCGGAAATCGCCAAGAATCCGAAGATAGATGTGATCATCTCCGACTTCGGCCCTTCGATGGTCGGCGCACTGCCGCTGTTCGAGAAGCAGGGCAAGTCTATCCCGGCGCTTGCGACATCTGACGGCAATTCGCTCGGCTGCTTCTGGCAGGCGAACAAGGATAAGAACGCCGATTTCAAGCTGTTCACGGTCGCGACCGGCAACGACAATGTCCGCCTCGCCGTCCAGTGGGCCGTCGCGCTTGCTACCGGCGGAACGCCGCCGAAGGACGAGGAATTCAAGGCGCCGACCTTCGAGGACTCGGTCTCCGGAAAGCCGAATGCGGTGCAGTGCCGCAGCGATCTGCCCGGCGCCATCTACCTGTCTTCTGAGCTTCCTGCCGAAGATCAGGCAAAGGCCGTCGGCAAGTAATTGGCACAACATGCAGCGCATGCCCGGAAGAAGAACTCCGGGCGTGCGCTCGCTAGACCGGATTGAAGGCTATGAGTGCAGTTGAGATGAATGCGATCGAGACAGGCGGATCGGCATATGACGACGTAACGATCCATTTGGCCGGGATCTTTAAATACTTCTCGGGCGTTCCGGCGCTCCGGGATGTCAGCGTCGAATTCCTGCCTGGCGAGGTCCATGCCATCCTCGGGGAAAACGGTGCCGGAAAATCGACGTTGATGAATATCATCGCCGGTACACTGCAGCCCAGCGAAGGTGAAATAAGCTTCCAGGGCAAGCGTATCCAACAGATGACGCCTGAAGTCGCGGCCTCTCTTGGTATTGCCATCTGTTTCCAGCATCCGGCGATCCTCGAAGATCTGTCGGTTCAGGAAAACCTCTGCGTCGCGTTGCCACCATCCGTTTTCTCTGATCGCCCCGCACAGGACGTTGTGCAGGAAATGCTTGACGAGGTGGGGCTGGAACTACCGCTCCGCATGCGCGCGGATCGCATGACCGTGGCGCAGAAACATCTGCTCGAAATCGGCAAGGCGCTTGCGCTAAAGCCCAAGGTCCTCATCCTGGACGAGCCCACGGCCTCCCTCGATCAGGAAGCGACGGACATGTTGTTCGGCCGCATCCGCAACGCCGTGGCAGCCGGAACGTCGGTTATCTACATTACCCACCGGCTCGCGGAGCTGCGCCAAATCGCCGACCGCGTGACCGTCCTGCGCGACGGACGCGTGCGCGGCGCAGCGCGCGTCAGCGATGTCAGCGACGCCGATCTCGTCGGCCTCATCGTTGGTCGGACGCTCGAATCTGCCTTTCCACCCAAATCGACGCGCATGGTCGAGGAAACGTGTCTCTCGGTCGGTGGCCTGAGTGGAAAGGGACTTCGCAATATCAGCTTCGATGTGCCGCGCGGCCAGATCGTCGGCGTTGCCGGCGTGGCGGGCAATGGCCAGACTGGGCTCATGCGCACACTTGCCGGACTGCAGCCGGCGCAGGGCGAAATCACTTTGCGCGGCCGGCCGCTCAACCAGCAGGCGCTCGTGCGCGAAGCGGCTTTCATGCCCTCCGACCGGCACCGCGAAGGCGTCGCCAGCGGCCTGACCGTACGCGAAAACGCCACCTTCTCTGCGCTTGAAAAATTCGCGGTTGGCGGCGTGATGAGCCGCAGCAGGGAGCATGAGAAAGTTCAGTCGATCTTCGGCGAACTGGCGGTGAAGGCACCGAGCATGGACGCACCGATCCTTTCCCTGTCGGGTGGCAACCAGCAGAAGGTCGTGATGTCGCGTGCGCTCCTGTCGGAGCCAGGCCTGGTCATTGCCGACGAGCCGACCCAGGGCGTCGATGTCGGCGCTCGCTTCGAAATCTACCGCATCCTGCGGGATGTCTCGGAAGCCGGTACGCCTGTTATCGTGAACTCGTCCGATGCCGTGGAACTCGAGGGGCTTTGCGACAAGGTCGTGGTGATGTCGCGTGGGCAGGTGGTGGAGACGCTTACCGGTGATGATGTTACCGAGGAACGTATCGTTGCCGCAGCCCTCAAGGCGGAAACGCATGATGTCGATAGCGGTGAGAAAGCGGACGCTGCGCAATCAAAGGGGCTTCGCCATTTCCTGCAGTCCGACAATGCGCCGGTCGTGCCTCTGGCATTGGTCACTCTGCTGCTCGGGCTCTATGTGAACGGGCAGAACGACAATTTCTTGTCGGTCTCCAATATCTACAACATTTTCCTGCTGGCGACGGCACTGGGCTTCATCGCACTGGGGCAGACGATTGCCCTGCTCATGGGCGGGATCGATCTTTCCGTCGGGCCGCTCGCGGGCTTCCTCGTCGTCGTCGCATCGTTCTTCGTCAATGATGACGTGTCGACGCCAATGATCCTGACAGGCTTCGTGCTGATGTTCGCCGGGGCCTTTATCACAGGCGCGGTGAACGGCATTTTGATCCGATATGCGAACTTTACGCCGATTGCGGCCACGCTTGCCATGTATATCGCGATACAAGGTCTAAGCTTCCTGCTGCGCGACAATCCTGACGGCTATATCAGCTCCACGGTGACGGATTGGGTCAACTGGCAGTGGGGGCCATTCCCTGTCGCCTTCCTCGTGCTCGTAGCCGTCACTTTGGGTGGCGAATATGTCTTGCGCCGGACAAGGGCGGGTTGGCGCCTGCGCGCGGTTGGTTCTAATGAGGAATCGGCCCGCCGAATGGGTATCCGGATCGATATGACTTACATCGCCGGGTACATTGCCTGCTCGTTGCTGACTGCTCTCGGAGCGATAATGCTGATGACCCAGATCGGCGTCGGCGACCCACGTCAGGGTATCAGCTACACGCTCTCGAGCATTACCGCAGTCGTGCTTGGCGGCACCAGCCTGACCGGCGGCAGAGGCACATTTATCGGGACTGTGTTGGGCGCCATCCTGCTCACCGAGATCCTCAGCGCCGTCACCTTCCTGAGCCTGACCCAGACCTATCAGTATCTGTTCCAGGGCATTCTGATCGTCGTGGCAGCTTTGATCTACGCGGGGGCGCGCAGACGGGCTACGGCCTGATCTCAACAGAAATCTCTGTTTCGGGCCGACGGGCTTCATTGTAAAACATCACAATTTCAATCATTTGCCGCTTATCTATTGGGAGGATAACATGTCGAACAAAGTTCTTGGCATGCACCATATCGGCATTACGGTGCCCGACATTGAAGAGGGCATCGCCTTCTTCCAGGCGGTCTTCGGCGCCGTCGAGGTCTTCCGCACAGGTCCGTTCGATGTCGATCAGGATTTCATGAAGAACAAGCTCGGCGCCTCGGCGGATTCGAAAATCCGCGATCTGGTGTTTCTGCGCTGCGGCGAGGGAACGAGCGTCGAGCTCTTCGAATATAGCGGCGACAAGGCCTCTCGCCCCAGGCGGTCTTCCGAAGTCGGCGGCATGCATCTGTGCTTTGAAGTCCAAGATGTGCATGCTTCGGCCGAGCGCCTGCGCGCGCTCGGCATCGAAATGCTTGACGGGCCTAATCTGGTAGAGGCAGGTCCTCTTGCCGGCTTCAACTGGATCTATTTCCGGTCGCCTTGGGGGCTGATCCTTGAAGTCGCGAGCTTCGACAAGCTTGGTTACGAAAGCAATTCTCCACATCGCCTATGGAGAGCTGGCCAACGCGCCGACTAGACTTCATGCACTCGGGATGAACGATCGAATGCCTCACGCAAATATGCGCGGGGCGTGTTACTCGGCACCCATTGCTGACGTGCGGTGATCGGGCAATGTGGCCAGGAGCTGCTCCTGGCTTGGATTTTCATTCGTTGGAGACCAGGCGGCCAGTGCGTCGAAGGTCATCTCCGAACCGTTCCCGACGAGCCGCTTGAAGATTCCATCCCGGTGACGCACAGCGGCGAGGCTCGCTGGAAGCATCGCCACCGCGTCACCCGACGCGACCGGTCCGACCGCGCTCGGCTGATGTTGCACCTCTAATTCGAAATTCGGCGCGAATCCCACTTCCCGGCATGCCGATACCAACATTGCATGCATGGGAGCGGGACCCGCGGGTGCAAATAGCACGAACTTGTCCTGTGAAACCTCCGCCAGCCTGATCTTCAGGCTTTTCGCCAGGGGATGGCTTTTGGGCAATGCCATCAACATGTGTTCCCTCATGAGAACTTTGGTCGACAGGAAAGGTGTCCCAGCACCCGTTGCTCGAATGATGCAGAAGTCGAGCCTTCCGGACCGGAGCGCCTCGACCTGACTGATCGAAGTCCCTTCGATCACAGCCAACCGGACACGGGGATGTGCCGAATGGGAGCTCCGTACCAGATCGTCGAAGGCCATCGCCGCACGCAGAGTGCCCAGGTTCCCTCGGCTGAATACGCCCCGCGACCGGACGGTGCCTTCGCCATCGGCCTGCGATTGCGCCGGAAGACGATAGCGGGGATTGACCTTGCCGGCATGATTCGTGCTCGCCAGGAGGTCAGGCGGGACGGATCGGATAAGGCGGCGATTGCAGCCGTTCTCGATAGCCTGCGGGAAGTAGCGGGGGCCTCAGCCAACCTCGTAGGTATCGGCCTAGCATTGGAAGACTATGGTGCCCAAGATGCAGCGCTGGTGAGGGAGGCCATTCCCGATCAACTCGTCGTTGCCGAGCTCGCGACCGATTGGGCGGTGCTGGCGGAGCGCGCGCCGGCGTGCCGGAGACCGGGATGGTTATGGTGCTGCTTGAGGATCGTATCCGCTCGGGGCTGCTCCTGCACTCCATCCCCTTTGCCGGCGCGCGCGGCAAGGCGGGGGGATCGGCGGCATGCTGACCGGCCCGGATCGCCGGCCATTGGACCAGGTCTGCTCCGCAGACGCTTACGAGGCGGCCTTGAAGAGCCGACGCGGCGACGTTTCGGCCGAAGCCGCGACAAAGGCATGGATCGAGAATGCTGCCGAGCATCTATTTGTCGTCCTGATGGCCATCGCCAGCTTTGTCGCGCCTGGGAAGATCATACTCGACGGTGATCTGCCCCCTGATGTCGTCGATGCCCTGATCGTGGCAATGCAAAAGGTTGCCGAAAATCAGCGTCCGGAAAGCCCGCCGCCAACCTTGCCGCCGGTGTCGCCAGCCGCCTTTGCCGGCGACAGCGTTCTACTGGGAGCGGCCTTGCTACCCTTCTTCAACGTCCTTCTGCCCAGGCCATCTGCTGGCGAGTAACGCGATCGTTCGTTACTATCAGCTCAGGTCAGTATCCCGCTGAGTTCCTTCGCGACCTGTCCAAGCGGGTTGAGGTATCTTTCGACAAGGGCCGGCATCGTTTCGGGAGAAACGGGAAGGCCGGTGTTCAGGGCGGCGACCACGGCACCTCGTGCGTTCTTGAGGGGGACGGCTATGGATCTAAGCCCGATCTCGACCTCCTGGTCGACGGAGGCGAACCCCTGTTGCCTGACCTTGTCCAGCTCTTCCATCACGGCCTCGATATCGGTCAGGGTATGTGGCGTTCTCGCGTTCAGGGGGAAGGATGCCAGAATGTTGCGCGCTCGATCTGCCGGCAAGGCCGCCAGCATGACCCTGCCCATGGAGGTGCAATAGGCCGGAAGACGGGACCCCGGCATAAGCGCGATCGACATCACCTTCCGCTGGGCCGCCCGCGCGACGTACACGATTTCGCCTTCGTCGAGAATCGCAACAGATGTGCTCTGTCCAATCCTGTCGGAAAGCTGGTCCAGCCACGGCTGAACGATGCGGGGCAACGGCATGGACGCCAGACAACCCGTCCCCAGCCGCAGGACCCGGGGCGTCACGGTGAAGAACTTTCCGTCGTAGGCGCAGTAGCCGTGCTCGGCGAGCGTCAGCAGGCAGCGCCGGGTCGTTGCCCGGTCCAGTCCCGTAATGGCGGCAGCCTCGGAGATGCTGAGCCGAGGATTGTCGGCGGTGAAGGCCTCGATGACGCGCAGGCCCTTGGCTAGGCCGCCCATCATGTCGCTCTGCTTCGTTTCCATGAGACGATCTTTCGATGTGCGGTATTGCAACAAATGCACTATATCGCACAAATCCATTGCCGTCGAGCCGCGAGGGGGCTACGAATCTATTGCGGGCCGGACTCCTGGATCGGCTTGGCTACGGAGGATACGAATGGACAAGACGATCACCAGCACTGCCGACGCGGTGAAGGACATCGGCGACGGTGCGACCATTATGATCGGCGGATTTGGGGGATCGGGTGCGCCGATCGAACTCATTCACGCCTTGATCGACAAGCGGCCGACCGGTTTGACAGTCATCAACAACAATGCCGGCAATGGACGCATCGGCATTGCGGCAATGATCGACGCCGGCATGGTCAAGAAGATGATCTGCTCGTTTCCGCGCTCATCCGATCCGCGCGCGTTTACAGACCGCTATCTTGCCGGCGAAATCGAGCTTGAACTCGTGCCTCAGGGAACGCTCGCCGAGCGCATCCGCGCGGGCGGAGCCGGCATCCCGGCATTCTACACGCCGACGGCCTATGGCACGGAGCTGGCCGACGGCAAGCCGGTCGCCGAATTCGAAGGCCGGCATTACGTTCAGGAGCGTTGGCTGAAGGCGGACTTCGCCATCGTGAAGGCCCATTTCGGCGACGCTCACGGCAACCTGACCTACAATAAGGCGGGACGCAATTTCAATCCGCTGATGTGCATGGCCGCGGCAAAGACGATCGCGCAAGTCTCGAAGATCGTGCCGGTCGGCGGCATCGACCCCGAACAGGTCGTCACTCCCGGCATCTTCGTGAACGTCGTCGTCGAAGTCGCCGATCCAAGCCAGGAAGAAGAACTCATTCGAGCCGGAGCAGCCTACGTATGACCGTCGACGCACAAGCAATCAACACGCGAGATGACATCAAGCTCTCGAACGCCCAGATCGCCTGGCGCGCCGCGCAAGACATTGCCGATGGCGCTTACGTCAATCTGGGCATTGGCTTCCCGGAAATGGTGGCGCGCTATCAGCCGCCCGGCCGGCAGGCGATCTTCCATACGGAGAACGGCATTCTGGATTTCGGCGAGCCACCCGCGGCGGGTGAGGAAGACTGGGATCTGATCAATGCCGGCAAGAAGGCGGTCACGCTGAAGCCGGGTGCGGCCTTCTTCCATCATGCGGATAGTTTCGCCATGGTGCGCGGCGGCCATCTGGATGTGGCCATTCTTGGGGCCTATCAGGTTGCCGAGAGCGGCGATCTCGCTAACTGGCGCGTGGGGAGCAAGGGCGTGCCAGCCGTCGGTGGCGCCATGGATCTGGTGCATGGGGCCAAGCAGGTGTTCGTCATCACCGAACACGTGACCAAGGACGGCAAGCCGAAGCTGGTCGAGAAATGCACTTTCCCGCTCACCGGCGTCGGCTGCATCACGCGTGTCTACACCAGCCATGCCGTTATCGATATCGTCAAGGGGCGTTTCGTCGTGCGCGAGAAGCTCGCGGCCATGACCATGGATGAGCTGCAGGCGATGACAGGAGCCAAGCTTCATACCGATGGACCGGTCGCCGACCTCGTCGTTCCCGAACTTTGAAAGAGAAGACCATGACTGAAGCCTTCATTTGCGACTACATCCGAACCCCCATCGGCCGCTTCGGCGGCTCGCTTGCGGCTGTGCGGGCGGACGATCTGGGCGCGCTTCCATTGAAAGCCTTGCTGGCGCGCAAT
>NZ_QOVX01000049.1:0-12148 GCF_008365395.1 Neorhizobium sp. P12A | reverse complement strand
CGTCGACAAATGTGCCGGTATCATCCTCAACAAGGTCGATACCGAAAAGATGAAGCTGTACCGGACCTATGGCTCAAGTGAATATTACTACTCGCGATACACGTCGTACTACCACGAGGCGTAATATTTGGCTGAGAGAAGCAATTGGTGATTGTGCGTCCTTCAAACCAGGAGCTGGGAAACCGTCATATAGCTGCGTGCCGCGGACCAGAGGGTAAGGGTTGGCGTAGTGAATTCTGTCTCTGCGTTTCATCCATGGCCGATGGGCGCCTCCAGCCCTGCGGTCGGGACGTCAGTTCGCCCTCTTTTGCTCTTGCTATCCAGCGGATCGCTGTCGAAATCCCAACGCCGAACCGAGCCGCAGCCTGCCGAGCTGACAATAGCCGCTGCGGACGCTTTCAGAACCCGTATTCGAAGATCATCGCTCAGTGCTTGTCCCATCATCCAGCTCTTCACTGTGGATGTTGAATCAGCTTCGGGGTGCGTCGTCACATCACACAATCGATTCATCGATCGCAGGACTTGCTCTAGCACTTGCTTCCCGCCGCTCGAATGCTGTTTAGGCAGCAGGCCGAGCCAAGCGGCAAAGTCTCGCGCTCAATCTGCAGACAATTTTGCTAGGATAGGCTTCACTGGTCGCCTCTTTAATTGGAGCAGTTTCTTTTCGAAGTAAAGAAACGAAACCATAGAAACTATCATTGTAACAAAAAATGCACACGTGACCTGCAGCAGCTTAAAAGCGACGCCGCCATCAAGTGCAGTTATTTCTGAAATGAAGCGTCCGGATGGGCCGAGCACAAATCCATGAAACAGATAGAAGCCATAGCTGACCACGCCAACGCCGCGGAGGGCGGGAAGCTCCAGAAGCCTGATTGCGACATTGTTTTGATTCACCGATATCAGCACTATCAAAAGGCCGGCCAGAAGCGGAGCGATCAAAAGAGTGAAGTTGGGCAGACCGGCAAGTGTAAAGACAATGTGCTGAACAATTAGAGCAGCACCGACCGCCGCGATTCCAACACCGGGAAATGGAATAATCCAACGGCGCGCATTATTCTGGGCCCAGAGCCCGCAAAGCCCACCAAAACAAATTGCGTAGAAGCCAGACAGAGAATTGACGCGAAACTGCAGCTCGTTATTAAAGAATAGGATAGCGGAGACGAGGATCAGAATGATGGTTGAGAGAACCAGCATTCTTTGCCAACGTCGCGCAGGAATAAAAATAAAAATCAAGGGAAAGAGCAAGTAGAACTGTTGCTCAATGGCAAGCGTCCATAAATGCGATAGCGGCCCAAGCCAGCCCTCACGTATGAAGCCGATGTATAGGTTCGTGGTGTAGGTGAATAGCCAGGTTTCACTCCCTTGCAGCTTGTCGATATTTCCGGAGCTGCCGAGTCTCGGTCCCAAGATTGAAGCTATAACCAGAGCAATATAGTAAATTGGAAAAATCCGCAGGATGCGATCCCGGTTAAAGAGCAGAATTTCGCTGAGGCTATCGGTTACATCTGCCTCCAGGCGAAGACGCGCCCTGAACAATATGGGCACGATCAAAAAACCGCTTAGGGCAAAAAATACCCAAACCGCAAGTGTACCGGTCTCCAAAGCGTTGGTTAGTCTCGCATGGTCGGTGAGAACCAATAAGACACATAAACCGCGCACGCCGTCCAGACCCGCGATCGGTTTCGGCTTCTGGAATATCGCTTCATACATATGTCTGATCATCACGGATCTTTTTCAGGTGCAATTGATAGCTTCTAATTTGCTGGCTAGTAAATCGCATAGCTTCTCGTGTCCGGATCTGCGCTTTCAGTCGCATTTTGACGGCTTCGCTCATGATAGGTTTACGGTGTCCCGCAATAAGGGCTAGGAACATCAGCGGGAACTCTAACGGGGATGCCAAAGCGTTGTCTGAATTTGATAGAAGCAAGAAGCCGGCATAGGCAAAGATTGCAAGAAAGTTTTTTCTCTTTTTGCCAAGAGCCGCTCTAAGCACAGCCAAAGACAAGATGGCGTAGAAAACCACCATCCCAACCGTGCCGAGTTCGACCGAGAGCCTTAGAAAGTCGTTGTGAGCTGAGGCCGAGGCAAATACAACCACGATTGCATGAGGCGTTGCGAAGAACTGATGCCCAAAGCCGATCCCGGTATTGGGGTATTGGTCTATGACCGTGCGGAGATAATCCCACATGATCGACCGCCCGCTGTCACCACTTTCAAGAAATCGCGTCGCGAGGTTATCCCAGAACAGCCCGACAATGGCGACACCGACGATAAAGCCTACGGCCACGATCGCCAGTTTCGTCGTTGCCCTGATACCGCGATAGGTCAATATCGAGATGCCGCAGACAGCAAGCGTAATCGCCAAGGTAGCGCGCCCCCCTGCCGCAAGCAAAATCATGAAATTTATCGCGGCGAGGATCATATAGCTCATCCGCGTCGACAACATGATGCGAACGGCGGCAAATACTCCGAGCATAGCGAGCGCCGATGTGAAGGCAGCACTCGGCAATGAACCTGCGTAGCGCGGTACGCCGGTAGCATATTCGACGGCAAACATTGGGTTGATACCCGCGGCGTGATAAATCAGCCCGAGCAACGCACAAAGAACGGGCATGAATGCTGTCGCTTTTAGTATAGTTTGCTGGTCGCGATAGTTTGTATCTGCCGCCAGCAGCGCAAATAGTACGACAATCTGGTTCAGAGAATTGATGAAAATCGCCCAACTAAAGTCTGGGTATGGTGTCGCCACCGCGAGCACGAATACCAGCGCTAGTTCCGAAATCATCAGGGCAATGACGATTTTGTCAGGTCGGCGCGTGAAAAAGATTGCAAAGGCCGATAGCAAGAAAAATGCTTTCTCTACCGCGTTTCCATCCGATAGCTTCATCAGCGCACCGGTATTCACTACGAGCACTAGCATCGACAAAATATATATTGCCCGGAATGCCATGTATACCTTTCAATGATGAGCTCTAATCATTTGTAACCAGAATAATACACTTTGATCACAGCCAGGATGATTTCTTCGGTGTGCTTAGCCAACGCTATATTTCGCTTTTTTTAGTCACAGTAATATGATACCGACCGAAGTCACGCAACAGCAAAGATATTTTACCTGTAATATACACTGATGCAACTTCGAAAAATTCACGCCTAATACCAGGGGATTCTAATGAAAGGTGTAGTTGAGCTACCGCCCCCTCCAACTGATCTGGCAAGCTATGGTTATGTGAGGGGGCTTGATGGATTGAGATTGGCCGCCGTCACGATCGTTGTGCTTGCCCATTACAGACTGTCAGCCGCACTTCCCGGCGGTTTCGGAGTGACGATTTTTTTCGCAATAAGCGGGTTTCTAATCTCCCGCCTCCTGCTTGCCGAAGAACGAAGGCACGGCAAGATTTCATTACGGAATTTCTTTATCCGGCGTTTTCTTCGTCTCATGCCGCCGTTGGTCATTATGCTTTTCATTACGGCCTCATTATATGCGTTCGCATTCGGTAGGCCGGTCAATGTTCTTGAGATACTATCCGCTATATTCTATGTCAGCAATTTATATACCGTTGCTCAAATGTTCTGGCCGTTGAAGCCAGGACTGCATGAGTACGGGCCACTTTGGTCCCTGGCGGTCGAAGAGCATTTCTATTTGATTTTTCCGTTCCTGCTCTTTTTCGTACGGAGATGGGGCTCCCGTGTAAAGATACTTGCTGGCGTTATCATCGGAAGCCTTGCGCTGCGAATTCTGGCCTCCTATTCGGTGGCCGACCCGGAATCGTTTAACTATTATTTCACCCTGACGCGGCTCGACGCCATCGCTTGGGGATGCCTGCTTAGTTTTGGACTTGAAAATGAAGAGACGCGCCGAGTGTTGGCGAACGCGCGCGGATGGCGGAGTTTCTTGTTCGCTTCGGCCATTCTTCTTGGCGGGATTGCTTATCGGAGTATCTTTTTCCAAGACACGTTTCGCTACACCGTCCACGGCTTTGGCATGCTGCTATTGCTAAATGCTTTTATCTTCGGCTCGTCCATGAGCGTTCTGACAAGAATAGCAGAATGGCGGCCAATCCAACTCGGCGGCCGAATGAGCTATGAGATCTATCTCTGGCATCAACACGTCTGGTTCGTGATTAGCTTGCTGGTCGAACGCTATGCATTTCGACTGGGCCTCAGTCTGGTCCTCACGTTGCTTGTTTCGTATGGTTTATATCGGCTGACAACAATGGCGACAAAACGTATCGCCCGGCAGTTTGGCAGCAAGAGCGTAGAGGATGAGCGACAAAAAGCATACCAGCCGGAGCGACATCGGGAAGCGGGTCTACATCCGCCGAGATCAATGCAAACGGTTGCGAATGGCTCGCAAGATGAGCTTGAATTGAAAGCTCCAAATCCTTCTGGGTGAATCAGGATATTCCGGTCGACGGTTCATTCGGGAGCAAGGACCGTCATCTCTCGACCGGCGTGCATCACTGGCTTTTCCACAGCATATTCTTCAGTCTGGAAATCATGCCAATCGGTATCATTATTACAATGACTGGCAAGATTAATAGGAAAGAAAGATGTGGTGAAACGAAATCGAAAATTGAATGAAGCGAATTATAATTTTCAGCGGAAACATCATCGTCATTGCCGTGGAAAATGCCATTTAACTGTTGTCCATTTATTTCACCCGCAATTTTTGTTAATCGCATCTAGATTGAGTCATGTTGCAGTAGGCGCGCTAGTAGACGCGTCTTCGCATCATGGTCTAAATGCCAGACTTCATAGCTTGTTGAAACCTGAATGTTATTAATTTTAGATCTCGCGCGATTGCTGCTGTCTCGTTTGGATCTGACCTCAATTATGCAGTACTAGATAGGGTTTAATAGCCAGCGTTCGCGGCACATATTAGGGAAAATGGGCATCATGGCTCGCAGCTTGAATCAATTCCTTTGGGTCCGTTCACTCTTGGTCAAGGCGAAATACTGGTACTATACGAAGTTTTGGGGGATGAACATTCATCCGACGGCGACCTATTCGATGAGCGTAAAGCTCGATAAAACGTATCCTAAGGGGGTTCATATCGGTGAATATTCTTATCTTGCCTTCGATGTCGCAATTCTAACGCACGATCGAACGCGTGGCGTCTATCGGAATACGACGATTGGCAGGAATTGCTTCATTGGGGCGCGCAGCATCATCCTCCCGGGCGTCGAAATAGGGGACGAATGCGTCATCGGATCGGGCAGTGTTGTGACGAGGAACATCCCGTCGCGATGCATTGCCGTCGGCAACCCGGCTAAGGTCATTCGCGAGAATATCGAGGTCGGAAAGTACGGACGCTTCAGCTTTGCAGACATACCCGAATCTGAACGCGGACCGGAAATGCAAAGAAACGGCACGGATGTTCGGGTCACCTCCTGACGATCAATTCCCTTTGTCGGTGGTGCCGTTAAAGAAGACCGTCGTCGGCAGGGCGACGAACGTATCCGAGAGTGGGCGAAGTGGGCGTGCGATCTCTTCCAGTTCATGTGCTAGGGCCTCATCGCGCTTTCGAATATGCGGCAGAATGATGTCGATCCAGCTTACCATTTCTGGCTTCAGGTCTTCTTGAGCGTATCCTGTGCGCGCTTCAACCAGTTTGGGAGACTGATAGGCTTCCGCCGAAAACCGTGCGATCGCCTCCAGCCTCTTTTCCTGAAGGTCGCTAAGGGCAACATTATTCGCGTCAGCCAGCGCGACCAAATAAGACAGCGCTTGCATAGCAAAATTCTGATAGTGCGAGGCTCGGCGGCCACGCCCAAGTTCACGGGGCAGTGCACCGTCGTCAGGTGCGAGATCTAAGGCATTGTGCAAGATGGTCATTGCCCAGTCAAATTTAGTGCGATCCTGGAGCTGGACGGAGAGAAGCCCCACCGACGCACCCGCCCAATCCCGCACATTATTATTGTCGTCAAGCCATTGATATTGATGCGGACGGGGTGCTGCCGGAGGCGCGAATTCCGACACCAATCTGTCGGAAAGTCGTTGAAACCAAGGGGAGATGATCCTGTCGGCGCCATCGCTATGGGGAGAGGCTTGGGTGGCGAAAGCATACGCGTTGGCAAGCCCCACCGCGGTCCAGCCACTGATCATCACTGCTTGACGGCGTCCGAGCAGATCATTCTCGTCGAGGTTGCCCAATAGAGCATCCTGCTTCGCCCACGAGATCAGCTGTTGCGTAATGCAATTGGCGGCCGCTTGACGGTTAGCGTGACTTGTCGCGCCGGCGTTTACGGCTGCGAGGAGTTTTGCCATGACGACCCAGGTCGGCCAAGCTCGATGTGCAAAGGCATTCATTGCCTTTGGATCGATAACGGACTGCGTGGATGTCGGCTTATAGAAGGAAAAGAAATGCCCCATGTCCGTCATAGGCCTGACGTTGGAGCCACAGACGAAACGAGGCGTCTGTTGACCAGCGTCATCGCTGTCCACAGCTCTCAGATCAAAAATGTAGCGCAGCGGACCGTCATTCCCGCTTCGACTTTGCCCCAATGCCGATCCGTTCAAAGCGAAAAAACTGACGAATAGTAGAATAACAGCGCTAGTTTGTGACATTTTTCTGAATTTTGTTGGATACAAGGACATTCTATACACGCTCGGCTCGAGGTTAAAATACGAAATTTCTCTTCCAAAGAGATGAGGGAATATTTATGCTGCCTCATCAAGGTTTTTTTGCAGTATGACATTTGCCATAACGGAAAAGAGTGCTCATGCCTACATTCACGCTTTTTTCTACAACGAACGTCGCTTCTGGACGATCGGAGCACTTGAATCGAATGATCTCTTCCATAGCCGCGGCCCGCAATGAAGACACGAGTTTAGATATACGGTTGCTGCTGCTCTTGCAGAACTGTCCGCCCGATTACGACATCGCAGCTTTTCCCGACTGGATTGAGACCAGCAAGGTCGATGGCCAAATATCTCTGTCGGCTGCGCGCAATCGACTGTTGGACTACGCGATTGCGAATCGGCTTGTGTCGGTGGAAAGCATATATGGATTTCCGGACGACGATTGCTGGTATCCTGAAAATCTGCTCTCGTTGGTAAGCTCGGCTTTCGCTTCGGACCAGCAGTTGGAATTTTGGTTTTGTCGCTACGGATCCAGCCCGCAAGTGCAGGACAAATTGCAAGCGAACACTGTAGTTCTCCAGAAAGTTATTTCTCGTGCGTCGTCAAATACATTCTTCTTTCGTGGGAGGCTAATCACCGGGCTCGGTCATTTCGACGAATCATTGGGGGTTGGCGCCGCACTGAACGGCGGCGAGGATACGGAATATGCGATCCGAGCCTATTATACGGCAAGGAAGACCCTTTTTTCCGATTCTCCCTTGGTCGGTCATCGCGACCCTGATCCAAACTTAAGACCGAAATATTTCCCTGGCACATTGAGGGCAATCTCGCGCCATCGCCATCGGAGCATTCTGGGATTAACAGCGTATGTGCGCAAATTGTTGGTTGGGCTTGCCCTTGTTGTGCGCGGGCGAATGAAGCCCTTCGACTATATATCCGCCATCCGCAGCGCCTGATAATAAGACTGCTTTCAGCCGTAACCAATCACATATTTCGAGAGCGATTTTAAGAAATGAACAAATCCTCTGTACTTTGGTCCGCCGTTCGCAATTGGGGACCGCGACTAGGTACGATCCTAACTTTCTTCGTTCTTGCACGCATTCTCGACAAAAGCGAAATTGGCGTGTTCGCGGCCGCTACCGCCCTTATAGCGCTGACCGAACTTTTTGCAGACAATGGCTTTGGCGATGCCGTCGTGCGCAATCGGGAAATCAGCAATGGTATAGCGACAACCATTCTGCTGCTGAATTTTGGTTTGGCCGCTGCAGTCTATCTGCTCATTGTCTTGTTTTCATCTCAAATTGGCGCATTTTTGGGGATCGTCGGAATCGGCCCTATCTTGCAATTGGTCGGTCTTTCGCTCGTTGTAAACAGTTTTGGCTATGTGCCTCAGGCTTTGCTGCGTAAGTCTCTGCAGTTTAAGCGGTTGGCCTTCCGTTCGCTATCGTCGACCATCGCCGGTGCCGTTGTTGGTATCGTGATGGCGTTAACCGGGTTCGGCGTCTATAGTATGGTTGGGCAATTGCTGATCACCGCAATAATTAATGTTATTTTTCTTTGGTACCCTCGTGTCCTGACCGTTGCCTATCCCGAACTGACTGGGCTGAATGAAATTGTCCCGTTTGCCTTGAGGATTTTCGGTTCGCGCGCACTCACATATCTTGCACTTCGCAGTATCGAGCTCGTTATACCGTTCTTGTTCGGCCCGGCAGCACTTGCGCTCTATATTTTGGGATCACGCGTGCCGGCCGTGCTGGCGCAGATGCTGACTGCGGTAATGATTGATGTGAATTTGCCGTATTTTTCCCGCTTCGCCGATCAACCCAAGGAGCTTCGCCGAATCTACTATCAAAGTTTGAGGTCGTTTTCCGCTCTTTCGCTTCCCGCATTTCTTGCGATTGCTGCATTGGCACCACAAATCAGCGCCGTTGCATTCGGCCACAACGGCACCGGCGTTCCAAATATCCTCGCTATGATGGCTATTCTGGGGGCGATCCAATCGTTGGGCTATAGCAATGATGTCTTTCTAACCGCTTACGGACTGCCGGAAGTTAGCCTGAGAATTCAAGTTACCGCGATGTCTGCCACTCTTGTGTGTTTCCTGGTGTTTGCGACAGCTTTCAACAATGTTTCAGTCGATTACCTGGTCTACACCTACGTGTCGTGTCATTGCGTGGTAATCCTCTCCGGGCTGATCTACTCCACGAGGAAGGCGGGAACCTCGATCCACTCACTTGCAGCCGCATTCGGGCCGCATCTCCTGAGCGGATGCGGCGCTTTCGCAGTCGTAAGAATTACGCATCAATTATTTGATATGGATGGAGTTCCACCTCTAATCATAGGGTCTATTCTTGGGGCCATATTCGCGGTCACACATATCGCCATTTTGATAATTGTCGATCGGCAGTCCTTTGTTGATATATTCCATCAGTTAAGACGAAAAAGACTATTGGGACGATGATGTCATAGTTTTCGACATTGATTGTCAAAATAATATAAGGAGGAGCCTATGAATTGCGGTAAAGACAGTCTGGTTTTTTCTGTGTCGAGTCTAACTTTGATAAAGTCAATATTGGAATAATGGGAAATAGATGAAAAAACGCCGGTACGATGCGATCTTCCTTCTTGATCAAATTCCCTATTCTAATGTTGGAGGTGCGCCGAGCTACAACGCCGCTCTTCTGCGCGCCAGCGAAGCGCTGGGTTGGAGGATCCTTGTCCTCGTAACCGGCCGTCGTCTACCGGGGCCCATATTCTCAACCGAGCGAGTTGCCGATAACGCAACGCTCGTCTTTGCACAGGCTGTATCGATGGGGGGGAATCGCTTTGTAGCATCCACTCCCTCTTCCTTTATGCGTGGCGTGAAAAGGGTCGTCGAGAAATACAGGAAGCCGAGACAGGCAACGGAAAAACGGTTGATCATCGAACGCTTTCCGAATGCCGCTGAGGTCGACCGCGTCCATCGCATTCTCGATCGCATTGAGGCGCCATTGACCTTTGTCGACACCATCTTCCGCGATCCCTACATGGGCGTGGATGCGATTGCACCCAATACCGTATTGATCGGACACGATGTCTTCCACGAGCGCGTCGCTTCATTCGAAGCGAACGGCTTTCAGGTTGTGCCTAATGTTGATTTCGACGCCGAACGCGCTCGTGTCACGCGCTATAAAAATATCCTGGCGATCAGCGATGTTGACGCCGCTACCTATCGGAGGATGGCGCCTCATTCTGATGTACGGACCGTCTTCCCGATCGTGCCGAAAGCTGCCGGGCCGCGGCTCACAAATCCCCAAAGTAACAGGATTGTCTATCTCGGTTCGGCGGCCCATCACAACGTCGACGGGCTCGTCTGGTTTCTCGATCAGATATGGCCACGTGTCCTGAAGCGCCGACCCGATGCTGTGCTGGACGTGGTCGGAATGATTGGCCATTCAATTTCCCCGCACCCAAACGTTATGGTTCACGGTCGCGTCGATGATATCTCCGCAATCTCCCGACAGGCGGCTTTTGCCATCAACCCAATCAGAATGGGCAGCGGGCTAAAGATCAAAATGGTCGACTATTTCAACCTTGGTCTGGGCTGCATTACCACGGATGTCGGTGCTCATGGTTTTCCGATAGGCGTGCATCCCTTTATGATTGCTAACGAAGAGGACGAATTCGCAGATGCGGTTGAGACCTGGCTGAAGGACGCCTCTATTTGCCAAGAAATGTCAGAGAAGACGGACGCCTACATGCGCCATTTCTCGCTCGAGGCGATCATGGAGACACTAAAACTATGCACTGCCGCGTTGCCTGAACGATGACTACTTGCCGCGAATTGGTGCGCATCGGCTGCCGAAACGAAGGTTGCTATGTGCCGTGAACTGAAGACAATGGGGTCGATCGCACCACACCGGCCGATCCCCCGACCTCAATGATCACATTAAAGTTGTTACCCCGATTCACTCCCGCAGAATGCGCCAACTACTTCAGGGCCGCTGGATATAACCCGGATTGAACAGGATTTGCTCTGGATAACAGGTTAGCAAGATAAATATCGATGATCCCCGAATTCCAGAGGCCGAATAGGACCAGTATTGTCACGATTAGACTGGGGTAGAAGAGAAATTGGACGACGCGACGCAACTTGTATCTAACGGTGGGCCGTCTCAATACTCTGCTGGGTCGGATCATATTCGAAAAGTACGTATCGATATCCCGCGGGTGGCCACCCTCCACGAGTTCTCGGAATTTTGCATCTGAAATCGGGGCGTAGATTTCGGTATGACCGGATCTCAAGTGGGCTCTTAGCCTCTCTCTCCCGTGCTCATGTCTGACCTTTAAAATCATAGGAGTATTTAGAACTTCCCACGTCATCTAATCGCTCCGCAAAATACGCTTTAGAACTATGGCATCTAATCACAGTGCGTCGACAGGGCTATCCGTATAACTTTCCCCGACACCGACCAATCGGCTTGTAAGGGCGGGGATAACCAATCATGCGAAAATGATGTAGAACTGAACAGCAGATTTCGCCAGCGACCCAAACCTTCCCGATCGACGATCACAAACAGAGCCGCTTCGATGGACGCTTGTCGAAATGAGATCCTCTCTATCTGGTCACCATTCCGGACATTTGGCTGTTGGTCACCCTCATTTTGGCCAAAGGCTAATGCCTCGAATATCCCATTCATGAATTGCGCGGTAAGCGCTATTCTCTGCCAGCGTCATCCATCGAGGAGACTGCGGCGTCGTTCGGAAGGGCTAAGAATTCGAGGGCCTGAGGTCCTGATTGCGAAGTTCGATGAAGAGAGGATGACTTCAATTAATCGAGCTTCTTTCCCGCGTCCGGAGACATGGTATGGCATCTCGCCTTTCTAAACCTTGAACTCGAATTCGCGCTTATCCCGGACTCATTTTCCAGTCGCGCCGACCTCGTATTTAAAACTGTAGACGCAAGGTATCATGCCTCTGGCTGCGCCCATGGTTTGATAGACGACCAGGTTATAGTCACCCGGATCCTGCAGGGAATAAGTCTCGGTCAGTTTTTTGGAATCGAAACTGTACACCTGAAAGCCAATTGGCATCTGCAATATTGCGATCGTGCAAGACCATGCAGTTGATTCTGAGAATGTAAATACCGCCTTAGCGTTGGATGGTAGTAATATCCCCCAGGTGTCGGTAGCCTGACTGGTAAGAGTGCGCTGTATTGACGACTGGCTCGACCGTGTCATATCTAGGTTCTCGCGCGCACTCGCATCCGTGATGAACGCTCCGCCGAATAGAAGGAGCGAAAGAGCCATGCTTCCGTGAAGTCCGATCTTCATTTTTGCTCGTCCTACATTAAACACTGCAATTTGATGCTGAAATTGCTGCTGGTTCACCAAACCCAATCGATTTGTGTTTGTGGCCGCGACTGTAATGACCGTTTATTACAAACTGAGCAATCTTAATCTAGGCGATGTGGACGGATTGCCGCATGTGGCCCCTTTGGGATTCCTGACTTGCACTT
The DNA here is from genome assembly GCF_008365395.1 of Neorhizobium sp. P12A. Classification (NCBI taxonomy): domain Bacteria; kingdom Pseudomonadati; phylum Pseudomonadota; class Alphaproteobacteria; order Hyphomicrobiales; family Rhizobiaceae; genus Neorhizobium; species Neorhizobium sp. P12A. The sequence goes on along the minus strand of NZ_QOVX01000049.1, from coordinate 66 downwards.
AGTCTGATTCATGGAGTGCCGACTGATTTGGAGGTCGGCATGAGCACGAAGATGACAGAAGACGAT
>NZ_QOVX01000048.1:0-13095 GCF_008365395.1 Neorhizobium sp. P12A | reverse complement strand
GCGTGATGTGCTTGCCGTTGACGACATCGGCAACGACGAGAAGCGCGCCATCCTCGCATCTTGGGCGTCCGATATCTTTGCCATCGAGTCCATCCCGGCGCTTCGTCTTTATCCCGGCGCGGACCAAGCCGTGTCCTACGGTGAGATCATCGATGCGCTGAAGACGTTGGACAAAGACGAGCGTCAATCTGGACAGCAAGACGCGTCCAGTTCTTTCGACATCCGCAGAACCCACCGCCGCAGATCACAAGCACGCCGGTTTGGCGGCCTGGGCCCGTGCAGCTACCAGAAAGGGGATCACCGCCAACAGCTATTCGAGATCTTGACACTGCAACGAACTGCCGCGTGCCTCTTCCAGGACGCGGGCATGATTTTTACCGACGACTCTTTGCTCAACTGAGGAGGTTTTGCCGATGAAGATCGCTCAGATCGCACCACTCGCCGAGAGCGTTCCGTCCAAATGGGGGAACCGAGCGCATTGTTTCCTATCTCACGGAACACCTTGTCGCCCAAGGCCATGACGTCACACTTTTTGCCAGCGGCGATACCTTCACTAACGCGCGCCTGGTTTCATGCTCGGATGTCGCGCCCAGGCTCAATCCGAATGTCAGGGATCATCTGCCACATCAGGTCGCCATGCTGGAGGAAATCCGCAGGCGGGCGCACGAATTCGATGTGCTTCCCTTCCATATCGATCTCTTGCATTTTCCGCTGATCCGAGACTTTGCCGACCGCACCGTCACGACGTGGCCTGCGGCACACCCGTTCGAGGCGGGTTGATTGCAGCAGTCGAGGCTGGATCGCCAGTCGCGACCGCCGGCCTGAAGCCAGGAGATGTCGTTGCGGCGGTCGACGACTGACCCGTTCAAGGGGCGGCGGATCTCAGTAACTTCTAAACCCAGCTTACCTTGAGGACCGCGACCTTGCAGAAGAAGGTTAAAGCACGCGTTGCGGGATCGTTAACTGAACGAAACGATGCGCCCGCATGGCCTTTGAGTGTGTGATGGAACGTTTCCCACAACTAGCAGCCAGTCTTGCCAATAGCACATGCGATGGCTGCTGGTGTCGAAAGTCCGCCCAGGCGAGCGATCGTCTCCCTTGTTATCGCGTCAAAACGACTTAACTTCGCACCTCCAACTTCTCATTTCTGAAAAACTTTGGGGATGGATAGAGTGTCTCCACTAGAATTAAACGATAAAATTGCGGCGACCGGAATAGCGCAGATGATTGAGCGCGGACTTTGGGACGACTCGATCCTGGGACCGCCGTCAGAATGGCCCAGTTGTCTGAAGTCGGCTATGGACATCATGCTTCCCTCGCATGCCCAGATCGTCATGTTCTGGGGCGACCAGTATGTGGCTCTTTATAACGATGCCTACGCTCCCACGATTGGCCTGAGGCATCCGCGTGCGTTCGGACGACCGGCAAATGAGAACTGGAGTGAGCTCTGGGATGACCTGGAGCCCTTGTTGGATCGCGTCCTCCATGGCGGCGAGACTGTATCAGCCCGGGATCGTCAATTTTACATCGAGCGCCATGGGCATCCGGAAACCGTGTATTTCGATATTTCCTATTCGCCGATCAAAGACGCAACCGGGAACGTCCGCGGCGTATTCTGCATCGTCAGCGAGACGACAGAAAGGGTGCGCTCACAGCAAGCGCTCAAGGAAAGCGAGGAGCGTCTGCGGGCGTTATTCTCCCAGTCCGCCGCAGGTATCGGCCAGACCGACCTCGAAGGCGGAATGACGCTCATCAACCAGCGCTTCTGCGAGATACTAGGCTACGAGAGAGAGGAGCTTGTGGGCATTCGTTTCCAGGATCTGACGTTTCCGGACGACCGTTTGGAAGCTGAACGACTTTTCCGGAACCTCGTCGAAACGGGCGAATCCTTCGACATGGAAAAGAGATGCATGCGGAAGGACGGAAGTATCGTATGGACGGCTGTCTCGGTGTCTGCCCTCAAAGATGAAGATGGCTCAATTCGGCAGGTCGGCTTCATCGCTATTGACATCTCCGCGAGAAAGAGCGCTCAGGAAGCGGAGCGACTTCTTGCGTCCATTATCGCTTCCTCAAATGATGCCATCCTCAGTATCGATCTCAACATGACGATCACCAACTGGAATGCCGCAGCCGAAAAGCTCTATGGATACTCTCCTGACGAGGCGGTGGGAAAGTCGGTTCTAATGCTTGTTCCGGAAGAGCGTCGTGACGAGGAGCCGGAAATTATCCGGAAAGTCAGCGCCGGCAGGATCGTGGAGCCTTATGAAACGCAGCGCCGAACGAAGGATGGCCGCCTGGTAGACGTTCAGCTCAGCGTTTCGCCGATCTACGACAGTAATGGAAAAACCATCGGCGCTTCCAAGATGGCCCAGGACATAACGGCCCGAAAGGAGGCCGAGCGTTTGCAAACGGTGCTGACCGGCGAGCTCAATCACCGGGTCAAGAATGCATTCTCCACTGTAATTGCTATTGCTAGACAAACTTTGGATCGGGATGGAACAGGTCCGGACCAAGTGACCGCCTTCCAGGATAGGCTCGTATCAATGGCGAAGGCCCACGATCTACTCACGCATCGGGACTGGCAACGCGCTGACTTAGGAGAGTTAGTCAGCCAAGTGCTAGAACCCTATCCGCCTGAACGGTTCGACATTGAGGGCTGCGCGGTACTGTTACCTCAGAAGGCCGTCGTCTCGTTCTCCCTCGCGATCCATGAGCTTGCGACGAACGCGGCCAAATACGGCGCATTGTCCATCCCTCAAGGCAAAGTCTCGATCTCCTGGAGCTTTGAGGAGAACATCGCGAGACTGCGATTCAAATGGGTCGAGCGAGACGGCCCCACGGTGCAATCGCCGACGCGAAAGGGGTTTGGCTCGCTTTTGGTCGAGAGGCTTCTAGCGGCCGAGCTAAACGGCCGCTCGACGATCAGCTACAATCCGGCCGGTGTCATCTGCGAGATCGAGGCGATCTTGGATCCAGATGCCGGATCGTAAAGACGGGGACGGAACAGCGATAGCAAATCGTTCGCAGTCGGATGCCTCACTCCTCCTCCGTCTTGGCCGACAAGGGCCAATTTCCACACATCGTCGGTCGCTGTGGGGATCCTTGAAGCGGGAATTCTTCGGCCTAAGTGTTTTCGTGCCTCTCGTTCATGGGGGATCGCGGACAGCACGATCGCTGTCTCCCGGGGGATGAGTGGGAACTCGAAGAACCCATCATGCATTACGCCGAGACTAGAAGCCATCAGGTTACTATGCAGGAAAACGACCAAAAACGAACAGAAGCGCGAGATGCCGGGGAGCGCCTGGTTGCCCGACACGTTCGCGAAGACCCCTTTGCAGCTGCCTTCAAGGCCACCCGCATGCCGATGATCGTCACCGACCCGAACCAAGCGGACAATCCGATCATCTTTTGCAATGCCGCGTTCGAAAAGCTGACCGGTTATTCAAGCAGCGAGGCAGTGGGACGCAACTGCCGCTTCCTGCAAGGACCGGAAACGAACCCGGCATCGGTGGCCCGCATTCGCGCGGCGGTCAGCGCCGGATCCGACATCGCCATCGACATCTTGAACTACAAGAAGGATGGAGAACCGTTCTGGAACGCGCTATTCCTATCTCCGGTCCGCGACGAGAACGATAAGATCGTCTACTTCTTCGCTTCCCAACTCGATTTCACCAATGTGAAATCCCGAGAGGCCGATCTGGCGGCCGCGCGCCATCGTGCCGAAGAGGAAGTCGCCGCACACACCGAGAAACTGGAGGTTGCGCTCGAAGCCAAATCGCTGCTCGTCCACGAGGTTGATCACCGCGTCAAGAACAACCTCCTGACCATGGCCTCGATCGTGAAGCTCCAGACCCGGATCACCAGAGATGAAGGGCAGAAGCGCGTTTTGAGGTCCGTGCTGAACCGCGTGGAGGCCTTGAGTACGGTTCAAAGAAAACTGTTCACGCTGGAGGACGTCTCACGGTTCGACGTCGCGGACTTCACAAAGGAACTCGTCACCGACCTTGTCGAAGCTGTCGGACGCAAGGATATCCGACTAATGCTTGATCTGCATCCGCTCCATGTGCCGGCGGTGAAGGCAACGCCGCTGTCGCTGATCGTCAACGAACTCGTCGGCGACGCCGTCCGGAGGGGCTTGAGCGACGGTGGCGGCGACATCCATGTCGTCGTCAAACGGTTGAACGGTCATTTCCTTATCAGGGTGGAGGACACCTCGATACCGGTCGAGGTCGATGCGGACACGGCCGAGATCGGTCTTATTCTTCTCGAAACCTCCGCCAAGCAGATTGACGCGAAGATCGAGAAGAGGATCGACGGGCATCGGACAACCGTCGATGTCACTTTGCTGGTCGACGGATAGGAGAGCGCGCATTGAAGGTTATGATTGTCGAGGACGAGACGCTGCTCGCCATGGAGCTTGAAACAGAGGTTGCGATGGCCGGCCACGAAGTGACCGGCACCGCAATGAACCGCAAACAGGTCGGCGACCTCCTGGAAGCGGATCACCCGGATTTTGCTTTCGTCGATATTCATCTTCAAGACGGTCCAACCGGAATCGACATCGGCCGCGATCTCGCATCCAAAGGCATTCCTTACGTATTCGTCAGCGGTAACATCAAGAAGGTCCCCGCGGATTTCGCAGGCGCCCTCGGTGCCATCGAAAAGCCCTACACGATGAATGGCATGAAGAACGCTCTTGCCTACATCTCAGCGATCATAGCGGGTGGCGAAGACGTCGCTCCGCCCGCGAGCCTTGTGCTGGCCGCAGATATCAGCACTACGGCGTTCCGCGAGCACCTGTAGTCCAGCGATTACCCTGGGAAGCTAAGAGCCGCGGAGGAAAGGTACGATGCAACGACGGCTGAAACTGCTCAATCGAGCGGCCACCTCGTCATAGGCGTGGGCATCGTAGGGGAAGCCGTGCAGAACGATCGTCGGAACGACACCCGAGCGACCTGACTCGCAATAGGCAATATTCAGGGCACCCGCAGTTACATGTTTCAAAGTTGACGCTTGCGGCATGATGAAACTTCGAAGATGGTTCGATCAAGCGATGCCCTTGCCGCCGGTGACACCGTAGAACTCGCCGTTGATGAAGCTGGCCTCCTGCGAAGCAAGAAGCACAAAGACGGGAGCCGGCTCGACCGGCTGCGCCGGGCGACTGAAGTCGCTGTCCTTACCGAAGTTCTTCACTTTCTCGTCCGGCTGTCCGCCACTTGGCTGCAGCACCGTCCAGACCAGTCCGGGCGCGACTACATTGGCGCGGATATCCGATTTTAGACAACCCTGTAGCCGAGCGACTATCCTTGCGAAGTCGTATGCTTCGGAAAAAACTCCGCAGTGGCAGGCAGGTCGATTTCCTCGGCCATCAACCGTCCCGAAACGACAACGATCCCTGCGTCGGGAAATCGAAGCGCCACGGCCTTGTGTTGTGCTCCTAGTTGAGACGACTGTATTTTTGCCGAGCGGCTTGCCAAAGCAGTTGAGGATCGGGGCTTTGCCACAGAAAAACTATACTACGGTCAACGACACGATAGGCTTGCTTCTTATATTATTCGTTGCTTTGACATCGTCGTCACGGATCTCCGTGTAGTGGTCTCGAAGTAGTGGCGGCGGCAGGACAATTCTCCCGATACAAAAACGCTGGTCTCGACCAGTTACGGGAACATTAGGTCGGCGGCCACGGCCGTCAGGCTCGGTGCAACGAAATTCCTGAGCAAACCAGCCGGCGCGGACGAACCACTTGAGATTCTCGGCGTGGCAAACGAAACAATGTTCCCCTACGGGATGATGAAACCTTGAGGTCAGGCGTCGCCCTTTTGGAGGAAGTGATAACTCACACCGCTGCCTAGCAGCTTATATCCCTAGAACTGGCTGCATCCACCGCATTAGCCTGCTTGTGAACCGCAATGGCGCGTCGGTGACGGCAAGGCAGATGCAGTCCTTGTCCGTTCCTGCTCGAGGTTGATGCATAAGATTGCCATCAGCCATTTCAACATCCCCTCGCCTGAACGTGGAAACCTCGTCGCTGAAGTTACCGTCGAGAACAAGTGTCATTTCCGAGCCCTTATGGGAATGTTCAGGAACCGGACGACCCGTCGGAATTTTAAGTAGACGCACAGTGGTTGTGCTATCTTCGGTTGGGATAATCATTTGGGCCGCCCCTAGCCCGAGACGGCGCCACTTCACGCCGCCAGCCTTGCTTATGTAAGACCTCAACGGCTCCGGGAAAGTCGGGTCGGCTGTCGTATAATTCTTTATCGGCAAAACCGCCTCGATTTCGCCGGCCGCGATCCGGGCTCGAATCGCCTGCCAGCTCTCCGGCAAGTCTTCTTCATCCGCGTCTTCACATTGAAGAAAGTAGCCACCAACGCTATCAAGCATGTCGATCTTCGTGCGGCACGCCGGGCAAAGTGCGAGGTGGGTGGCAACGGCAACGCTCCAACCCTCCGCCAAAGTGCCGGCGGAATAATCAACGAGCATGTCGTCATCCAGATGGTGTTTGATCATTTTTCCTCCTCCTGAAGGGCCATCCGCAGTTTCTCGCATGCAACCCGTATCCTCGTTTTTACCGTTCCAAGTGGGAGGTTAAGTTTCTGTGCTATAAGTGGATGCGTCAGACCATCGAAGAACGCCATCCGAAGAACGTCTGAATATTTGTCTTCCATCGCCAGCATCGCCCGTCGCAAACGCTGCGCTTCCTGCAGGCGCTCGATCGAGACGTCCGCTGACTCGATCTCGCCTGGCACGAAAGCAGGATCATTCATATCAAACTCGGCATGAGTGCCTTTTCGCACGGCATCGACCATGAGGTTGCGAGCGATCGTGAAGATCCATGTGGATGCGTGTGCTTTCGATGGATCAAACAGAGCGACCTTTTGCCAGACCCGCATCATCGCTTCTTGGGTGAGCTCCTCGGCTAAAATGCGATTGCCCCTGGACAGTCGGACCATGTACGACCGCACACGGGGACGAAAATGCCTGTAAAGAATTTCAAACGCATCGACATCGCGCGCCTCTGCTACTGCGGCCATCCACCAATTGATCCGCGCCGTATCAGACTTTAGTCCTTCTTCCTTCAACACTCCGACCTTTCGTTCCGACTGCGATGAACGCCAAGCAGTTGACCATACACAGGTCTCTCGACGAAAACGGGTCGGAGCGACAGTTCCATGTTCATGAACAGATATACGACGAGGAAGCGCAGTAGATCAAAATGAACTGCAGATCGCCGCGCCCCGTGGTCGCCTTCCTTGTTTGCCGGCGCCTGTTTCAGTCCGTTTCGGACAAAAGGAGTCGCGCGACTTGCTTTTTCCCTTGATCTGAGAGGCAGCGTTCCCCGCAGGATGCAGCAAAAAAAGAGCGCTGCGTCCTATCGAAAAAAATTCCAGCGGGGCTGGTGATGCCGGACTGACGCCCGGAAGAGCACTGCGCTCGCATTCGACGCCCAGCTCGGCACGTTCTAACATAGCATTGGAAAGGCGCGTTTTCTCGTGCCTGATCATCCGAAAAGAAGTCGTTGTCGACCGGCGCGAGTTGATCGAGCGCATGTACCAAAGTGATGCAGAGTGCGGATTCCGACGTGAAGCCGGCCGGCATTCCGATCAAAGACCGGCCACCATTCCGATTTGAAGCCGGCCACCGTTCCAATCAAAGACCGGCCAGTTTTCGGCACTGAAGATTACCTCCTGGGTCAGCAACTTTTGGCATCGATACCTCGTGATGAACGAGGGGATTTTGATGCCGGCAAAGAGAAGGCTGACCATGAGACATTTGCGACAAATGCTGCGGCTTGCGGCAAGCGGAACCAGCTCGCGTGAGATTGCCGTCTTATTGGGAATTGCGCGTAGCACGGTGCAGGATAATCTGCAGCGCGCGGCAGCGGTTGGGTTAAACTGGCCCTTGCCTGGGGATCTCACCGACGATGCGCTCGAGAGCAAACTGTTCACTCGTAATGGCATCAAACACGGCACGAGACGACGGGTCGAGCCCAATTGGGCCGATCTTGCCATCGAGCTCAAGAAGCCGGGCGTTACCATGCTCATCCTGTGGGAGGAGTATCGTGGGTCGCACCCCGACGGTTACGGCTATAGCCGCTTTTGTGAACTCCTGCGTGGGTTTCAACAGCGGCTTTCACCGACGATGCGCCAGGAGCATGCTGCTGGCGACAAGGTGTTCGTCGACTATTCCGGCAAGAAGATCCCGATCGTTGATCGCAAGACCGGAGAGATCCGCGAGGCAGAGATCTTTGTGGCGGTGCTCGGTGCATCGAGCTTCACCTATGCTGAGGCGACCTGGACGCAAACGCTCCCTGACTGGATCGGCTCGCATGTCCGGATGTTTCATTTTTTTGGAGGCGTTCCCCGGCTGATCGTTCCCGACAATCTGAAGTCGGGCGTCAACCACGCCAGCTTCTACGATCCCGAGATCAACCGCAGTTACGGCATGATGGCCTCCCACTATGGCGTCGGAGTTCTCCCGGCACGGCCAAAGAAACCGCGGGACAAATCGAAAGTTGAGAACGGAGTCCGTTTTGCTCAGACCTGCATCCTGGGGCGGTTGCGCAAACTGACTTTCTTCTCGCTGGCTGAGACCAATGCCGCTATTGGCCAAGCACTTGATCGCATCAACGATCACCTCATGCGTCGATTGGGTGTTACCCCGCGGCAAGTATTTGAAAGTGTCGAACGTGCTGCGCTCGCCAGCCTTCCGGGTGAAGACTACGAATTCGCCGAATGGCGTCTGGTCCGTGTCTCGACCGATTATCACGTCGAGTTCAAAAGCTTCTTTTATTCCGTCCCCCATGCCCTCATTCGCCAGCAGGTCGACCTGAGGGCAACGGCACGCACCATCGAGATCTTCCACCGCGGCAAGCGCATCGCCGTGCATCAGCGCCGGTATGGTGGTCCTCGCCATGGAACCGACCCAGATCACATGCCCAGTTCCCACCGGCGATACGCTGAGTGGACACCAGATCGCTTTCGGCGCTGGGCCGCATCCATCGGGCCACAGACAGAGGGCCTGGTGATCGCAATCCTTGCTAGCCGTCCGCACCCCGAACAGGGCTTTCGAACATGCCTGGGTGTGCTTCGCCTGTTTCGCGACATCGAACGCAATCGGGCCGAAGCCGTATCAGCACGCGCCGTCGAGATCGGTGGCCTGAACTGCAAGAGCATCGCCTCGCTGCTGGCCAACCACAAGGCGGCGCGCCATTCCACCGAACCAACCGCCATTGTCGACCATGCCAATCTGCGTGGCCCTGATTACTTTCATTGAGGAGACATACCAATGCTGACCAATCCCACCATCAACATGCTGCGTGAACTCGGCCTCAATGGCATGGCCACAGCCTTCCAGGAGCTCGACGCACAATCCGAAGCGCGCGACCTCGAGCATGGAGAATGGCTTGCCATACTACTCGAACGAGAGGCCACCATACGCCGCCAGAAGCGCTTCGAAGCCCGCGCCAGGGCTGCCAAACTTCGCCACGATGCGCAGATCGAGAATGCCGACTTTCGTGCCGCACGCGGTCTCGACCGCAATCTGTTCATGACGCTTGCTGGCTGCGATTGGATCCGCAGGCACCACAGCCTTCTCGTCACAGGGCCGGCCGGCGTCGGCAAGAGCTGGCTTGCCTGTGCACTCGGCCATAAAGCATGCCGCGAAGATTTCTCCGTCGCCTACCACCGGGTTCCCCGGCTATTCGCAACACTTGCCCTTGCACGAGGCGATGGGCGATATGGCCGGATCCTCAAATCGCTGGCCAAGACCGATCTGCTTATCCTTGATGATTGGGGACCGGAAAAGCTCAACGATGATCAGCGGCGCGATCTCCTCGAGATCATCGAAGACCGCTACGAGCGTCGATCGACGATCGTCACCAGTCAGGTGCCCCTGGATCGCTGGTGGGAAATAATAGCAAACCCCACGCTCGCCGATGCCATCCTGGACCGCCTCGTTCACAACGCCTATCGCATCGATCTCACCGGTGAAAGCATGCGAAAACAGCGCTCGCCGATAGTGCCTGAAACACCGCACGCTTGACCTGAAACAAAACCCGATCCAAACATCCAACAGACCCAGGATCAGTCCGACAAATGGCCGCCTTCAAATCGGAACGCCGGCCGGAATGAAATCGGAATGACTGGCCGGCTTCAAATCGGAATCGATGGCCGGCTTCATCGGAATACGCAATGCAGAGGTCGATTTCAATTCCATCAACGTGATATCGCGCGGCTGCGCCGGAAGATCGGGCCAGAGTTGATCGAAACGGGCCGCGGCCGCGGCTACGTGTTGACGACAGTAGCATGAGAGGCCCTTTCTCTTCCGGCGCACATCGATAGACCGGCGAGCCGGGTTTCTGGTAGGTCCAATATGGTTTACAGCCGCTTCGGCAACTGACTTCCACGCGAGAATCGATGGCACTAGAATCGTTACTGCGATCAAGGACGATGGCCCCGGCATGGCCGAGGCGGCGAAGGCAAATGCGCTTCGGCCGGGCGTGAGACTGGATGATAATGTTCCAAGAGACGGGTTCGGGCTGACGATCGCCAGCGAACTCGCGCAGCTCTACCGCGGTGCGATTAATCTACACGATGGTGAAACTACCGGGTTACGCCAGACGATCAAATACCCAGAGCCGTCACTTAGTACGGCGTCACTTGCCCGCACAATGGTCGCGGCGTGCATTGCGGAAGCCGGCGGTCGCCAAGTGTGTTCATTAGCGTTCCTCGACCCTCACAACACCGATTCTAGCTGCCGCTATCGGAATCGAAGCAATCGGCTCTCGCCTTGATCTGAAAATTAAGATTCGCCCCGGATGTATTAATCCCGTCGTTTAGCCAACAAATCCTCGATAGTTTGAAGCAGGCGCTCTAAAACATAGGGCTTGTCAAAAACTGCGTCGAACAGGTTCGGATGGGCTCTTCCGATCGACGCTTGAGCGCCACTGACCAGGATGATCGGAATATTTCCCTTCGCGTCATCACTGCGCACGGCTTGTGCAAATTCGAGCCCCGTCATCGCGGGCATCATAAAATCCGTGACGATCAAGTCGGTTTCATGCTTGTGCACCAAATCGAGAGCTGCCAGCCCGTTTGAGGCGGCGATGGCGTGATGACCGGCCTCCTCCAGGAACGCTACCAGCATGTCCGCCAGAAGGAACTCGTCCTCGGCGATCACGATCACCGCCATGTACTTGAGTCCCGATGCGAATTGCTCACGGCCGGTCAGTTCTCCAAAGGCTGGGCGATACCTGTCGCGGCACCTGCGACCGGCTGAAGCGGTAACGCGACTTTAAGCCCCTGGTTCCCGATCGAGACCTCGTGGATCACAGGTTCGAATTCGCCGTCGCGCACCTTCAAGACCGACATAACGCGCTTCGTCCGCGATTCCAGTTCCACATGGCGCAGCATGATGAGGTTATCGACGACGCTGGAAATCTCTGGTCCGGGAGCGGCGACGGTCGGGCCGAACATATCGCGTAGTTCCCACGTCGCGACCGTGGTCACTCCGAGCGAGCGCAATTCATTCGTCAATGCTGCAAAGAACTCCACAAGCCTCGGCCGGTGGACTGCGGCGCGTTCAAAGCCACCAAGCCCGTCGATGAACAGCCGCTTGATGTTCTTCGTTCGAACGCACTCCAGCAGAGAATGAGCAAGCTTGTCCAGGAGGTTTTCGGTCAAAGGTTGCCACATAATTTCGAGTGTACCGGACGCTTTCATCGCCTGAAGGTCAAATCCAAGCGCGCGAGCTTTTGCGTACAGCCGATCAGGCGTTTCATAAAATCCGAAGTGAAGAGCACGCTCGGTTTCAATCGCTTTTGCCAGGAAATTGATTCCCAAAGATGTCTTGCCGCTGCCTGATGGGCCAAAGAGCAGGGTGACAGAGCTTGCCGGTAGTCCGCCCCCCAGCAATCGATCAAGGCCCTCAACGCCGGATTCCATGCGGGTAAGATCGACAGGACCTTCTTGGCTGCTCCCCGCGATTGCTTCCAGCCTTGGAAAGGTCGAAATGCCGGTCGACAAAATCTCGAATTGATGAAACCCGCCAAGCGCAGCACTGCCGCGCGACTTCTTCACCTGGAGACGGCGGACCGAGCGCACGCCCGCGAGTTCGTCATGCAGTTCGATGACCCCATCGACCATCGTGTGCTCAGGGCTGTCCTCCGTCACGCGGGCGCTGGTCAGGAAGAGAACGGTGCACCCGACAAACGCAGCCTGGCTTTGAACTTCAGCAACGAATGTTTTGACGTCCAGATCCGATTGCACCCTGTCCCTCGCATTCAGAAGGCCATCGAAGACCAGCAATGTCGCCTTATGGCGCTGGGTTTCCTTGCGCAGCAGCTGTACGACAGCACTCAAGCCCTCGTCGCGCAACGTCTGGAACACGCTCATATAGGAAATGTCACGGCCGAGCCTCGATCGGTCGAAGAAATCGAACGTGCTCAACGATTGAAATAGGCGATCGTGCGTTTCGGCCAGCAGCGTTATGTAAAGGACCTTCCGGCCCTCCACGATGTTGGAAAAGGCAATCTGGTTTGCGAAAATCGTCTTGCCGGCACCGGGCTGGCCCTGAATTATATAGGAAGCGCCTTCGACGAAGCCGCCCCCCAAAATCTCGTCAAGCCCGGCGATACCCGATCTCAGTCTTGGAAGAAGCGTGCTCACGTGCGGTCCTCATATGTCGTAGCGCACCATAGTAAAGCGACGTTCAATTGCAAAGAGAAAGAGCGGTCCCGCGTGTCTCGTTAGCATCCGCTTGCGTTAGTTTCAGGATAAAGCGGAATGCCCTACGGTCTGAGGCGGGATAGGAGCCGTGACCGCGGATTTCGTGCGCGTGTCGCACATTTCGTCAAGACGATCTTCTAACCTGACCGATCGGAAGCGACTTCCCTTTCACGATGGGGAGGCCGCGCGCAGGAAACTTCCGTTTGCGCGTCGAAAGATATTAGGCGGTGATGTCAGGTTAAGTGGGTCTTCCTCACTTTGTGTGGTTAACAGACCGTTAGCGATGACCCGGCTATGGGCTGGCATGCGAACGAAATCGAAATGGTCGCCCGGTCCGGGTATTAAAGTGCAGAGCGTCGTGTTTAGC
>NZ_QOVX01000047.1:0-13444 GCF_008365395.1 Neorhizobium sp. P12A | reverse complement strand
TGCCGAATAGCCGGCCATCAGCGGAATGGCCGAGAGGCCGACGACGCTGCTGACGTTTGCGATCGTGCCGGAGCGGCGCGCCACGAACTGCGGCGTGAAGGCGCGCAGGACACGCAGTGTGCCAAAGTAATTCGTGCGCATGTCGTCTTCGATCGTGCTCCAGTCGCTGTCGGCGTAGTTACCGAAGGCGAGCGTGCCGGCGTTGTTGACGAGTATGTCGACATCCGGAGCGGCGGCTGCGGCGGCGGCGACCGACGTATCGCTGGTGATGTCGAGAGCCAGCGGGACGACGCGCGCGTCGTCAAAAGAAGGAAGGGCTTTCGGATCGCGTGCGGTGGCGTAGACCTTCGCCGCGCCGGCTTTGAGCATTTCCTTGACTGTTGCTGCGCCAATGCCGCGATTGGCACCGGTCACCAGCACTACTTTGTTCGAGATGGTCACGATTTTCTCCTCATGACTGCATTGGATTTGGCGAGGTTCTGGGGTCCCTGGGACGAAACAGAGGGAGCTTGGTCGAGATCGGGAAAACAGGAAGGGATGTCGGCGCTCTACGAGAGCGTGATCGCCTCGAGATCGAGCCGGAAGATTGACGGCGCTCTCAGAAGCGTTTGGTCGTTCGCGTCACGGAAGACGACGCGGCGATGGGTCGGGAAGATGAAGCCATTGATGCTTTTGTGGTCGAAGGTGTAGTGCGAAGCCGGGCCCTTGCTGACATCGGGCGTGTAGTCGTTGCGCACGAGATGGCCGGCATCGTTGAAGTAGAAGCGCTGTTCCTTACAATGGACTTCGATATTGTCTGGGAAGGTGACCTTCAGCACCTGCCAGCGCTCGCCGTGTTCTTCGTGCGGCGCAATTTCCTCGCAACGGACACCGTCGCTTGCGAGCAGGAACGGCATGGTCAGGTAGTTGGTAAGTGCATAGCCGATGAAGTAAAAGAACTGCAGCTCATTCCAGGGGGACTGGCGGTCGTAGCCCTCGAAGGTCCTGCGCGGCTCGTCGAGCTTCGAAATCTCGACGCCGGCGTCGGTCTCGATCCGCACCTTTCCCTCTTCGTAGATGCCGCGGCAACCGGGCGCAGGGAAGGGGGCGATCGCGGCGCGTTGTCGTTTTGCGTCGACTTTTACCAGCGCGGCGCGCAGGCCGTGCGGTTGCTTCTTCAGTTCGAGTGCTGCGCCGCGCAACGTCAACAGGAAGTCGATGTGGTTCACGCGGCGCCAGTTTTCCAGCCCGCCGTGCGCATCGAGAACTTTTTCTAGAAGGTCGCTCATTTCACGCGTTGTCCTTTGGCCCAGCGTCGACGAGGGCCAAACCGGTCATCGCCGTACGCTCTGAGAGTAAACGATGTCGTTTACTGCCTTCGAAGTAAACGACATCGTTTACTTCGTCAACGGGACTCGCTATAAAAAACGAGAAACTCAAACGAGGATGTAAATTGCACCAGGACCTGGAGATCGAGGGAAAGAAGCTCGAAATCGTCAAATATGCCTTCGACCGGTTTTACGAAGGTGGTTTCCGCGCGACGAGCATGGAAGCTGCATTGGGCGGCAGTGGCATCTCCAAACGCACGCTCTACAAATACTTTGCATCGAAGGAAGATCTGATCGAGGCCGTCCTGCGTCTCTATGGCGAGCACGTCGTCGATGAAATGTTCGGTCCGGTCGCAGCCATTGAAGATCCTCGCGAGCAGATCGTCGAGTTCTTCAACGTGAACAAGGTCGAAGGGCGTATGCTGACGCGCGGATGCCTCGGAATGAAGGCTGCCCAGGAATATGCCGGGAAAAACGGCCGAATTGTTGAGTTCGGGCGTTATGCAAGTTCACGCGGCGAGGCCAAATTCCTCGAGCTGTGCCGGCTGGCAGATTTTGCCGAGCCGGAACGTTTAGCGAAGCGGCTCAATCTGATCTTCCAGGGCGCTTTGGTGCTTTCACATGCCTCGGGTGAGACGTCCTCGTTCATTTCGGCGAGAGACGCTGCTGTGGCTATTTTGGAACAAGCAGCGACGCATTGACAACGCAATGGGGAAGAAATCACAGCAGTCGGAGATTTCACAAGTTCGGCACAACAACATAAGGCACTATGTTCATCGCCTTATATGACGAATGACAGTGGTGCGTTGGTTCGAATCGATTGTCTAATCGCCTGTATGAGGTCAAGCGGATTTTATACGATGTATTTCGTTGCCGTGCTTCAAGCTATGCATCACGGCATCTTTTCACATTTATTGGTTTCGCATCGCTATTCCCGCAAATTCGTCCGGCGCCGTGAGCACGGTTGTCTCCGCGGTCGACACGCGGTCGCCGCATGAGGGGTTTTCGCGGGCGGGTCTTCCTATGTTCAAGACGCAGTCTTCACGAGCTGCGACGGATTCGACGGAATGACCCCCCACGTCTACAGCAGGGACGCCCAGTATCTCAATCGGGTTGAGGCACTGAGGCAGGTAGGCCGGCTTTTCGCCTATGCGGTAGATTGAACGCTTGCCCGGTTTTGAGCATCCTATGCATGATGACAGCAAGTTTTCGCGCCACGGCAACCGCGGCACGCTAGAAGCCCAGCCGCTCACGCAGCTTCAGCCCCCAGATTTTGAGACTGCATTCGGTCCTGGCAGTGGTTCTTGTTAAGAGGACGGTTGCCGCCTCATAAAGTAACCCCCGCAGCCGACCGTCACCGCGTCGTGAGATATGGCCATCATAGTCGATTTCACCTGACTGATAGCGCCGCGTCGTCAGCCCGAGCCAAGCGCCGACAGAGCGCGAGGTGGGGAAGTTTTCCGGATCCTCGATGGCGGCAATGTACGAGACGGCCGTGACGGCACCAACATCTGGAATCGTCATCAGGAGCTTCGTAGCCCGGCTCTGTCTGGAAGCTGCGAGCAACTGATGATCAAGATTGGCTGCGCGCTTACGTATGTCGCGCCATGCATCGAGCAGGGGCAATATCACAGCTGCCAGGCCGCTATTCCCATTCAGAAGCTCTCTCACATTGGCATCAAATACCCGGCCTTCCCCTTTGGGCACGATGAGACCAAACGTTCTCAGGTGCGAAGAAGGCGGTCTCAACTCTGGCTGCGATTGAGCTGACGCTCATTCGCGGCATCTGTCGAAAACTAATTCTTCAAGATATTGCTTGGGATAAAGATCTGATAGTTCCAGATCAACAAGCCTACACCTTCCGCGCCGAAGGCTAAATTTCAAGCGCTGACACCTCTTGTGGCGCTTCGAAGCCCATGGCGACGTCGCCATTGCAAAAAATCTCGACGAGGAGCGCAGCTATGTGCCGGGAGCCTCCTCGGTTTTGACTTCGAAACGAGACAATTTTGCTGATCCGAACGCAGTGGTAAGTGCCACGTCGGTCGCGTCACGACCGGTCGCCATCAGAATGCGCCCGATGCGCGGCGTGTTATGCCTGGCATCGACCGTATGCCAATGCCCTCCCAAATAGACTTCAAACCAAGCACTGAAATCCATCGGATTAGGGTCCTTTGGCACGCCGATATCGCCAAGATAGCCGGTGCAGTAACGGGCCGGTACGTTCATGCAGCGGCAGAGCGTTATGGCGAGGTGCGCAAAGTCGCGGCAGACGCCGACGCGGTCCGTGTATCCCCCAGAAGCTGTCCGAAGCGGATCCGCTTTTTTATAATCAAACTTGATGTGGTTGTGCGCAAAGTCGAGGATTGTCCTCACCCGTGGCCATCCAAGAGGGGTGGAGGAAAATCGCTTCCAGGCGAAGTCAGCCAGAAGATCGGTATCGCAGTAGCGGCTGCCAAGAAGATAGACCAGGACGTCGTCGGGCAGATCCTTAATCTCATGCTGAAAGGCGTTTTGCGGAATGGGATCCGGCAGACCGCCGTCGTAGATTTCGAACTCGGTCGTAATTGTCGTGAGCCCCGCTGGCGCGACTATTCGGCTACAAGCATTGCCGAAGCCGTCGATATATCCCCATGCCTCGATCGGTCGGTCGAAACTCAAGGTTTGCTCGGTCAAGAGATCCGCGCGCCTGGACGGATGAATATTGAGGACGAGCAACATTGGGGTCGGTCGTTCGCACTCATACCCAAGATGAAAGCCGGCACGGATCTTCATGATAAAATTCCTTCGCGAGCGCGAATTGCCGTGAGAATTGGTTATGCGGCAAACGCCGGGAAAGGCAATGCGTTCCGATCAGCTGAGCGCGGATATGATACTATCATCCGTGGTGACATTGACCTGGACGGACATCCCGTCGTAGTCAGCCGCTGTTCCGTCGTAACTTCCCCACAGAGGCACCGCCTGCTTCGGATCGCGCGCCACCCCGACACGGATCAGATCGCGGTTGCCGACGATACCGTTGGTCGGGTCGAACTCCGCCCAACCGGCGCCGGGCAAATAGATCTGGCACCACGCATGGGTGGAACCGCCGCCGAGGGTGGTCGATCCGTCTCGGTTTGGAACGTAGATATAGCCGGTGACGAACCTGGCCGCGAACCCGAGTGATCTGGCGGCCTCCATCATCAGAAGCGCAAAGTCGCGGCATGTCCCTCGACGAAGCTTCAGCGTCTCGGTCGGCGCTTGCGTTCCGTGCTCGTGTCGTCGGGAATAGATGAAACCGTCGTGGACGGCATAGCACATCGTCATCAGTAGATGAGCGGTGTCAGTGGACTGCCCGATCCGCACGAATTGCCGCGCCCATTTGCTAACCTGATCATCCGGGTCAGCATAATGGCGCTGCATGGTTCGCTCCAAGTCAAGCGCTTCGTCTGCGTCGTATGAAAAAGGATAGGTCAAAGCCTGCTCATCGATCTGCAGATCGATTGCGACATGAGCTGTATGGTCAAGGCGAATGACGGTCTCGAAGCGGAGCTCATTTGAGGGCTGAGCAAAGCCGATCACCGCGACACAATTGCCAAACACGTCGTGGATCCAGCGAATGTATTTTGGTCCCGGGTCAATCATCAGGCGGGAACTGAGCAGCGTCTGATCGAAACTGTCCCTTGGTCTGAAAAGCAATTTGTGCTCTCCGAACTCGACCGGCCGCTTATATCGATAGGACGTGATGTGTCGGACGGAAAAAATGGTCATCGATCACCGATGCGGGTTGTGAGGTCCAAGCCGAACCATCACCTTTATCACTCATAGAGGGCACATGCTTCGTTACTTCGTTTGCCTTGGCAACTGAAGTTGCGTTGGCAATGTCTGCAAAACCTCTTCCACCATACGGATGCCGTGGAGGTCGTGCTGGGGTCCCTCAATCGCCGCGAAGAAGCGCACTCGCAATCCGCCTTTGGTACGGTATCTGACAATCAACTAATTATTGCGAGACAGAAGAACCCGGTGGCGTGCTCTTACGCTCTCAACCGACATTTCGGCGAAATCCAAGCGAGGTCTATCCCAGCATACCGCCACAGTAATGCGACGGCACCTTGCGAAATGGTCCGTGCCGTTTACCGTGTCAAATTCCAGACCGCGTTCCCGTTGGTCGCCCGGTCGTCCAGATCACCTACGGACTGCTGTCTCCCGTCGTCTCTCTTCCTGATCGATACGAGGTTCGCCACCTGGCGTTCATGGTCCGCAATATCCCACCGGCGCAGCCTTGGCTCTACAGAAAGATGAAGTAGGTGGCGGATATTCAGAGACACCCCGCCCGAATTCGATCGCCTCTCTTGCTCGTCGTTGTGGAAGAAATGCCTCCGGCTTGCCCTAAGCCGCCATTTCGATCCTGCGACGATCATGCATTTTTGCCCGGAGGCCAATTTTGATCAAAATCTAATCAAAGGGGTAACCTGATCTGAAAGCCGGGTTGGTAGAGAGAGTTTCCCTTCGAGAAGTAACGTCATGATCCTTGAATTGCGGAATGCCATTCTTGAAATGATTGCCCGAGGGGAACCACTGGCAGCCACGATCGAATACCTTTGCCTCAAGGTCGAGGCCATCGTTCCGCGGATCACCGCGTCTGTTCTGTCGTTTGACGGGAGGCATCTGCACACACTCGCTGGCCCCTCACTCCCATCTGATTATTCTGCAGCGGTCAGCAACCTTGAGGCCGGTCCTCTAGCGGGCTCATGCGGGACGGCTGCCTATACCGGCGTTCCCGTGATTGTGACCGACATCGAGACCGATCCTCGTTGGCATGACTTCAAGGCCTTGGCCTTGCCGCTTGGTTTCAAGGCGTGCTGGTCGAGCCCGATCAGGAGTGGCGAGAGGGTGGTTGGCACATTCGCCTTCTACTATCGGGAACACAGCGGTCCGAGTGCTCTGGAACAGAAGGTCGTCGAAGCTTGTGTCCACCTGTGCTCTATCGCCATTGATCGAGAAGAACGCGTGCTGGAACGTCAACGACTGACATACAGGGATGCATTGACGGGGCTATCGAACCGTGCGCGTTTCGACCAGGTTCTAGCAGAAGAGCTGCCTCGATCCGATGGCGGCTGGGGCATTCTGCTGGCAGACATCGACAACTTGAAACTGGTGAACGACACATTCGGACACGCGGCGGGCGACGCTTTGATACAGGTTGTCGCAGATCGGATATCGGCGGCGGTCGGTCGGGAAAACGCGTTCAGACTAGGTGGAGACGAGTTTGCCATCATTCTGTCTGGCGATGAAGATCTCGATTTAAAGATCAAGGCAAATGATATCGTCGCAGCACTGTCTTCTGCTTCAACATGCGACGGGCATGTCGTTTTTCCTGCTGCGACCATTGGCGGCGCGCTGGCGGAGACCGACGGCAACGCTAACCAGACCCGTCAAAATGCCGATGTGGCACTCTATCATGCGAAGGAGCACAACCGCGGCAGGTTTGTGCAATACTATCGCGGCCTGGGCACGGCGCTGACCCGGCGATTCAGAGCGGTTCGGGACGTTGGCGTCGCCCTTTCAGAAGATCGGATCGACGCTCACTATCAGCCGATCGTGCGTCTCGACACCCGCGAGGTTGTCGGCTTCGAGGCCCTCTGTCGAATGACGACGCCGTCCGGCGAGATCATCGCCGCCACCCATTTCCAAGAAGCGATGAAAGACGCGCATATTGCCTCCGAGTTGACCCACCGGATGTTACTGCGGGTAGCAGGGGACATCCGCAACTGGCTCGACAGAGGCCTTCCGCTCCAACACGTGGGGATTAACCTCTCCGCCGCAGATTTTCGTGGTGGCAATGTCCGAGACAGGCTGTGCGAGATTTTCGGAGAGGCCGGCGTCCCCCTCGAGCACATTATCCTCGAAGTGACGGAATCGGTCTACCTTGGTCAACGGGACCACGTCGTAGCTGACGAAATAAGGGCGCTTCGGTCCGAAGGGTTGCGGGTTGCGCTCGATGACTTTGGGACCGGCTATGCGTCTTTAACTCATCTGCTCACCGTGCCCGTCGATATCATCAAGATCGACAAGTCCTTCACCGATCGCCTGGTGCCGGGCGACGCGGGCATTTTCATTGTGGAAGGCATCATGGGGATAGCTCGAAACCTGGGGATCCGAGTTGTCGCGGAGGGGATTGAGACAGAATCCCAAGCAGATCAATTGGGTAAGCTGGGTTGCAAGCTCGGACAGGGGTATCTGTTTTCGAAGGCAGTGGATCGCGCGGTCGCGGCAGTCATCTTAGAAGAGCATGGGCAACGGATGACCAAAGGCGAGGTTCACGCAAGAGCCTCCTAGACGGTCGACATTGAGCGGCAAAACGGAACGTCCACAGAGTCGGACCGGCACCGAACATTTTGAAATGACGTTTGATACTAAAATCACTTTGTGTAGGGCAGAAGATGCAAAAAAGGATTCGGGTCAATCAACTAAGGGTGGGAATGTATGTCGAGGATGTTGAGATCGGCGGAAAAGCTGGAGCACAAAGGTTTACCCCTTTTTTGATTTCGTCGCCCAGTCAAGTTGAGCGGATGATGGCAAGTCACGTGATGACTGTCGTCATCGATATCGTCAAAGGGGTCGATATCCATCCATCCACGCGGTTCCTTGCGGCGAGCGGCCGGGCCGGGTTCGATGCCAAGCTTCTTGCCATGTTCGCGGCAAGCGACATCAGGCAAGCGAGGCAATGTATCGAGGAGACAAAACCTCATATTCGCCGCGTACTCGCTGATGCGCGGATCAAGGCCTCATTTGACAGCGAGGCGGCAAGCTCCGCGGTCGAGCGGATCATGTCGACGGCCTTCAACAACGCCGGTGCGTTGATCGCAGTCGCGAAACTGAAAGAAAAGGATGAGGTAACGTTTCTCCATTCCCTGGCCGTCAGTGCATTGATGATCACGTTCGGGCGCTTCCTCGGTCACAGAGAAGAGGATGTACGGGTATTTGGACTTGGCGGCTTGGTCCATGATCTTGGAAAAATGGCGCTCCCCGACGCGATTTTGACGAAATCCGGTAAATTGACGGCCGAGGAAATGGATCTCGTTCGCAGACATCCTCAGTTGGGATACGAGCTCGTGTCATCTGTCGAGCATACACCCCGGGAGGTTCTCGACATCTGCCGTTACCACCATGAGAAGTATGACGGTACGGGCTATCTTGGCCGGCTTGCGGGAAAGACGATTCCTTACTCGGCTCGGATCGCGGCCATCTGCGACGTCTACGATGCGTTGACGACGATCAGACCGTACAAGCAGGCCTTTTCTCAAGCGGAGGCGATTAACATGATGATGACTTCGCCAGGCCACTTCGATAGCCACCTGCTATCGGCTTTCGTGTCGAAAATGGTGATCGGTGGACCGCTTCGCTAGGGCTGCCCGTTGCTGGCCAAAGCATCATATCGCGCAAAAAAAGTGCGCAGATAGCGACACCGCAGGACTTTCGATCCCTTCAACCTCTTCAGAATTCTTCCCAACTATCGCCCGCCGGGGCTGCGGAGCCATGCGCCTTGGTGACGCGGGATATCAGGTGCAGGGCAGGGGAGCTGGCGGGCCTTTGGTGCGCGCTGACCGGCGTGGGGCGGGAGACCATGGTCTGGCCGCCGACGTGGAACTGGGATAGCAGGGCGCGCAGCTCCTCGGCCTCTGCCGTCAGCTTATGGCTTGCAGCGGTGCTTTCCTCGACCATGGCGGCGTTTTGCTGCGTCGCCTGATCCATCGAATTGACGGCGTGGTTGATCTCCTTGAGCCCGGTCGCCTGCTCCTTCGAAGCATCGACGATCGCTGAGACATTCAAATTGATATCGCCGACTTGAACGACGATTTCTTCCAGCGCCTTGCCGGTCTGCCCGACCAGATCCACGCCGTTCTTGACCAATTGGCTTGAGGTTGTGATCAGCGCCTTGATCTCCTTGGCGGCGCTTGCAGAGCGCTGCGCCAATTCGCGAACCTCCTGGGCGACGACCGCAAAGCCCTTGCCCGCTTCGCCGGCACGAGCGGCCTCGACGCCGGCATTCAGCGCCAAAAGGTTCGTCTGGAAGGCGATATCATCGATGACGCCGATGATGCTGCTGATCTCCCGGGAAGATTGCTCGATCTGATCCATGGCGGCGACGGCATTGCGCACGACGCTGCCCGATTGTTCGGCGCCCTGCTTGGTTTTGGCGACCAGCCGTCCGGCCTCGTCGGCGCGCAGGCTGGAATCGTTGACGGTCGTCGTTATCTCCTCGAGCGCTGCAGCGGTTTCCTCGACCGATGCAGCCTGCTGTTCGGTGCGCTTGGAGAAGGCGTCGGCCGCTGCGCCGACTTCCTTCGCGCCGGCTGCAATCGCGTTTGAATTGCCGGCAATGGTGCGCATGGCGGAGGACAGCCTCTCGATGGCTCCGTTGAAGTCATGCCGTAGCTGCTCCATGGAGGGGACGAAGGGCTTGTCGAGCGATTGCGTCAGGTCGCCATCGGCCAGCGCCTTCATGCTGGTCCCGAGCGAGGCGATGGCGCTCATGCGCTCGGTCACGTCGGTCGCAAATTTTACGACCTTGAAGACCTTGCCGTTGGCGTCGACGATGGGATTATAGGCCGCCTGAATCCAGATCTCGCGGCCGCCCTTGCCGTATCGGACGAATTCGTTGGCGATAAACTCCCCGGCACCAAGACGCCGCCAGAAGTTCGCGTACTCATCGGTGCGCGTGTAGGCCTGGTCGCAGAAGATGCTGTGATGCTTGCCGACGATCTCCGCGAGGCTATAGCCCATAGCCTTGCAGAAATTCTCGTTGGCGGTCAGGATTTCGCCGTTCGGCTTGAATTCGATGACGGCCTGCGAGCGGGACAGGGCGTCCAGCTTGCCGGAATCCTCGATCGCCTTTGTCTTTACGGCGGTAATGTCGGACGCAAATTTTACGACCTTGAACGGCTTGCCGCCACGACAGACCGGGTTGTAGGACGCCTGGATCCAGATCTCCCGGCCACCTTTCGCAAGGCGCTTATAGTTGGTGGCTTCGTGTTCGCCGCGCCCGAGCCGCGCCCAGAAGTCCCGGTATTCCTGGCTTGCCGTATATGCGGGATCGCAGAAGATGCTGTGATGCTTGCCGACGATTTCGCTCAGCTGATATCCCATGGCGTTGCAGAAGTTTTCGTTTGCCGTGAGGATATTGCCCTTCAGGTCGAATTCGATGATCGCCTGGGATTTCGATATGGCATCCAGAATGTATTTCGCGTTCGATGTTCTTCCGAAGGCAAGCATGATTCCCCTCCAATGCTCGACCAAAGACGTTGCAGAAGATCAGGTGGCCCACATCATCGGGACTGCTACGCGAAGCGAAGAGAATTCATTTCCCTGGGTGATCGGCCCTGGATATCGCGGAATCCGTATCGACCGTTTTCCTGACCGGTCCGCGGGTTTCCTTCGATACCAAGTGCAGATCTTTTCTCGTGTAGGGTTGTCGCTGCACGACCACATTGAGACGACATCGTTAATTATTATTATATTACGAAAATCTAATGTAATAAAAAGTGCAGTGTGACGGCTCTAATGGCCGTATCCTGCGCGGTTAGATTTCATGAAGGCGGAGTAGGCACTATCTTCAGCCACCTGAGATTGTTTCCGTTTCAGGTCATTGTTTCCCACATATTTTTTCCTTCGGTCAAAAATGTGCACCCAAGGCGGTCGCATCCTCCACAAGCCGCCTAACCACGTTTCAGCGCTTTTCGAATGAAGGAGTTTTAAGGCGGTGCAGGAATATTCTGACCTATGGCTGAGAATGAGCGATGGCGCTGAAATTCTGGAAAAAACGGCCTTAGTCTTCCAGCCTTCGGCTGGAAAGACAGCACCCATCGGACGACATTGGCAGGTTAGGACGATGCGAAATCCGGCTATCGCCGCTAACCCAGCGTGCTCGGCCAGCGGGCGTTGGGCGGTTCTCAGATCTGCGGGGCGACAGAATGCGTCGAGGGGCGCACAGAACAAGTCGTATGAGTGCATATCTCAGCAACCTGATCGCCATTAAGGTTTTCGGCAATCGGCAAGATCGAAACCCGCCTTAACCTTTTTGGAGCAGACATGTTGCCCTTCGATCTGGTAATCAAGAACGGTCGAATAGTCTCCGAAACGTCGGATTTCGTTGGCGATGTGGCCATCAACGGCGAAACGATTGTCGCACTAGGTCATAATCTCTCGGGAACTTCGGAAATTAACGCGAGCGGCAAGCTGGTAATTCCCGGTGCCATCGATGGCCACGTGCATATGCGCACGGAGCGTCCGAAGTTTGCCTACGACGAAACATTCGCCACAGGATCGGTCGCTGCAGCCTTCGGAGGCACTACCACGATGATCGATCAGATCCAGGCCGACCCTGGAATTCGCCTCGGAGACGCATTGCGTGATCGCCGCAGTCTTGGTGAAGGGGAAAGCTGCATCGATTTCTCGTTTCATATGAACATCCGGGAGGAAAGTCAGCAAAGGCTGGATGAGATTGCGGATGTGATCGATCAGGGCATCACCAGCTTTAAATGGTTTATGGCCATACCGGGCTGGGGAATCTCGGATGAATTCCTGATGAAGGGGATGCTGACCGTTGGCGACGCAGGCGCGCTGTCGATCGTGCATGCCGAAAACCAAGGTGTCCTGAATGCTATGCGCTGGCGTACCCCGAGGCGCGACATTTCGCGATTCACCGACAATTATCCCGCGTCCGCTGAGGCGGCCGCTATTGCTCTTGCTCTGTCCATGGCGGAAGTCGCCAATTGTCGAACCTTGGTTTTCCACAATACTTGCACGCAGGGCGTAGATGCAATCCGCAGAGCCAAAGCTCGCGGCGTCAAGGCCTTCGGGGAAGTCTGTCTTGCTTGGCTGACGCATAACGATGAAGTCTTCGCCGGCGACCCGATTGCCGCAATTCCGTTCCTTCTCACACCGCCCATACGCACTGCCTCCGATCAAAGAGCGCTCTGGGAAGGCCTTCGATCGGGAGACCTGGATATCGTCTCCACGGATCATGCCCTGATGCGCCGGGTTCCCGAAGAGCGTGCGTTGGAGTTGGCGGAGTATTTTGGCCTCTCCATAAACGTGCCCCCACCGAATGAAAACACGCCGCGCGACGCGGAAGGAAACCGGCTGATGCCGCTTTTGACGCCAGGCGGCATTGAAACGCGGCTGCCACTTGTCTTTTCCCTCGGCGTTGCCACCGGCCGCATCAGCTTGCATCGCTGGGTGCAGATCTGCTCGTCGCAGCCAGCAAGGCTTTTCGATCTGGATCGAAAGGGGCAGATCCTTCCAGGCTTCGACGCCGATATCGTAATCTTCGACCCTCATGCCGAGCGAACCTACTCGGTCAACAATCTCCACTCGAATACAGACTACTCCGTTTGGGAAGGCTGGAATTGCCGAGGTGTCGTCGGAAAGACCCTGGTCCGCGGAAAGCTCGTTGTTGATGGGAACCGTTTTGTTGCCACCAGGGATCACGGCAAGTTCATCTCCCGCAAAATCGGAAGGCCCTCTTACTCGATATCTCAAGAGGCGAGCCTCTCATAACTCGCACGAAAGGATGCAGTATGCCGCAATATCCCGACAAGCTCGATCCCGCAGCCCTCTTGGCACTGCCTCGGGATTTCGTCGGTTATGGAAGACACACTCCTGATCCGAAATGGCCCGGTGGTATTTCGGTCGCCGTCAATCTCGTGATCAACTATGAGGAGGGGGCGGAATATTCGCTGCTCGACGGAGACGGCCGCAACGACGCTTGGGGCGAGTACAGCTACGAAATTCCCTCCACGGTACGCGATCTTGGCACAGAAGCCGCGATGGAGTTCGGCAGCAGGGTGGGTGCCTGGCGGCTGGCAAGGATTCTTGATGACCGCGGTGTCAAAGCGACCATAAGTGCCTGTGCATTGGCCTTGGAACGCAACCGAGAATACGCTGACTGGATCCGCGAGGGCGGCCATGACGTTATCGGCCATGGCTGGCGCTGGACAGAGGATTCAAGGCTGGCGCGGGAAGAAGAAAAGCAGTTAGGTCCTGTTGACAAAGTATGGCAACCATATCTTCGCTGCGGCCAACGCAAGGAATGCAGAGAAGGATTTCCGGGTCTTGTCGTATCTGGTTGCCACACGGCGGAACTGCTTGAGCCGGTT
>NZ_QOVX01000046.1:0-13798 GCF_008365395.1 Neorhizobium sp. P12A | reverse complement strand
GGTCCTCAATAGAATGATGGCATGCGCACGCCCGAAATCCGTCCGCTGCAAGACTGCAACGCCGTAGCAACAGCATCAAAGACGGAATGCCGTTCCTTCAACGACCCGCGCACCAAAGCCGCGAGCGCTCATTCACATCATGAATGACTTCATGCAGCCAGGTGAGAGACGTGTAGTCCCCGACCAACAGGATGCCAGCGTGGTTTTTGAGCAAGCCGTGGGAAAGCATCCGCGGTGTCCTTTCATATTTATCCAAAAGGCCTCGTTAGACTGCCCATGGGTCAACAATGTCTATTCCGAAGCCTTCAAAATCCTTCGTATTGCGTGTAGCTAGCGTCAAATCGTGAGCGATGGCCGTGGCCGCGATCAGGCCATCCATTGATGCAAGCCCCCGGCCGCTTCGCTTCGCGAGGGCCATCAGGTCACCCCACGCCAGGGCAACAGCACCTTCGACCGGTATAGTCCTGTTGTCGAACCGTTGTGGGAGATCATGCGTAAGCCACTCGTCCAACGCGTCGCGCTTTCGCCCGTTGTCCATCAGCGCAACACCGCGCCGGATTTCGGCAATCGAGACAAAGCTGATGAACGTGCGATCCTCGTCCAGACCATGGAGCCAGTTCAAAACACCTTCAGCAGGCCGGGGCCTCGTAACTTCCGAGAGAACATTCGTGTCGAGGAGCAGTCTCATAGGGACAGGTCGCGCGGCTCGTCGCCTTGCCGCTCAACGTCCAGATCGGCGCCACGCAGAGGCGATGCCAATAGAAATTCCGCAAGCGATCCTCTGCGCGCAGTCTTCTTCTGCCACTCTTCGGCGGAGACGACCACCACGCTCGGCTTCCCATTGCGGGTAATGGTCTGGGGTGCTACCTGCGCGCGCTCCATCACTTCCGAAAGCTTTGCCTTCGCTCCCGCGACCGTCCAGCTCATTTCGTCGTGCGTTGGTGTGTGCATTATCTTACCTATGACTAGAATGACCATGGTGACTATAGTGCTCGAGCCGTGTCTGCGCAAGGGCGCGCTCGAACGATGCAGGGGAGGGGAAGGCTACAGTCTTGATGCCTCGGCCAGTGTAGCTTTAGCCCTCGTCTCGATTGAAGCGCCGAGGTAAAGGGTCGTGCGAAAGCTCTCATAGGGCATCAGCTAAGCGGCTGGCAGCAAGGTTTCAGACATCCCAGCTCTTCCCTTCCAACCCGATCACAAGCGTTACCGCGCCGGCGGCAACCGTGGCGACGATGAATGACATGGCAAAGGCGGCAATCGCTTTCGCGCCGCTGACCGACAAGTCCTGCTTGAACCAGCGGACCTGCACCACTCCGTACCATAGGATGGCTACCGCAATGATGATAAGCCCGGTACTGTCGACGCGTTGATTGGGCATGAGCAGGAAGTCGAATCCAAGCCCCATGACGAAAGCAAAAGGGGCAGCGACATAGCACTGGCTGTAAAACGGTGGACGCAACGTGTTCCTAGAGATCTTCGCTGACTTCATCCGCAGGAGCATGACCGCGATGCTGAGCGGGTAAATGCCGTACACCACGCCCCGCGCGATCAGCAGATTGGTTCCGGAGGACAATACCTTCGGTAATTCGGAGAGATCGGAGATCGAAGCAAAGGCGGTGGAAAGCCCATGCGAAATCAACAGTGTGATCAGAAAGAAAAGGGGGAGGGCTCAGCGTATCATCATACTGGTCTTCAAGCCTGTCGCTCAGCTCCACATCCGCATAACGCATCATGTCCATAGGGCCGGTAAGCGAACGCCACATCGTTGTAGGATAGAACACCAGCCAACTCACAAGTTCGCAGAGAAGTTCTTCCAGGGACTTGAGTACCTTCATGAAAATGCACAGCGGCACTCCTGCGCAAAAAATCCGGTCGACATCTACCTAACAGCGAACCCGGAACGCGTCACGCGGCTGGCCGTGGAAAATGTCAACTTCGGACGGAACGAGAGCGTGGATCTTGGCGGTCGCCGTGAGATCATTGACCGCCATGGGTCAACTCCGCCCATCAGAGAAGTCGTGCTGCCCGACCGCTGCGCCTGGCGGCGCTGTTGTAATAGCTCGAGGCCTGTTGCACCGATCGATGGCGTGACCGTTCCATCGCCTCGGGAGGGGAATACCGCGGTTTGCCGCTTCGGTCAGGTATCCCGACCGCAGGCCGTGCGCCGAAAACTCCCCGCTGTCCAACCCTGCCATCTCCGCCCGCTGCTTCAGGATCGCATTGACCGACTGCGGATCAAGTGCGCGCATTGAAACCGTCCCCCAACGCCCGATCCCCCGGAAGACGCTGCCTTTGTCGATCTTCGCCGCCGCCATCCAGGCATTCAGCGCTTCGACCGGCCGGCGGGTGAGGTAGACGACATCGTCCTGCTCGCCGGAAGTGGTCTTGGTGCGGCCGAGATGGATGGCGAGAGAGGGGAGGGGGTGCCGTTGTCGACGGCGATCGGCGGCTCGGCGGTGAGCAGCTCTCGGCGCAGTCCGGCGATCTCGCTGCGCCTTGGGCCGCCTGAGGCAAAGGCAACCATCAAGATCGCCCGGTCCCTGACATCGCGCAGGCTGTCGGTGGCGCAAGTCGCCAGCAGTTTTGGCAACACATCGCCGGTGACGGCCTTGGCACTCTTGCGAAGGCGGGTGCGCGGGACGGCGCGCACGGCCAGACGAATGGCGGATTTGAGGGCAGGGGAGGCGAAGGCACCGTCCAGCCCGCGCCATTTCGTCAGCGTCGACCAGTTCGCCAATCGCCGGCGCACCGTATCCGGCGCGTGCGGGCCAACGGACTTCAGGAACCCCTGGCGCCGAAGCTTGTCGTCGACGTCATCCGGCATGCCATGATCGGGGTCGTTCGCCCGCTTCTGCGGATTCCAGAGATGATGCGCGACAAATTTGAGCAGCAGCGCTTCCGGCGCCGGCCAAGGCAGGGACCGTCCGGTCGCTGCCGTTCCCCAGGCTTTGAGGTAGGCCAGATCGGATGTCAGCGCTCTGAGCGTATTGTCGCCCATGCCGCGTTCAACGAGGTGCTTGAGGGCGCATTGCCTCGCGAGAAATGCTCCCTGATTGTTGGCCGTTGCCTCATCTGATTTGCTCCCAGCATTTGTGGGTGCGGAGCAAATCAGATGAGGCTGATCAGCGTGACGACGAAAAAGGAATTGATTGCTGCTCTGGCAAAACGCTATGCAGCCGGAAAGCGGGAGGAAAAATCGCAGATCCTCGATCAGTTCGTTTCGATCAGTGGGATGCATCGCAAACATGCGATGCGTTTGTTGCGTGGGGCGGATAAGCAACCGCAATCGCGAACGCGGGCGCAGATTTATGACGAGGCGACCCGACAGGCTCTGATTGTTTTGTGGGAAGCGTCCGACCGTATCTGTAGCAAACGACTGAAGCCCTTGCTGCCGATTCTGATCTCCTCGATGGAACAGCATGGCCATTTGAAGTTAGACGATCAGGTCCGGACCCTTTTGCTACAGATGAGTGCGGCTACCATCGACCGTGCATTGAAAAGCGTGCGGGAAACAGCAGGCGGCCGTCGACGCCGACGTTCCGTGGCTTCATCGGCATTGAAGCGGACTATTCCAATTCGAAAATTCTCCGACTGGGGTGACCCCCCACCTGGCTTCATCGAGGCTGATCTGGTGTCACATTCCAGTCCCAACGCACGTGGCAGCTTTATTCAAACGCTTGTCCTCACGGATATTGCGACCGGTTGGACTGAATGCGCGCCTCTGCTGGTTCGCGAACAGAAGCTCTTGGCGGAAGTTTTGACCGAGCTTCGCCGCGTCCTGCCGTTCCCGCTGCTTGGCTTTGATACGGACAACGATAGCGTATTCATCAACGAGACGATCAAGGACTACTGCGTTGATTCAGACATCGAATTCACTCGCTGTCGGCCATATCGCAAAAATGATCAGGCTTATGTGGAGCAGAAAAACGGATCGGTCGTCCGCCGCATTGTTGGCTATCATCGGTATGAGGGTGTTGAAGCCGCGGCGACACTTGCGGACCTCTATCGCTCGGTACGCTTGTTCGTGAACTTCTTTCAACCGTCGTTTAAGCTGCTCGAAAAGCAGCGAAATGGAGCGCTGGTCAGGAAGCTCTACTCTTCCCCCGCGACGCCACATCAACGGATTTTGTCGGATGCGAGGACGGCAACGGAGGTGCGCGACCGCTTGGTGCGAATGAGCGAACAACTCGATCCTGTGACGCTCCTCCGCGACATTCGTGCAGGACAACAGCGGCTTGCCGACATCGCGCACCAGGGAACCCCCTCCAGCGAGGCTCCCGATGTTGAGAGCTTTTTGCAAAGCCTCCGTATCGCATGGACAGAGGGCGAAGTCCGTCCGACCGCGAAAGCAAAGCCAAAACTAAAGCGCGAGCGACGGCGGCCTGACCCGCTGGTTAACGTTACGAATGATCTTTACAGTTGGTTTGAAGCTGAACCATGGAGAACCGGCCGGGAGCTACTGGAGCGACTTCAAAGCATTTATCCCGGTCAGTATCCTGATGGACTAATCCGTACGGTGCAACGACGGGTGAAAGGCTGGCGTCGCGATCGCGCACATACAATGATATTCGGAATCGAGCCTGGCGAAGACGAACAACTACCAAAGCTCAGCAGGGCGTAGGGAGCATTCTGGTGAGGCAATATACTATCCGTCCGGGAGCATTCTCCCATGAGGCAATACGAATCTCACTTAGATTGCCGCTACGCAGCGCGCCAAAGCCAGTGTTTCTTTCCACCGATGGTGATGACAACCTCATCAAGGTGCCATTTGTCGCCCAGCCTGCCGGCTGATCGCTTCCGGATATCATTAGCAAAGTGTCTGCCGAATTTCTCAGCCCAGAGCCGCACGGTCTGGTGAGAGACGATGACGCCACGCGCTGCCAGCATATCCTCAACCATCCGCAGGCTGAGCGGAAACCGGAAATAGAGCCAAACGGCATGGCCAATCACCTCCGCTGGAAAACGGTGGCGACGATAAAGGGGATCATGGATAAATCTGGTCATCCCACCAGATCCCACATTTTGATCGATGCTCGATTAACGTTACAGTGCCGGACTGGCCCATGTCTCGAGGAAAGGCTCCTTTGATCTGCATCCAGTTAGCCTCTACGCGTTTTCAATCGGCTCTGGGTTCTCGCGATTAGTGGAGGACAATTCAAGAGCGCTACGGCTATGCAAAGGACCAGGTAGCATGCGGTCCATCCGGCAAGCCGGCCAGCGCACTAATCAGGGCTAACTACGGTCCTTAACGATGGCTGCGCTATAGATCCCGGCACCGCATGGTGGATGAATTTCCAACAGAGCGAGGGCTACTCGATTGGTCTTTGTGGTTGCCTCCAGTGAGTAGGTAAGACAAATTTGCACACTCAGTCTTCCAAGTCAGCATCAATCCGGTGATTTCTTTGCCAAAACCACCACGATAAAGCAGCGATTCCAAGCGCCAGAGCCATCATCAGGACCACAATCAGGGCCGAATTCTCGATCCATGCAATCGCCGGAATGGCCAAAGCCATCGCAACTCCGAGGAGGCAGACCTGCCAGGAAACGACGTGGACGCCTGCGGTAAACGTGCCCAGCGCCAGCAAGGTGATAATGGCCAACCCTGTCGCACTTGCGTTGAGTATCCTCTGCACGACGGGCAACATTATCAGGTTCATCACTATCAGGAATGCCAGCCAATGCAGCGTTTGCGTTACGATTAAGCGTAGGCGGGCAACTTTACCATCCGTGTCTCGCCAACCGACACTTACACAAACCGCCCCAATTATCGGAGCCAGGATCTCCCAATACAAGATAATCGGCTGTTTTACGATGCTTGAATAGGCAACACCAAATACCGTCAACACCAAGACTATAATATAAAGTATTTCTTTAATCCAAGCTCTTACCTTTCCCGGCTTGGGTGATGTTGCGGCTTGTGCCGAATGTCCGCCTGATTGTAGGCTCATAGGTCCCGTTCCAGTTTTGTTAGAGGAGAACGCCTGGATGCCGCCGCGACCACGTGGGGGCGGAGCCAGATCATCGCCGATGAGGATGCCCGGTGGAAAGCGCCTGCCCTAGAATAAACCCAATTACAAAGCCAATGACGCCGGCCGACGACAGAACGGTGGCTGCCGTCCCTGGATTCTCCCTGAATGCCTCGGAGACGGCCTGGGCTTGGCGACGCATCTGTCTGATGGCTCATGTGCCGGGCCGGAGAGAGTATCATAAGCGTATCGGGCATTCTCACGAAGATCGCCATCAAGATCTTCAGCGCGTGACGGGATTGACTTTCCGATATGCGTCACTTCCTTTCTGAGATCGGCGATCTGCTTCTCAAGATTAAGGCGGATGTCTTCTGGATTGGGCGGGTTAGCCATGGAGATCTCATGAAATGTGACTAACGCAGAGCCGCCATCAGGGTCCGGCCGCTTTCAGTTCAGCCGCCGAAAAAAGCGAACCTGAACATTGTTGCGCGCCCTGCCATCGAGCCCGCCGTGCCGTTAGAGGCCAAGCTTTTTCAAACAATAATCCGACGATCGCTCGCTGTGTTGATCTCGATCAAATCCCGGATCGATTATAGCCTTCTCGCACGATTTCGAGTTGGACGTTGCATCGAATGTGCGGCGAATTGGGAGGTCGGAGCGGCTTATAGTCGCGCCCAGCGGTAATGTCGCCCGCTATGGCCGGTCACCGGTTTCTCGGCGCGGCATTAATCGGATCGCCGGCGGCTGATTTTATCCCTTGCTCTTCGGCGAAGCGCCAAAGGCCTTCGATGCCGAGATAGCTGTGCTCCGCATCGCATTGTCTGCCATAGTCGACGGGATCTACCTGGTAGTCGAGCACTGTAAAGCCGGAACCCTGCAACGTCGCTCGTCTGGTGCCACGGAGGTGTTCCCACTCCTCATGTGTCATTGGAAGATCGGTCGACAATAGCCGCCGCGCCGATTCGTATTCAGCGGGGAGATCTCTGGCCAAGTATCTGATCGCCATGATGGCCTCCAGTCCCATCACCTGTCCAGTTGAGCACTTATAAGTTTTGCGACTTCTTCGATGGGTTCTTCGACAGGCACGAAGAGCCCACTCTCGCCTCCGCCGCCTGCCAGATGGATGCCCGTCCGATTTGGGTCCTGGCGAATGTAGATCACCATCTTCGGATTGATAATAGACCGGATACGACGTCGTGGATTTGTAGGTCAGCTTAACGAGTGCCATGAATACCTCCGGTACGGACGCCGAAACGCGCTCGCAGCTTTGTTCAATGACAGCGAGACCGATTACATTGGCAACAACTTGGCCGGGCTTATGCTTTGCGAAGGGATCCACCTTCATTTTCCCACGTTGCCAAGGCCGCCTTATCTGCGTTCCGTTTTTGCCTGCGTGTGCGCGGGTAGTCGGCGGACGAAATCGTCGCTGCACGAATCCTGCGGATGATCATCGTATCTTCATGATGATCACCTCCATGGGAAGGTTCCATATCGGAGGTAGCATAGTCGGCCTGCTGAAGGACGCGCCGTAGATTTGTTTGCTTATTTGGCATTTTCACTTCTCCCGTTGTGGGCGTGTCGGTCTATTGCGTTCGATACGCAACGCCTTCAGAAGGCCAGCCCTCTCCCGCCGCTT
This sequence comes from Neorhizobium sp. P12A, assembly GCF_008365395.1. Taxonomy (NCBI): domain Bacteria; kingdom Pseudomonadati; phylum Pseudomonadota; class Alphaproteobacteria; order Hyphomicrobiales; family Rhizobiaceae; genus Neorhizobium; species Neorhizobium sp. P12A. The sequence continues at coordinate 6,196 of NZ_QOVX01000046.1, read as the reverse complement.
TGCAACGTCGCCGGTATTGATTGAACGAAATACCGTGGTCGTCTTCTCGCGTATGGGGGATTGAAAGCCTTTTGCGACCTTCGAAGCGTGGTCGACTTTATCCTGCATGATAGCATTCCTTGTCTTGCGCATTTATGGATGCTGCTGCTGCCAGAGCTCGTCAAACTGGCAACGGCCGCCTCGCTGGATTGTTCCCAATGCCTCGTAGTCAGTCCCGCCGCCGGGAAAGCGCGTCCAGATGGACTAGCAGATCATCAATTTCCTCTGATCACTCGCTTGCGCACTGACAAACGTCGCTTTCTTCTTAACCAACGGGATATAGCCTCAGTTGCCATCTCCGTTGATAGAAGACGATATAATTCAGCCCGGTCTGGTCGCCGGGAAATGGCGAAAGAAACGGCCACATTCATCGCCGCCTGGCCGGCGGGGCCGTCGATATCCTGCCCATTGGCCTGACACCAGCGAAAGGCCGCTTCGACAACGGTTTCGATTTGTTCGTTCTCAAGTGGAACCACGGCTCGGAAAGGCAATGTGGTGTGCTCCTCGATGTAGACTCCCTTGGAAGAACTACCGAGGCTCCGCGCTAAACGGGGCCCCTAGGCACTAGTACCCGCAGTCCGGGCTCGCTTTCATGGCCGCCTCGGCTTCGGCCTTGGTCTTGTGACCGCCGCCGACGGCAATGGTCTTCTTTCCGTCGGGCTTCTTTTCTGCAACCGAACAAGCTTTCATGCCGGGGGCATGCTCGACGTAGTACTCGCTGGCGGCCAGCGCAGACGAGGCAAGAAGTGCTGCGCCAATCGCAATCAGTTGTAATCTCAACACGATGGTTCTCCTGTCGTAGACGTTTGAGGTTGGCTCAAGCAGCCCCGACGCGGGGAACGGCGGGGCTGTCGCCAGCATGCGAAGGGGTCTCGCCATCACATGGCAGCTGCCTGCGTTCGAGCCCAGCAGCGCAGGTAAGAGATCAGGAGATCGCTCGATCGCAGCGTACGGTAATGATGATGGTGTTTCGATTTTGGGTGATTGACGCAGGTCAATTTGCCGGCTGCCTATGGAGGTGAACCCGAACACCAAGCCTGACGGCCTGGCCGGCCGCGTAAGAGTCTGCATGAGTCCCGTCTGTGAAAACATGTCCACGCCGAGCTCAAGACTTTTCTAACCAGTTTCTAATGAATCTGAAGAACATGGACGATTGCCTTATAGACGCCGATCACGCCACATAGAATCCGCGCCCTGGCAAAGGAGAAGAAATTGAAATCGGTACGAAAAGCATTTCGTCTGAGAAAGGGGCGACAACCAGATTCTTGCTGTTCAGGTTTCGTTGGACTTCTCCCGTGATTGATTTCGAGAGGTTTGATCAGCCTTTTGTCGGATCATCCGATCAAGATCGTTTTCCAAATCCTCGCAAAGCTGGTCGTACTCCCAGAGAAGCCGAAGATCCGCGCCAGATCTTCGGCGAGTCCGATCACGGAAGTCGATCGCTTCGCCATAAATCTCCAGCATCTCTTCTATCGCTTCCGAGCAGGTAGGAGCAAAAGGGCCTTTCGTACCTCAGGGCGCTTCAGCATGAATGCTGCACGGCCGACTAGCCTAGAGTTCTGTGGCATTTCCTTGTCAGCTATCCCGAATTACTTCGCCGAAGCTATTAGTTGCCACTCCGACAAATGCGAGGAGCCAGTCCGACGGGCTGCCCCATTCCTTGCTTAACGATTTACCTAGCAGACACCATGCGATTCTGTGAACGGAATGGTACCAAACCCTGGTTGTATTTTCCGACATAATGCCAGCGCACTCGGAGCATGCCCCCGGCATGAAAGCTAGCCCGGACTGCGGTACTAGTGACGTCACAATTCCCTCCCGGGAACATTCTCGCACCGCAATCATTCTATGCCTGCTCACACTCCCGTGGGCCGAGCTGGGCTCTTTCTATCGCTGTTCCATCCCGTGGGAGAGTCCGGCTCGTTTCCGCTGCCAGATTTGGAGCTCTGGCAGTCGTGGCTAGGCGATCGAACACCGGGGACGTGGAAATTGCTACTCACCGGGCGACCCGCGCTCAATCATTTGGGGAACCTATGATTACGGCAAGCTCTGCCATCATGCCGCCTTGTGTCGCCGCACGACCTTCCACTCATGCCAGATTAGTATCATGACGATCGCGTCGAAGAACGTCAGGACAAGCAGCCCCGACGAGTATGTGTAGGAATAGCGATACAATTGGTAGACCGTGAACGAGCCCAATGCCACGAGCGAAGCCGGGTACGACCACAGTTTGCCTCTCAAAAGCCCGACAACTAAAAGCAACTTTATTAGGCCGTGGCTGAGCAGGTAGAAGGCGTAAAAATGCTCGCTGCCGACGGAAAAATGGTTCGCCATCTGTGATAGGTGGCCAGCAATGAAATCGTTCGGGTCTTCGAGCAGTTCATCCTGTGTGACGGCGTTGACCCAAGCGGCAATTGTTTCGGTGCTGACGACATAAAGCAGCAGACCGCCTATGCATTCGATCAGGGCATGGGCGCCCTTGAGCCAGACCCCAATCTCGAAAATCTGATGGATACGGCGCTCATCAACAGGCTTCACAACGCACCTCGTGGCCAACGAGCCAGACACGGTGCGCCCACACCCGACCCAGGTCAATGAAGGCGAGGAGCCACCTACGCATGTCGTAACCCTCAGCCGAAATACATTCATGACGGCGAACTGCCAAACGAGGGCGTCTATTTCGATCTCTCCGTTCCGCCGCCGCTGGCAGACAAATCAGCCCCGACCAAGGCGGGCTTGTCGCGCCTGCTGAATGACCTGAAGAAGGCTGGAACCCGCGTCATTCTCGTTCACGATGGTCCGGAGATGGGCCACTACATTCCGGAAGCCGGGGCGAAGGCGGTGATCGAAGGTGCTGCAACTGACTTCGCACCACCATGGGACTATGTCAGCAAAAGGCAGGCGCTCTCCCGCGCAACTCTGGCCCATCTTGCCCAGTCCTAAAACGTGGAGATCGTCGATCCGCTGCCTGCCTTCTGCGCCAACCAGCATTTGACATCGATGTACGATGGAACGATGGAAGCCGCAAAGAGCGCCATCATTGAAACATGCTGCGATCGGGCACCGGCTCGTTGAACCTCGCTCGCAGCCAGTCATCATGGGGCCCGTCTATGATGGCGACAGCCCCGCCGCTCCCCGCGACGGGGCTGCTTGGTGTCGAGGACCCGTTTGAGCCAGATCATTTCCTCTAATTTAACATCGTCGGGTGCCGCCTTAGCCCGGTACCGCGCGATTAATGGAGCATCCCAACCGCCCCGCCGGGCGCGGCCTTTTTTACGTTCAATTTCCCGAATTTTACCCTCCGGAAGGTGAAGAACTATTTGCCATTCTCTGACCGCGTTTGGGACTATAGTCCACAACCAGCGGCAGAACAGGGCCCGGAGGCGATATGGTTTCGCGCGATCCTTCGTTACCCCGAAATAGAGGGCGCGACCATGGGCAATGGTCATGTTACGATAATCGAAGAATTCGATCATTGGATGGTTGTCATCGTTGAGGCAACCGGAACCAGCCGACAGGTTTTCCACGAAGGGACGCACGCGGACCTCTTACGCGGCAGGCCAAGCCATCAGGCTTAGTGTTCGGGTTAAACGTGCATCGGCAGGCTCTAAATTGACTCGCGTCAATGACCCAAAATCAAAGCACCATCATCATTAGTGGATGCTGCGATCGAGCGATCTCCTAATCTCTTACCTGGGCTGCTGGGATCGAACGCAGGCAGCTACCATGTGAGGACCCCTTCGCATGATGGCGACAGCCCCCGCCGTTCCCCGCGTCGGGGCTGGTTAATATCGGATTGGGGGCAATCCGGGGGAAGGCCGTTGCCAGTTTGATGAGCTCTGGCAGCGGCCTTTTTTAAACTGTGCGCAGGCAATCCGATTCACCCTCGTCGACCGAGTTTTGCAGACGACCTTACGCAAATGATCAAAACTATCGTCGCCACAGTCCTGATGATCGCTACCATTATTTTCTGGGTTCTCGGGCTCGCCTGGGCCGTCGTCGAGATTTCAACAGCACTCGGCTGGATTGGTTAGGCGCGGCGCGTTGCGGCCTATGGCAGCACCAAACTCATTACGGGCTTCGCCAACCATCTGGGTGGCAGCGTGGTATTTACCTACCCCGCAGCGGTTTCACGGCAACCATCGAAATTCCGGTGTAAGCTCAGGCCTTCTGAAAGATGCTAAAATTCGGATCGCCATTTTAAGCAGACAGACCATCAGGAGACAAAGTCGATACCTGCCTCACGACATGCAGCTATAAAGGCGGTCCTGGCATCTTCCGGCCCGCAAAGCCCATTCATAGCATCAAGGCACTTGACTCGAGCCCTATATCGAGCCGGAGAGGATCCTTCGAAAGGCCATTCTTTCATCAAGGCGTCAGCCAAGTCCTCTATCGATGTCAACTCGCGATAAGCACCCTCGCCAGGAAGCCGAACTTTTACCGTCGCAACTTTTGGATTGTCCATGGGTCATCCTCATACGCCGTGGTAGAGGTGAACGCAGAACCAGGTTGCTTGTTCATCGCAAGCGCGAATCTCTGTGCGCTTCCTGAAACCCGGTCCGTTGAGCGCGCAGAGTCTCGATGGCTCCAGCGACTTAAGGCTCGAACGGCCTCCCCACCCCTATACGTGTTGATGACAAGGGAACTTTCCCACCCAACGGAGATTTGTTTACGCTTACATCCCGATGTGAGCAGAGCCAGGCGCCCTTGTTTCCACCAGCATCACCGCGAGTGCCTGGCTCGTTTTCACGAGCGGGTTGCCCCAACACCTTCCGAACGATTGCTACTGTCGCTTCAGGGCATAACCCGACTGGGGAATTTCCCCGACCGCGCACCGGCTTATGTATTAGCTTGTCTGGAAGAGACTGAGAGTAAGTCGCCACCTCTGGGGAATATGCGATGGGGTGGCGACACCAAAATCAACGGCTCTTTAGAAACCGAGGTGCTCACGCCCATACTTGGGCGTGTGGGTGAGCCGACTCTTAATGGCGGCCGCTCGAAAAGGCAACAATGCGCTTACTCAGCGTGGGACAACTCGTATCCTTTGACAGTTGGCGCTGCCTCTCTGACCAGCACCTTCACCGATGAGATGCACAGAGCGGCAATCAACCCACCGGGGAATTGACACATTATCGAGTGGAGAAGAAATGACCGCGCTGCTGCCTGAGATCAGGCAATGGCACCCGTCACTATTTTCCAGTGCGCCATGGCGCGGACACGATGGATGTGAGTGGCGAGAGCAGAGCGGCTGCGATGCTGTGCGACGAAGAGATTTCGGATGGCGGAGAAGGTTGTTATGAACCGTTGCAGACCTCCGGCTGATCGGAAACCCTGCATCTGATGCTCCCGTTTTCGCAGTAGCAGATGAGAATTCTCCGCTCGATTGTTGAGGGCTTTGTGGGACCGGTGTTCGACCGTTGGCATGAGGTCACGTTTGGCCGCACTATAGGAGCGGAGTTTGTCGGTGATGATCCGCTTGGGTGGCATGCCCTGCTTCTTCAACAGCCTGAGCAGCAAACGCCTTGCAGCCCTGGTGTCGCGCCGGCTTTGAACGATTTCATCGAGAACGGAGCCGTCCTGATCGACGGCACGCCAAAGCCAGTGCTTTCGGCCGGCGATGGAAACCACAACCTCATCGAGGTGCCAGACGTCCTGGAGCGAAGGTCGCCTGCGACGGAGTTGCTTTGCGTAAACCGGCCCGACTTTCCGTCCCCATCGCCGGATCGTTTCATACGAGACGATGATCCCGCGCTCCAGCAGTAGCTCCTCGACCAGCCGAAGGCTCAAAGGAAATCTGAAATACAGCCAGACCACATGGGCGATGATCTGTTGGGGGAAACGGTGACGCTTGTAGCTGATGGATGAATTCTTCATCCCTTCAGTTCTATGCACTACCCACTGACATCTGGTTTATGTGACATCGCCGCTGGAGGTGCTGCTCGACCAGATCGACACGCCGATCGGCCAGTTCACGGCCGATGGCGCCTATGACGGCAACCCGACCTATGACGCCGTCACCAGGCACAGTGCCGGTGCTGCGGTGGTCATTCCGCCACGCGCCAATGCGGTGGAACGGCCGGACGCCGATCCTTCGAGCCAGCGAGACCGACACATTGCGGCGATCAACACCGCTGGCCGAATGAAGTGGCAGGTCGCG
>NZ_QOVX01000045.1:0-14465 GCF_008365395.1 Neorhizobium sp. P12A | reverse complement strand
GAAGGCGGGCTTTATATCCCGCGTGCCAGGCGCCGCACGCAGCATCCAACTTCTCATCCCGCCAGAAGCCCTGCCCATTCTACGATAACACAAACCGTCATAATCTCTGTGGCGAGGTACTAGTTTGCCAATGCCACGACATCGAAGGCTTTGAAGATCGTCCAAACGATGCCTTCCTTCCGCCGGTCTTTTTTGGGAACAAAACCTGAAGTTCCCTAGTTCGAGACTCGCTTACGCCCCTTTGTAGGCCGGCCCGGCGCTACGGACACTCGCGCCTCGGCCTGCCTTGCCCCGCTATCCTGCGGGCCTTTCTTTCAAAATTGGGATCCTTTCGCGGGCCTCGCAGCTCGCCCCGCCCCACTTTGGTCATGCTGGTCTTTTGGCGCTCACCTCTCTTTCTCATGGCCGCGAGGTGCATGCCGCGTTTAGAGGCATCGAAAATGCTGCTCCCTAGAAGTAGCGTATCGAACGTTGAGCGCTGTGTTGGCGATTCCGCGACAACTTGAATGGCATCGAATCGTCATCGCCAGCGGCTGTTGCTGCTGTCGCGAGCGTCAATTGCGATTGTCGCATATCAGTCCGTGCCAAATCGCAAAGCAAATCGAAAGCCGGCGGTGTATCTAACTTCTGTCGTCATGCTGACGGTTTCCAGCAGGCCCGTCTGCCCCGCCCCCGGCCAGGTGGGCCTTTGTTGGGATTGGAATCCGACACAACATGCTCAGAGCCCTACTCGATATAGCGCTGATGGCCGCTATCGCTCTCATCTGGGTTTTCGGGCTCGCTTTGGCCATCATCGAAATCGCCAAAGCGCTCGGCTGGATCGGCTAAGCAGGCGGCCATTAGGTTTACCTCGCCCTCTTGAGGTCGGATTATGGCCTGCGATCGTCTTCCCAATAGGCGGAGTCTTCGATGGCGCATTCTTCGGGCGACATGCCGTCTTGCCCGCATTCCCGCCAATATCTTGAGGCAACGACCATCGCATACCAGCGCGGGACCAATCCAAACGGCTTGCGTCCGTCGGAACACAACAATTCTATCTGGGTGATAAACCGCCTGCAAAAATCTTCTTCAGTCATTATCGTCACGGCCGGCAGCAGTATAAGAATAGAACATTAACTGCCGATCAATCATCTCCCGAGCGGACCTCGGGGTCGAACATTTGGATTTCAAAATGTCAGCTTCGAAAATGCTTTCTCCTGAACGCGCGGGTCGGATCATCGCGCTCATGGCGGTGGCTCCGAAACCGATCCTTATCCATTGCCAGTCCGGATCCGACCGAACAGGTCTGATTGCAGCGCTCTACATGAAGGAGGTTGCGGGTCAAGATGCACAGGCGGCTGAAAAGCAGTGTCTTTCTACTACGGCCATGTTGGCCTCCCGGTGCTCTTCTCGGCGTATGCGATGGACAGGAGCTGGCATGCAATCGAGACGAGTAACGTTCGTCAGGCTTTAGAGCTGGCGCGGCTTATCCCGAACAGACACTTCGTTGACCGGTTGGCATTATCGTTCGCCGGCGCCGACAGAAATTTTCGCCAGGAGCCGCCGGTCCCTGTTGAACCCTGAAAACGTCGAAGCAATCTCATCTTCACCTGGAGATTTTCACACCTTGCCAAGGTTTTCTAGGAGACATCAAGACGACGACCGACAGGTACGAATTCAGGACTGCATTAGGTCGCAACGCGCTAGCGGTCGGGGGTAACCTCGCCCGGCAGCAACGATGCGCCCCCGCCAATCCCCCACTTCTGCCGGATCACAATCGAACAGTTGAATCACACACTGGATCGCCGAAGATGTTTTGCTAATAAGAAAACCCGCCGGAAGGCGGGTTTTCTCTCGCCGAATCAGACATTCAGCTATTCTTGTGGCTCTGCTGGCCAGCCTTCACATTCTGCTCGTGGGAACCGCCACGAGTTCCCGAAGACTGGTGATTGTTTGAAGGTGAAGCCTGCTTGGTGTCAGTGTTTTTGTGGCTTTGCTGACCAGCCTTGACGTGTTGCTCGTGCGAGCCGCCCTGATTTGCCATGTCATTTCTCCTTGGGTTTAATTCGAGATCGCCTCTGCGATCCCATCTGAAAAACCTCGGGGCGTCGGTGTGGTTCCGGAATTCAACATTTCGTGATCTCCACATTTGGATAGGCCCCTACTTCCCTCTGCGAGAAGCGGCGACATATTTTCGGAGGGGTCGTTGCTCAGCAGGCCTGACGGATACCGCTTACGCCGAGAAAGCCGCGCATCGTTGATGGAGAAGTCGCCTGACTTCCCACTTCTGGAGGATGGTTAAATTAGGTATCTCCCCCACCGACAGAACGTTGATAGAACGAATTGACTACGCCACTTCAGTAAGACTATTTAAGGTTTGCCCCGAAGCGACCCCGAGTAGTTTATTCGTCATGTTCAGGCAGGACGATAGGCGCCTTAATGAGACCAAGGAGAGGGCCATGGACCTTCAGCAGATGTCCGATCAGATGACCGGCAAGCCGGGTTTCGTTGCTGCGCTTGACCAAAGCGGCGGATCGACGCCGGAGGCGTTGCGTCTCTACGGTATCCCGGACACGGCCTATCACAGCGATGCCGAAATGTTCGAACTCATTCATCAGATGCGCTTGCGCATCATCACGGCTCCGTCCTTTACCGGCGAAAAGCTTTTTCAACCGCAGCAAGGTCAACCCTACCCAACGGAATAGCGACCGCTTGCCCGCCCTCGCCTGCTGTGGAGCGATGTCCAGACCTATCCCCTTGCCACCGCCTATCTCGACGCGACCGTGTTCGAAAAGGGACTCGGCGCAGACGAGTCCCTTTCGATATCGGCCACCATCCCTTGCACGCGTTTCGAAACTCGCCACGATCACAGTTACGAATGCAAATGTCGCCCGGTCGAACCAAATGCCTATCCAGCGCGTTGTCGGTCGTCACGGAGCTGCGATGAATCATTATGACAATTTTTTCAGGTCCAATCCCCGGATTTGCGTTCGATCCGACCGTCCGGCGCGCTGTACAAAATCTTCCTCAGCATAAGGTTGTGGATGCCGATGGCCGCTTCCAACAGCTGCTCGAGCGCCTGACCGAAGCTGAGAGCAACAGCGCCTCCCCGTCCTCCACGCGTGAGGAGGGCGCGGTCGCACCTACAGTTGGAGTGACTTATACACCTCCGGCTCGACGGATTGGGCATGAGCCGGAGCGGGCGCTCCGCACTTAGTTCGCAAAAGCGGAGCGACGCCTAGAGCCGGTCTAGCGTCAGTCGTCGGCAGTCTGGAACAATCCCCATAGAAAAAGGCCCCGCACTGCAGCGGGGCAGTCGGGCCGCGGCCGAGGCCAGACCTGGGAAGCGAGTTAATTCTTCTGGTGAACCCTAAGCTGAATGGATCAGGATCTGACCGCACTGATGCCATGAACTGTTGCACGCAGTTCGATGTTTGCCTCATTCCGCAGCCGAGGAGGTTCTAGGGACGGGAACAGTTCTTTTAACGTATCAATCAAACTTTTTACGGCGACATTCTCGCATCTGTAGAAAACAAGCTGCATGTGTTTGCGCGTTTTGACAACGCCCGCGTGCCTTAACCTCCTCAGATGCTGGGATACGGCCGACTGATCAAGGCCTATCGCCTCGTAAATGTCAGTGACGCAAAGTTCTCGTTCACAGAGGAGGAGAACTATCGTCAGGCGATGGGGATTGGCGACTGCGGCCAGCAGTGTCGAAGAAGCATCGATGTCGATCACATGCACTTCCCTTAACGCGTCGTTTGCTAGACGGTAGCCAACCGCAATCACTACAGCGATTCCGCATTTTCGCACCCTAACTGGCCGAAACTGCACTAGACAAGACGCAGGACGATCTTAAAGATTTCCGGGGGTCGAAAAATCGACTTTCGGGCCAATCGCATTGCCTCCCGGGCAGCGGCGAAATAATCGTCTGTGTCATGCCCCCGAAGAGATCGGGGGCATCCGGGCGGACGTCAGATCAGAACTGCTTGCGCAGTCCGATGGTAACCGCATTGGTCGTGAAATCCGTGCTCGACGACGAACCGTCGCGCGCGGTAAAGTTCAGGCTGTCGGCCGCGGTGTAACGGTAGCCGACATCGAGAGTGGTCTTTTCGAACAGCGAGGAGCCCGAGAAAACGCTCTGCAGGTTGATACCGACGCCAGCGTCGAGGTGGTAGGCAAACGCCGTGTCGTCGTCATCGATCAGGGTTCCAGCCCCGCCGATGCCCTGCTTGCGGAGCTTGACGTTCATCGCACCGATGCCGCCGCCGATATAAGGGGTGAAGACCGACAGGACGCCAGTCTGGCCCGCAGGGGCAAGCGGAATGTCGAGGTAGCCGTTGACGAAGCCCTGGATGGTGTCGGCATCGCCATAAGAGTCGATGCCGCTAATGGCACCAAAGCCACTGATGCGATGCTGGTCAACGGAGGCGCTGCCGTAGCCAACTTCGAGTTCGACGCGCGGCGCGACGAATCCATAGGAACCGAAGTTGTAGCCGGCGCGAAGGGCGGTGTAGTAACCCGTGTCGTATTTCGTGTCGACGTTGAGGCCCGCCACATCGAAGTTCGTGTGCTTTAGGAAGTTCACCGAGCTGAGCGAGCCGATGTAGAAGCCCATACCGTTGTCGGAAGCAGATGGCGGCGTCATCGGGGGAACTATGTCAGCAGCGGACGCTGCCGAAACGAGCGACGTGGAGATGAGGGCGGCGAGAAGAAACTTGTTCATTTTGATATCCTGGAGCTTGCCCGATCGGGGCTTTCAAATAGGCGCTTTACGAAACTGAGATAGGGTTTGCGCTCCGCGGGGATCGAATTAAGGCGGACAAATCGTACTCATTGTCGTCACGTTCCCTAAGACTGTTGCTGTCGTGCCACTCGATAGACGCCCCGCGATAGACAATGCGTCCGCCAAACTTTAAGACCCATTCGGGCAGATCGCGCCTCAAAAAGCTGAGCGCCTGTTCGCGAGCACATATGGCAAAATGCGTTGTCACGATTGCCGAGACCGCGACTGCCGGCGCGGTCCCTCGATCTCTTCGAGAATGCCGACTAATTTTCCATCAGGCATGCTCGCAGACCAGCACTTGAAGTCCAGCCCGCCCGCCCGGTGCATGTCTTTGTTGGGGCGGGGTGCCGCTCTTGATGGGTTGCATTTCGGCACAACAGAATTACATTCCCGCAGGTCGGCTCAGCACGCCTGAGCAGTTCCCCTAGTTTTTATCGTGGTCCGTGTAGCTTGGGAGCACTTTGATGTCTTTGCTACCTCTTTTGAGCTTGCCAGATGAAAAGATCGATATCGTAACCGATGCCGTCCGCGGTTGGTGCGAAACCAGGCGTTGTAATGTCAACGATGTCCAAGGACGTGCCGCAGTGCAGACCGCAGTTGCAATCGCGCTTTCGACCGAAAGATTGACTATTGCGGATCTCTCAGCTCGACTGGAAGAGAATCTGATCTCTTCCGCTTAGGTATCGATAGAGCCCGAGCGGTAAGCGGCGGCATCAAACAAGCACCTGCGATAGCAGTCTTTTCGCTTGTCGGCGAATGCGGATGTTGTCGTGATGTCCGAGGAAGAAGAAGGCGGCGACGCCAGCTGATCCGCATTCGAGGCAGCGCCGCCGTTATCGATCCGGCGTATCACGATTTTCGCGTCGTGTTGTCGGGATCGATTATTAGTGCGTCGGACCGCAGACATTCGTCGCAAATCCCGAAGCCTTCTTCGTCGAAATCGTTTGCGCTCTTCGGTCTACGACAGCAATCGCAGATCATCACCGCACGATAGAATTTCTCCGGTACGAGAATCTCGACAAAAGGTCTCGTGTCGGCGTGTTCGGCAGGCTCTCCCATGACGGCCTCCTCACGTAACTTGACTTTATCGAGATGGGGATCCCCGGCCAGAGAATCCAGTGGCGAAATTTCAGGGCGGTCCGGGTCGATACTGTCGGGAATATATACCGCGAAGGCACTGGATTGGCAGCTCCTTTGCCCAAATCAACAAAAAGGAAGGGAACCATCTAGTGTTCTAGGGCTTATGGCGGCGGAATACACCCTGTCGGCAGGACCGGCTGTGGACTCTCGACTAGCTGAGGTGAGGCATGGATCACGTGGTACTTGGGAAGCTTTCTGAAATTCTCGACGTGATCAACCAGATCCGAAGCCTCAACTTCCGCAATCAGCAGCTGGCGAAGGAACTCGAGGCGATCGAAGCGGAGCAGGAGACGCTGTTGTCTCTTGTTCGCCAACTGGAAGCCAGATGCCGCGCCGAGGTAACCCATTATGGTCGATCGCTCAGCGCAAGATCTGCAGGCACCGCTGCTTCGTAGGTCCGACGAGTGGTGCCTGATATGCCGTGATACAGGCCACGAGATAAGCCGGACTGCCGGAAGGCGGGGATCTAGCCCGCGGGGGCTCGATAAACCGTTTACGTTAGCTCAGCTGGCGCCTGCGTTGATCAACGCCTTGAGCGGACGTCGATAAGATTGCTCTGAGAGCGACCGGTACAGCGGACGGTCGAACGGAACAATATCTTCCCATCGCCGCCAGATCACAGGAGCCATCTGCACCTCCGGAGCCTAGCACTACTTTGGCAGAATTGAATTTAGGTTCATTTGGAACCTGATACGGCAGTGTGGACATCGTTGTGGTGTATGGTGGTTTGAGAGTGCGGCTATGACGGCACGCCGGACAGCTGGCAGTGTCGGCTTAGGCGGGCCGTGCCTCTTTCTTTTTTTCCCGCTTTGCCTTGTTGAGGCGCTGATGCTGAAGAAAGGCATAGGCAATCATCCTCATCAACGCGTGTCGGTGTAGGCCCTGCCATGATCGGCCTTCAAAGTGATCGAGGCCGAGTTCTTCCTTCATCTGCTGATGGGCCTGCTCGCAGACCCATCTTGCTTTGATGGCGGCCGCGAGAGCTTTCAAGGTCGCCTCGGCCGGCAGATTGGAGAGATAATATTTGCGCTCGTCGTTTGAACGCCATTCACCAACGAGCCACGCTTCTTCGCCCGGCATGTGCTGCTGTCCCTTGTCGAGGATGCGTTGCGGGTTGCCATCAGCAATCCGAATGCGTAGGGCCGCGAAGCGTGCGGCCAGTCGAGCTTTGGTGCCGTGACGCCAACTGACCTTCTTCCAGGTCGCTCCTTCCAGGATCGCTTCGGCTGCGGTCGACAGCGTATCGGGGATCGAATGCTTGCGCGGTCTTCCATGGCCGGCGACAGGAAAGATCAATGCGACATCATGAGGATAAACCTTCTGATGCTTGGGAATGCCGACGGCCCAGGTGAGATTGCGTGCACTGAGCCCCTGGCGAAACGCAGCCGACAGACCATAGCCGGCGTCGGCAAGGACAGTACCAAACCGCACGCCTGCAGCCATCAGCCGATCGATCTCGTCGAGCGCGATCTCCGGTTTGGTGCGGGATCGGCGCATTTCCTCGGGAATGCCGGCCTTCGCCATCCGATCCTGATCACTGGTCCAGCTCTCGGGCAGGAACAGCCGCAGGCCAACGGGAACAGGAACCTCGTCGCGGGCCAGCGTCAACGACACTAGCGTCTGGCAATTGGCGCGCTTGCCGAGCATCGACGCATACTGCGGTGCGACCCCAACGGAATGGTCGCCCTTCTTCGGAATAGCCGTGTCATCGATCACCAGAAAAGCATCTGAAGCCCCGACAATCCTGTCGGCCCCCACCGCCAGTTCCGCCTCAAGAGGACCGGCATCCCAAATCCCATCCGAGATGAAATGATGCAGGCGGTCGTAGCGATCTGGTGCCAGACGTTCCGCCATCGGCTCGATACTCTTGCGATCGCCCGGTCCGATGAGGCCCGAAATATACACCGGGCACATCTGCCGCCGCTTCTTGTGACCAAGCTTCTCAACGAACGGCTTCAGCCAATCCGTCAATGCAACATGCTGCTCTGCCATCCCATGCACCCTCGTTGGAATGCCAAGGATGGCCGATCATCGTTACCTGAGAGTTAATCTGCCAAAGTAGTGCTAGGCTGCGGAGGCAATACCGGTCTCATCGATCTTCCGGATCGAAATCGCAAAGCTTCCAACAGAAGCTCCATCGTCCGTCAGGTTGGGCAATGCAATAATCAGCTCCGTTGATTGCTCTCGCAAAACTGCCGCCACGAGTTCATATGCGGCGATAGCAGTCGGTTCGGGAAGGATCTCAACAGGCACAATCTTAGCCAACGGCATGATAACCTCGATCAAAGCTTATGGCCCCCGAGGAAGCTTATAACAGCACTTACCTGCGGCGGAAATGCTTCAGTATCACGCGGGATGAAACCGCAGACATCGCCGACCTGTTACCGTTTAACTTCTCCAAAAGCGACGGCGACTAATAGAGCGGGATATCGCGGAGCGCGGTTCAGCGGCGCCGCAGCCGTCAATGTGCTTTGACAATCGCGCTTACTTTCATTCTCCCAATAAAAACCCGGCCATTGCTGACGGGGCTATGTGAGGCCGCATCGTAGAGCTGATGGCTCGGCTACAGCTGGTATCGGCTATGAACCCAGACTTTGGTCAGTGCCACGCTTTGCAATGAAGAGCGGAACTTCTTCGATGTTGGCGAGGACACGCTCCTTTATCAGAAACCGGCGTACGTTCTCGCGAATTGCGGCAATGGGGAAAACTCCCTGCGCAGCCATCCGGCACGCCTTTGACAGCACATGATAGGTGTCGCCCCTCTTCTCCTCCGGCCAGTCGTCGAGAAAGTCGAATACGTCCTCCAAGCTGGCGAGCTCTTGAATATAGCGAGGGTACTTAACGAACAGTGGGTGCTCAAACTTTGTGTCCATCATCGCTATCTCCTTTCCTCTCGGGCGTTCGACGCCGCAAATTTAGGAAATGAGATAGCATATTCAAGACAGAAAATCTTGAGGCCGATGTTCGAGCTGCCAACGGGAGCGTGAGATGAAGCTCTCATTAACGATACAGTCACCTCGTGTTCACTCCCCTAGCGTTAGCTTTGAACCGTCGTCGCGCAGCGACGTTCTCGAAAGCCAAACGCTTAAAGGAGGAACCCCATGAAGAAGTTTATTATCGCGTCCGCGCTCGCCGTCGCTTCCATTGCAGCCAGCGCCATCCCTTCGAACGCTGCTTCAATAGTGGTCACCACCGATGGCGGCCACTACAGCCACCGACACTACGATCGCGATTACTATCGTCGGGATTATTGGCGCCACCACAATCGCCACTGCTTCAATAAGAAGGTGGTGCGCTGGCATCACGGCCATAAGGTCGTCCGCACGGAACGTGTTTGCCGATAAATTGTAAAAGCGTAACCGGTGTGCCAATCACACCAGCAACGCCGTTTGACACCGATCTGAGTTGCGCCCGCAATGCTAATCAGAAGGGGCGCAATCAAAAGGCGATCTATAAAGTCCAAACCACCCTATTCAATCTTTGGAAATCTTGTCGCTCTATGCTTGGCCTGATTGGCCTGGGGTGATTGATGCGCGGGAAGCTTTTTGCGATCTTGACGGGCGTCTTACCTGAGTTCACCCGATTGCGGTCTTGGAAGAGAAATCATATCTGATGTCAGTTTCGGAATTATGCTCAAATCACAGCCTTCAGTCAGCCCACGGCGGTGGCGCCAGGGGATGAACAAAGATTCCGGCGCAATCACTTGCACGGGTATACAGCGGGGGTGAGACACCTAACCAGCAAGAGGCAAACGACGCCTTCACGCTGCGACCAGCCGAATTTTTCGGCCAACCCATTGTTACCATTTGAACTTGGCCGGACAGCGATGCTGGGCCTCACCCGTTTTCAATCATGCGAACGTTTGCGTCTCTCTAAAAGATCGTCGCTTGTTCCGCTTTCGACAACCGAACCGTGGTCGAAGACGAGGATGCGATCGAAGAGTTCGGCCAAGGTCGGATTGGAAAGAACCCAGATGACCGCCGGGTGGTAGTCACCGTCGTGGAGATCGCCGAGCACGGTGCGCACGATCTGGTCCTGGAAACGGTGATCGAGGCCGAGCAGCGGCCGATTGAGGATAAGAAAGTCCGGGCGCTTCAGCAGCGCGCGGGCGAGATTGAGCTTCTGGCGCTGCACAATCGTCAGGCGCTTGCCACCTGGGCCGACATCGAAATCGAGACCGATCGACAACACGTTGTCCTGCATGCCGAGTTGATCGAAGAGATCGCGCATGATGGAATGGATACGCTCCGGTGCATCCGCCTGCTGATGGGCGATCCTTCCGAACAGCACGTTATCCATCAATGTTGCCGACGCGATGAAACGCTCGGGATCGTAGCGTTCCACGACCGCATTGAGATCGGCCGGGATATGTTCATGGAACTCGGCGCGCGCTGCAACGATCTTCGCCATCAGCGCATCGGTCAGCAGGCCGAAGCGGTGCCGGGGCTCGATATAGGAAAAACTCAGCCGGATGATGGCCGCTCGCTCTTCGGGCGTTGCCACGTCAAAGCTGCGGCCGTTAAGCTTCTGCAACAACGCCTGATAGTCCGGAATGTCGTCGGCCGTCATGAAGGTGAGCTGCTGGAAGAACGGATGATCCGGCGGCAGATCGTTGAACAACTCGACCGTGTTCTCGGCGATCTCAAGACCCATTGTATAAAGGTCGATGTCGAGACCGGTCTTCTTGAACAGTGCCTGGAAATAGGGATGGGCCGCTAGCTTCCTGTTGGTCATCAGCGGTCGCTTGAGCGTCCCGAACAGGAGGTTTTCGCCGACCGTTGCCTGCGGATTGTAGGCCGTGAACTCGAAAGGCACGACGAGCCCGTCGAGATCTTCCTCGTTCAGCCGCTGCAGCAGCGCCTGGCGCAGCTCGACGATGCGCGCCGTCATGTCGGCATGCGCGACCGTGTCGACCGTCGAGCGCAGCGCCATGTCGAAAATGTCCTGCGACATGAGGACGGCGTCGAGAACCGGGCGGATGAACCGATAAATATCGTCGGGACCGCTGGCGCCGGCCGCGCGGTAGTCGACCCAATCGCTGTTAAGGTCTAGTTCGGGATTGGCGGCCCTGCGCGCCTCGGCCATCGCCCATTTGAAGGCGGTCGCTGCATTTCCGTCATATTTGTAAGGCTTGAGCGGGGCATGCTTCAGGCCATAGAGAATATTGTCGCGCAGCGTGCCGTGGAAGAAATAGGTGTCGGACGATGCATAGGCGATCCGCCGTCCGGCGAAGGCTTCCGGCATCTCCAGGAGGTCGTGGCCATCGACGGTGACCTTGCCGCAATCCGGCCAGATCAGCCGACCAAAGGCTTCCGCCAGATATTCGCCGCCGCTGCCGCTTTCGCCGACGATCGCCACGCTTTCCCTGAGGTTCATTTCGACCGAAACGTGATCGAGCACGCGCTTGCCGCTGTCATCAATGATAGTCAAATTGACCGCAGTTAGAGGGCCATTCAGATGCGGCGCCAGCTCCGTCGAAACCTTCTGGATCTCGGGATTGATCAGGTGATCGACACTGAACTGCTCGACGACCTGATTGTATTTGACCTGAACGTCCTGACGCGACTGGTCCCAGTCGATCAGTTCCTTCAGCGGGCCGGGCAGATCCTTGTAAGCATTGATCACAGCGACGAGCTGACCGATATCGAGCCTGCCATGCAGGGCGAGAAAACCGCCGATGGAATAGAAGAGGAATGGCGTTACCTGGGCCAGGAAGTTGTTGATGAACTTGACCAGGAACTTCCACTGATAGAGGTCGTAGCGGATCTTGAAGATCAGCCCGAGACGCGCAGCAATATCGGCCCGCTCGAAATTCGAGGTATCGTTGCCATGGATCGTGCCGATGCCGTCGACGATCTCGCCGATGCGACCGGAAAGCTCGCGCGCGGTCAACTGCCGCTGCCGGCCGAGATCAAGAAGGCGCCTGCGCATGCGTGGGATAACAATAGCCTGAACCGCGACAATCCCCGCAGCGATCATCCCGAGCCAGAAATTCTGCATGATGATGAAGACGAGGGCGGTGACCGCTTGTCCGCCGAGAAGTGCCGGCTGGACAAAGGCGTCGCCGGTGAAGCCACCCATCGGCTCCACTTCATCCTTGATCATCGTGGCGATCTCGGCAGCCTTGACGCGCTTGAAATGCGCCGGCGGGAAACGCAGCACGCGATCGACCAGCTCAAAGCGGATGCGGCGAAGCATGCGCTCGCCAAGCCGGCCCTTGTAGGTGTTGATGTAAAGCTTGAAGAGACCGTTCAGGACCACCAGCACCAGAAAGACCAGGCTGAGAGCAATCAGCATCTGGAAGCGTGTGAGCTGCAGGCCGTGGAAGACTTCGACATGGCCAAACAGCGGCAAGTCGTAGGCGATGTGCATGAAGGTCTGGGTGGCGCCCCTGGTCTCGAATCCCTTGCCCTGGATAGGTCCGTTGACGATCTGCTTTGGCAGATCGAAGGACAGGAAATAAGGCACCATCGAAGCCGCCACGACGAGCAGAATCCAGATCTGCTCCAGGCGGGTATTTGACCAGATATAGCGTGCTAGGCTCTTTTCCATGGCTATTCGCATGCTTCCATACGCGACGGCTGGGACGGTCCAGAGGGGCTCAAGAACGTGGCAACAATGTAAAGGAGATTCATTGCAGGTAAGCACCCTATCACAGAAAACAATACCTATCTGTTACGCACGATTTCGAGATTGATCCGCTGAGATGAAGGCCTCAAACCTCAAAGTTAATTCGGACTGGGTGTAACTTTCGCTCCGAATCCTTCAGGCCTACGGTAGCAAAGTGCACCTCGTCTTTCCGAGGACATTTCAACTGCACTGGAAAGCGACCCGTCGGCAAAGCGATAATGAGATCCCCTACCCGATCCTTCGTTCCAAACCGATCGCTTTTTGCGACCCATCAAATGACGCGACGGCGGGTGATCGGGTATCTGACACCGGTACGCTGACACCGGCGCCGGGGCAAGCGAGCACCTAACTAGACACCGGTGCGCGACGTTTTTTTGGGCTTCGGATGGTCTCCGATGAAGCTCAAGTAGCATTACAGGGCAGCTGGCATCGAGCCTCGACTTGCGTCAGTGTTTGCAAAAGCGTTCGAAGTCTGGAGTCTAGTTCGGATGGGACTTCGAAAGCTCGGAGGGACTGCACATGGCGGGCAAGCGCGCTGTCCAGCGCACGACTGGAAAATCGCTTCGCCCCGGTCTCATCGTCCTTTGGTTTTTGGTGCATTTCGCTCAACCCGCCGTGTCCATAGCATTCACGCCAAAGATCGCCGAATATCCAACAGGCGCGCGCCAGGAACTCATTCCTCGCCTATCAGGTCGGCGGCCTGAAGGACACTAACGAGATCAGCCACCTTGCCGAGCGCAAGGTGCGCTCCTGATCGACGAGTGGCTCATCGCCGGTTAGCCACATCGAGGCTTCAGCGAGCTCGCGGTCTGATGCTTCGGTCTGATTGCAGCCCCGGGCTTCGTCATTTCATCGGAGGATCGCGGTAATCTCTGGGGCTTCTGTGAGGCTGAGCCGTCGCTTCGGAAGCCGTTGCCTCTCGACCGACCTTCAGATAGCTCTCTGTCCCGAGTGGAAAGGCGCTGCTGGTGACAATCTAGTGAATGGCGTGGCTCAGCATGCGGTAGGGATGGGCAGCATCGAACTGGGAGATCATCGCCGTGGCCTGCAGCAAGACGCCCTCCACATGAGCGACGTCATCGCGGGCCAGCTCATCGGCATTGACGCGGATCGCCTGCGCCATGTTGGCCGATGCCAGCGCAAAGTGGCGGTTACCTTCGACGTAGGCCTCGCGCGCAGCCCCCTCGAGAACACGCGCGATATCGACAAAGACCTCTTCCCGCTCCTCGATGCTAAGGTCATTTATAATTTTGAGCTTCTCTTCCATTTCGGTCTCACTCTGAACAGATGTGCAATGCTGACCGAGTTCATCGCGCTCGGCCGCGAGAGAGCTAGGAAGAGGAAAATTCCTTTTCAAGAGTTCAGTTTAGCTTGAACTCACCCTCGACACGGCGCCATTCGTTCGGCCCGACCAGGCGCTGGTGTGTGTAGCGGATGGAGTGCAGCGGTCCGTCGAGGCTGTCGCGCCAGAAGTCCAGGAACCTGTGCATCTCGGGGAAATCAGGTGCGAGATCGTAGTCCTGCCAAACATAGGTTTGCAGGACGGATTCGAAGTCTGGAATGCGATAGAGGATATGCGCGGTGGTCAATCCATAGCCATTGAGCTGACGCTCCAGGTCCGATGAGAAATGCATGCTTCATCTCCGTTTCGTGACACTGTGAAGGTGGCGCAAAATTTCCCGGCCATCAACGATTTTCTGAACGCTCAAGGCTGTTTCTTGTTCCCTTCCAGTGCGTTAGCAGCCACTACCTCCGAGTGCTATTTTTTCCTCTCACCCCTCTTGAAATCAAAAAAGACCGAAAATAGATTTTGGCCGCGAACGCTCGATTGAGGTTCGCACCCGCCCGGACTGGTCATCCGGTCCGGCCAGGGTTCTAACGTCATCTTTTTTGTCCAACGGAGGAAAACATGTCGTTCCGACCGCTTCAT
>NZ_QOVX01000044.1:0-14798 GCF_008365395.1 Neorhizobium sp. P12A | reverse complement strand
CAAGGATTGGGAAAAATCCATCATCTCAGCCGAAGCCTGGATAACCATCGCCCATATCCGCATCCTTACGCGGCGGCTCGCAAGATATTGCTATCGTTGAACCCTTTTCGAGTCAGACTCTAAGAAGATTGGGAGGGTTCCGCTGGGAGGTGGGTCGCGCTTGGCGACACGCTTTGATGCGTCGAAGCCAGCGAAACCGGCTGTCTTGGGATCGTTTCCAAAGGCTGCTTCGCAAATACCTGCCGCCATGTCGTCTGTTGCATCCGCACCCAGATGCTCGGTTTAACGTCAAGACATCCGATAGGAGCCGTATGCGGTAGTGCCGCACGTACGGATCTGGCCGGGGGGCGATGGGCAACCATCGTCCCTACCGGGACCGCCCGAAGGACAAGGCAAGGATCAATGCGGCGAGTTTTGTGCCCGGCGCCAATATCTGCGGTCGCGCGTCAATACGGCGTCAGCCAAGGCCTGTTGCACTACTGGCGCCGCTGTGCCCGCGAAAGCCTATCGGATGCGGGCGGTCTATTTCTGCTTAAAGTAGCCCAGCAGTTGCACCTGCTTGACAAACATGCCTATGGCGACGGCGCTGCCATATTGCGAATAGTGGACCTTGTCCCGCAACATCGGCATGCCGCCGGCTGACTTCAGCGAGCATTCGCCGTTCTGACAGAAGACCTGATCCTGATCGAAGAAGGTCGCGGCCGGATGCTTGGCCATCACATCTTTAAGCGCGATCGATAATTCGTGTTGCTGATCCAGGACGTTAATTTCCGTCATCTGACAGCTCTGTGCGGTCTGCCGGAAGGGTCGTGAGAAGCAATATTTTGGGTCGTAGTCAATCTCCGGCTTTGGACCGAACACAAAGACCTTGATTCCCCTCGCCTCCAGGAAGGAAATGCGCTTGTCGAGGCCGTCACGGAAGCGGGGAGCCCATGGCGTGTCATAAGCTGCTACATTGGTAAAGAGGTCGACAACCCGTCCTGCGGTATCGAAGCGCGGCCACTTCGCGACGAGGATGGCGTATCTCAGCGTCGGCGTCGCCGCGATGATCTTGTCCTGAGTTTCGCATTGTACCTTGATCTCGGGGCTGTCGGCCGCAGCACTTGGCTCACACGAGCCCCAGTTCAAAATAACCTCGTTCTTCGTCGCGGGGTTAGTTGCAAGACCGGCGACAAGAGCATTCGCAAAACTGTCACCGAGCAGGATCATCGTCGGCGACCCATCGCCCATCTGTACGCAGAAATACCGATAGTCAGACGGGTACCGGGCCTTGCAGGCATCGTTCGCCGTGTATTTCCAGGTTGTGCCCTCCAGCTGCTTCTGGATCTCGGCGCCCTGAATGACGCCGGGTCGATTGGGCGCGCCGTTGTCGAGGAAAATGGCGATGCCAGATATTCCGATCGCTGCCATGCACGCTGTAGAAAACGCGGCGATCATCAGGCGTCGGGGCGACCGGAGCACATTTCGTTCCACGATTGCATATGTGCCTGCTGCCAAAACGATCGCGGCCGCGACCGCGATGCATCGAAATTCAAGGCTTAGGGCTTCTCCCTGGATGATTCGGCCGAAGGCCAGTAGTGGCCAGTGCCACAGGTAGAGCGGATAGCTGATCAACCCTAACCACACCATAGGTTTCTGTGAAAGAACGTTCCGATTGATCCAGTTCGTCGGCGCCGATACGATCAGGAGGGCGGCGCCCACTGTCGGCAAAAGAGCACGCCAGCTAGGAAACAGGCTCGCAGGTGATAGGCGAACGAGGGCAATCGCGATCAAGGCAGCACCCGCAACGGCAGTCCAGTGCGTTGCGGACAGCCGGTTGGAAATCGTCCCGAAAAAGCCCGGATTCGCGCTCCTCCCCTCAAACATGGCCTGCGCGGCCGCGGCGCCAATCAGTAGCTCCCAAATACGGGTCAATGGCGAGTAGAAGTTTGCGACGGGATAGACATGTGCCAGTGGAATGTTGACGAGAAACGATGGTGCGAAAATAACGATGATCACGGACAGTTTTGAAAGTCTAAGCTTGTGGGTCACCCACAGGATCGCCGGCCACACGATATAGAACTGCTCCTCGATTCCAAGGGACCAAAGATGGAGAAGGGGCTTGGTCTCCCCGGCGGTATCGAAATAGCCACTCTCCTGCCAGAGAAGCAGGTTCGAAAGGAATCCGGCTCCCCCCGCGAGATGTTTGCCGAGTAGCGCGTATTCTTCCGGAACTAGCACGACCCATCCAAGGGCGAGGCATGCGGCGAGGACAATGAACAATGCCGGAAATATCCGCCGTGCTCTGCGGCCGTAGAAGTCTGGGAAGCTGAAGCGATCGAGCCGAAGATTTTCCAGAAGGATTGTCGAGATCAAAAATCCTGAGATCACAAAGAAGATGTCGACGCCGATAAAGCCACCTGGAAGCAGCGAAGGGAAAGCATGAAAGACTACGACCGCCGCGACCGCGAGGGCGCGCAGCCCGTCGATATCGGCTCGGTACCCAATGCCATGCGCGCTCCTGGCATGCGCGCGCGGTGCGCCGACTTTTCCGACTGAAATGTTCATGAAGCCCTCTCTGCATCCATAGCAAGCTTTGTCCTCTTAACATTCTCACACCGATCTTCAAGGTGATGGATGTCTGACCAAGCTGGGCGACAGGCGTGACGATCTCGCGGCGTGGGACTCTCGACGTCTGACCTTTAAGAGATCGCGCTATTTGGTCAATGCCAGCTCTGGGATCGTTGCTTCATCCGTGTTGAGATTGGCGCCGAGATAGTGCAAGGCTGAAAGGAGGGTTACTCGCCGCCACGCTCGAACAAAGGGGCCAGATGACCATAGCGCCAAGCGCGATATGTCATCTTGACCGCTCCCGGCGTGAAAATGGCTGCAGCAACAGCAATTATGGCGATGGATGAGGCGATCTTAAGCATGGGACGTCACTTCTTTTAGGCTTCTTTGTCTTTCAGGCTTTTGGGGCGGTGTTTGTAAACCTCATTTCGGAAGAAACTATGGCAATTCGGAAGAGTTTCAATCATCCGTTGGTACGGGTGGGGCTGCTTTCGTAACGGGAATTAGCAATGTTGGCGGCATGAAAGTTGTTATTCGATTTCTGAAATGGCTTGAGGGCAGCGTGCTCGTGGCGATCTTCGCTGCCGCGTTGTAACGTTCGGCTCAAATCTCGACCAACGCTCGTCGAGCTTCTTCCCCGCTGGACGATCCGCGCCAAGCGGAGGAGGCGGTCTAGGTTCGCTCTGCAACCGTTTCTGTGACGCATACAAGCCGATCGACGCCCGCGTCCCCTGAGGCCAGCGGCAACATTGTGGGCCTATTCGCCGACGGCGGCCAAACTCGGCGCCTACGCCAAACTAACGGTATCGAAGGCGATTCTCCGAACAATTAGCGAGGATTGACTTACTATCTGATATAGAGAAGGTTCGCCGAAAATATTGATGGGGCCGTTCATGAACCTAATAGACTTGATCAACAGAAAGGACAAACGCCTTTCGATAAAAGGTGGATGGCGCCAGGCCAAAGCTCGGCGAAACCTAAGCATCTGGCGTGTCGTCGAGTTCGACAATGGGAGCGAGTTGACGATCGGGGGCGTCGACAAGGTCTATCGGCTGGCAACGCTACCGGATCAGATCGGTTGGTTCGTTCGGCTCCGCAGGGTTGCAAAATGGTCATTCGACCTGTTTCCTAGGGGGCGATGTGAAGTCAGCACTAGGCACCGCGGAAGCCGAGGCACGACTGCTGGCATCAGATTCGGCAGATCGGCAGTCCCCGTTCCGATGCCTTGGGACAAAAGTAAGGGCCTTCCAGGCAATGCCGAATTGCAATTGTCGTTCATCGCGCCAAAGGGTTATGTCGTCGAACTGCTCGTTCATAAGGCGCTCAATCGCAAGGTATTGATCAAGCGCGCGGTCGGTAAGGGCATCGAGATCGGCCCTGGCCCAAGGCCGCAAATTCTTGCAAGCGGCGCCACTTCTGTTTGCTACCTTGAGGAAATGCCCATCGAAAAGTGGGCTCAGTTGTACGATCCGACCGGGAAATATGGTACTCCGAAAGCTGATTTTTCGAAATACGTTATCGGAACGGCTGATAACCTACCTGCCGAAGACGGATCGCTCGATTTCATATTTAGCAGCCATGTGTTCGAGCACCTAGCCAATCCGCTCGGGCATCTGGTTAGATGGCGGGATAAACTTTCAGCTGGTGGCGTGATTCTCGCCGTGATCCCGGACATGCATTCGACAAAGGATTCCGTCGGTCGCCCATCTGAGATCGGCGAGATCAAGGCGGAATTTGACGCTGGTATTTGGCGCCCGGTCGAGGCGCATTATGAGAGATACTTCGCTCTTCGCGGCAAGCCCCAGTTGGCGAGCGAAATGATGGAGAAGGACAGCTCCATCCACGTGCATTTCTATGACAAGGATAGTCTGAAGGATCTCTTAGATCTGGCGGTCCGAGAGTACGGGTTCTCGTCATACGAGATCATTCATGCGGACAATCACAAGGACTTTTATTTTTCAATCTGGAAATAGCCGGTCGACTGCATTCAGGGGGCGCTCGAAGCTTGACGGACCCGGCAGGGAACGCGCGTACGGCACTAGGTTCCGGCGCGGGTGCTACGCTCTACCTCAACAGTATTCGCACAGTGTAAGGGCGAATGCGATCAGTGTGGCGCGGTCGCGGTCATCCAAAGCGACGATCGGTATTAACACCATCAATGTTCTTCCCCTCTGGTCAGACCCGCACGGCAGCGACGGATCTTGCCACGGTTGCCGTCTATATTTGACGCACCAGGTTCCGCACAGGCGCTGGTAAACGGTGATCAGCTAAACTTTACATCGGGCGGCAAAATCGATTCCGTCTCGTTCATGCCGCGGCCTTTCAGGCGGAGAATGGACAGTTACCGGCCCTTTCGAGCGACCTTCCACTGAACTGGGGCGATGAGCGGCGTAGAAATTGGCCTCCTTCGGAACTTCGTCGCAACTCAAATGCAGTTCTCCAGCATCGTGCTTCGATACCAGGAAACCGACAAGGTTTCCACTCTCGGAAGTCTCAATGATGCCCAGAACCCTGACGTAAAATTTAAGGCTCTTGCCATGTCATTAACGCAAAGCGTAGTCGGCAATCACTCGGTGTAGTCAGTCGAATGAGCCATCGACAGTTCTGCGCAAGCTTTCCCGCTTAGTCGAGAGAAAGCAGTTCTCGATTGTCAGCGCCTTTCAGACCAATTTTGAGGTAATCATGCAAAGCCGAACACTACCGCATTACGTGCCAAGAGAGATGCCGGTTTTCGATGGTAGAGGCTACCGGCATCGCGAAGTTACGTATTCTCCCTCGGATCTGCGAAAGAAGAAGGAACGGGTCTATATCCTGACGGACCAGCCTGAGCGGGTCTCTGCGGAATTTTCCGCCGAAACGGACGGTGTTTTGCTCACTCTGGCCGATCTGTCCGATACCGAAATCGGCAGAAGCGCCTTTTACGTTCATTTCTCGCTGCATGAAAAAGCTCTGGCTCCCCTGAAGCGCATCGTCGCGTGCAAGGGCCTGTTTGCTCCGCCGCCGATGTTTGACAAGATTCCGTTCATTGAGGTCAGCGCCAATGCAATTCATAGCATTAACAACGCGGCTTCCATTCTCGGCCATGAACCGTTCGGCGGCCAGGAGCTTCATTCGCAGATTTGCCAGGCCATCGAACTGACGCGGCATATCCGAGGTGACTTTGTCGAGATCGGTGTATTCTCGGGATCGAGTGCCTTGACCGCTCTCTCGCATATGGATCGGTTGGGTATAAAGCGCCGGTCCTGGTTGCTGGATACCTATTCCGGCTTTACATATGAGACCTCGATGCACAGTCCGGATCTGATTTGGGGTGGTACCCACATCATGGACCCGGAAAAGACGGTCGCGCGTATTCACGGACTGGTGGCGCAGACCGATCAGCAGGTGAATGTTGTCCCCACGGACATCTGCGCTGATCCCTTGCCCGCCGAAATTCAGCAGATCGCAATCGCCAATATCGACGTCGACATATACGACGCCATTGCGATTGCTCTGAATAAAGTTGCGCCTCTGATGGCGCGCCGCGGCGTTATCATTGTTGAAGATGCAACGGCATTGCCCGGACTTTACGGAGCATATCTGGCGCTTGAGGAGTTCCTTGAGAGCGCCATTGGTCGCGACTTCCTTGCCGTGCGCACGACCACTCAGTATTTCCTGATCAGGATCGACTGACGCAAATCGTCAGGAATGCTGACAATGTGAGCGATGCGAAAATTCGGCAAACTTTCACGATCACGGGGGGATACCAAAGCCCCTCGTGTCGGCGTTTTGCCATATATGAGAATTACAATGTTCTTTGTTGGGTGCGTATCTGCAATCAAAGCTACGACGACATTTTTAATCTCCGGAGTGGCGCCGGCTGAACTGGGCGGACGGCCAATTAAGAAACGCCGCTGCGAGAGCTCAGAGCTGGCAGACCACCCACACACAAAGTATAAGTGGGGGTTAGCTGAGTTTGGATCTTCCAAATACCGAGGAGCTCGGCATCCTGACCAAATACCCGAAAACGATCCGGCGAAGCGCGCGCTTCGCCAAGATTACCTCTGACTGTTGCGCATAATCCATCATCTTCTCTTCAAGGGCGGCAATGCGGCTAGGATCCTCGCCAGCGTCGATCAGTCGACAGATCTCGTGGGCGATTTGTTCTCTCTTCCGAGTATGAGCATGAAGGCAATATTCTTCGATCAACCAGCGCATCTTTGGTTTTTCCGCTAGCCGTCATCCTCACTTTCTTCGAGGCTTTCCCAGATGATCCACGCGGCCACCCCTGCCAAAGCTATGACCCCATAGGCGATCCACCGCGCGTCCAACTGGAAACGTTCGAAAAGAAAAATTGCGAAGCCGGTCAATATTGCAAAGACGAACGCTGACATCAAAACACCTCAAGGTAGCGCAGGTAAAATAACTCGCTTCGATAAATGGTCAACCAATGAGTGCCGTTGTCGATGTCACACACGGTAACGGCTTGTGGGAAACGGTGAGCCAGGCACTCGTGGTGTGAACGCTGGTGGAAACAAGGGCGCCTGGCTCCGCTCACATGGGGTGTAAGCGAATTTCAAACTCGCCGAGAAAGTGATTGTTCCGAAAAAACCGCCGAAAGCGGGCCGGTCGATGGTGTGTTTGCGCCGGGCCAGGCTTACAAGGGGCGTAAGCGAATTTTGAACTGGCGAATGAAAAAATTGTTCCCAAAAAGAGAGCCCCGCTGAAGTGAAGCGGGGCAATCAGGAGAACTTAATGGGCACACCGATCATAGCGTCGCTCAGGCTGATGTTCAAGATCTCGGTTGCGTCGGACGCTCATCATGTGCAAACAGCGCGGCGAGGTGGCCGTAGCGCCAAGCGCGATAGGTCAGCTTGACCAGACCTGGTATGAAGATCGCGGCAGTGACAACTGTCACGGCGACGGCGGAGGCGATCTTAAGCATCTGTGGTCATCTCATTTTGGTCTGCTTCTGAGCTGTGTAGCTTACGAACTCGGAAGAAAGTCTGACTGTGATTTAGAAAAATCGCAATTACCCATGAGGACAGGTAGAGATATCCGAATCGACTCTTTAACCATTCCCTGTTGCACGTCGGGACACGACAAATGTTCCGAGTAAGTCGTCCCAACCGCTACTCCGTAACACCGACGTGCCGTTGTGCGGCTGGCCGCGCAAGCCTCGCGATCCTGATCAACCGCAGCTTCAGTTCGATCCCATGCCGGAAAGGATGGAGCCTTGCTTTGTTGAAGTCGAAGGCGCCAGTCAGGCCGGATTGGCTCTACGAAATCAAATGGGACGGTTACCGCCTGGTGGTTCATGTCGAGCCAAATCGCGTTCGGATCATCACCCGCGGCGGGCATGATTGGACCGATCGCTTCCCGACGATCGCCGATGAGGCGGCCGCGATTGGCCGGACTGCCATTCTCGCCGGCGAAGCGGTCGTGAGCGATGACCAGGGGCGATCAGACTTCGGCGCACTGCAGCAAGCCCTTGTCGGGCGAACCGGAAAACGCCATGCATCCGAGGCCATCTTCTATGCTTTCGACTTACTCGATTTCGACGTCACGATATCTCGGGAATGGACCTGGGCGACCGTCGGCACATGCTTGAAGAGAAGGCGACGGACAGGTGCCATCCAATCCTGCCTGCGAACACGGTTTGGAAGGCATCATCGCAAAGTGCCGGTATTGTCTTACCGCTCCGGCCGCCTCGGCGACTGGGTCAAGGTCACGAGCATCGACAGCGACAGCTTCTTCATAGTCGGTTATGAGCCTTCGACAGCGGCGCTCGGCGGCATCGGCAGGTTACTGTTGCCGGTCTACAAGGGCGCCGAACTCGTTTACGTCGGTGGCGTCGGTACTGGCTTCAAGGAGCGTCCGACGATCAAGCTGCGCGAGGATCTCGACAAGCTAACGTCGAAGCCGCCTGTTACTCCAAAGCGCAGCGGCGTCGTATGGGCGCAGCTTGCCCTGATAGCCGAGATCGAGTTCCGCGCCTGGACGGACGACGGAAAGTTTCGCCATGCTTCATATAAGGGTCCGCGAAAAGCAGGACAACGCAGCCGTCTACCGATTGGAGCGCTGACCGGAACGACAAGAGCGGCTGCTACCGCTTCTTGATCTCGTTCAACACAGCGTCGACCCGGCCGTCGGCAATCAGAGCAAGCATGTTGTTGTCTGCAAGGTTGACCAGGGCCGTCGAGGTCACGCCACCCGAGGGACTTTGCCCGCTGCGCAAGCATAAGGAACTCGGCCTGCATAGCGAACTCGCACCATACGATGCGGTCCGGATGACTTTCAGGGATGAAAGCCGGCAAGATGTCCATCGCTACAGAATGGCGTCACCGGCGGAATCGTCAAGGCCATTGTACGCACTAAACGGTTGTAATAGTCTTCGGCCCTAAGCCCCGCTACTCGCGGGTCCCCCTCATACCCCCTGATGGGGTAAAAGCCTTTGACAAAGTGGTGGCCCGTGGCCGCTCCATTGCCACAAGCCCTTCTTCGGGCCGTTTTCCTCGTACCGGACACGGCCGACTGGAATATCGCCGTCCCATCCTTGAAAATCGGTTTTCCAGCTGTCGCGGTCCGCTTCATCCGGCCAGGTCTTGCGCCATTTATATCGCGGGCTGAGCTGCTGTGGTTCCATTGATGCGCAGAAGGCCTAACTGCGAGCGGATCTAAGCTTCCGAAAGGTTATCGTAGGTCTCCGCTATGCTGTTCAAATCAAGCTCCGCGAAACCAAGTAGGTTGTAAAGCTTGCTCGCAACATTCTCGATCGTCTCGCCTTTCACGTGAAGGACCGGGGTTGCCCCGCGCTCACCTTCCTGGAATCTGGCCATGCCCCAAGCGTCGCCAGTGGGCCATAGTGCGATGTGGAGCTCGCCCACCGGGACTGATTCTTCGCATTCGTAGAGGCACGTGGTAAAAAACTGTAGGCCACCCTTGTCAGCAGTTTCGGCCAATAGCTTCGGATCGGCCTCAGCGCGCTCTTGGGGTTCTGGCCGCGCATGATAGAGACCTTTCGCAAGCTCGTATTGTTCAGCAACGTTGCTCATAGCTCTTCCCCTTGCTCAAGACGTCGATCGGCATTTGGTCTCCATCCTCGCGTCAGGCCCGTGCTCATTGCCGCCGATACCAATTCAAGCTGATCGTGGAGATGATTGCACTGTGCCAGTATATCCGCGATTGCCGCACGAGCATCGCCCCGGAAAGCTTCAAGGATTTCGTCGACCGGATCGATTTCGGAAATTTCGGCACGGACAGCGGACACGGCTACTCCTTCTGCGGGCAAGCGCAGTTCACGACTTCACATATTGCTGTTGATTGAGGCGTTCTTCCGCCTCAGTGTTCTTATTATGTTCCAGGCTTTGCGAGAGTCAATCCAAAAAATCAGTGCCTACCGAAAGGGCATCAAAGGGTGGCAGATGAGGATTTGAAAATGCCGGTAAAGCTTGAGACATGGCGGGTGAACGTTTGGTAGGTCGCGATTATCGTAGGCGGTATTGCTGACAACGCGGCTTCGGCGGGGTACATCTGGACGATACCCCCCGCAAGTATGTTTCGACGTCGAAGCCGAGGCGCGCAAGGATCGGCTCAAAGGTTATCAGGACTCGATCAGCGGCCTGCAGCAACGGGTGGCCCAGATCCCGCCGATCTCGTTTCAGGTCACGCGAGCGATCGAGGCAACCTCGGAAAACAAGAAGGGATCGACGCCGCCAACGATCGGATTGACGGGGTTGTGGAATCCTTCGGCGACAAGCTCGATAACGTTATCGACACCATCAAAGGTTTCCGCGCAGGTTCAGGTCCTGAGTTCGCTCGGATTAGCTCAGAGATGAAATCGGTTGTGATGCTCACTCGTGCCTGCGTCCGCCGTCCGCATAGCGAGCGTCCGATGCAGCGGTCTTGCGCTGCCGCTTCCAGAAGCCGCGCTTGATCTTCTTCAGTTCGCCCCGACCCCATGAGATGAGCCGGCGGCTTCGGCGCAAGAACGCATCATATTCGTCGCCGTTGGTGCAGACTTTGCTGCCCATCATTGGATTGCCTCCCGAGTGCCCTGGCATTGTATCGCAAGAACCTTTGGAAAACCACGAATGTGCCTCGCCCTCTCCGCTCTTTCGCGTGAACTGTCAACGGGCAATGCCAACTGGTATATCCATGCGGGCGATATCTCCGGCTGCGTCAGCACGGACTTGGATGCGACGGTGGATTTGTCCACGGATGGCGGCAGCTCGTCGGTCCAGCAGTCGGCCGGCGTCAAGGCGACGAATTGGGTATGGAACGCCACGGGCAAGGGCATGGTGGCGGGTAACAAGGTGAGGATCACGTCCTTTGCCTTGGGCACACAGATGGATCAGCAGATCGTCAATATCGTCTGACACTCACCCGAGCCCTGACGGATCTATTCAACGTTTCGTTGGGGAAATCCATTCCAGATGTACACAAGTACCAGGTAGCCGAAGATGGCGTGCTTGTACGGGAAGGCTCTGAATTTTTGATCGTCCCCGCCGACCATGTGTACTTCATCACAAATCCAGGAATCGCCATCACAACGACGAAGCAAACCGGAGCCAGGATCCATATCGTAAAATAGCTTCCAATC
Source organism: Neorhizobium sp. P12A (assembly GCF_008365395.1). Taxonomy (NCBI): domain Bacteria; kingdom Pseudomonadati; phylum Pseudomonadota; class Alphaproteobacteria; order Hyphomicrobiales; family Rhizobiaceae; genus Neorhizobium; species Neorhizobium sp. P12A. The sequence goes on along the minus strand of NZ_QOVX01000044.1, from coordinate 3,667 downwards.
GTGGCTAACATCACAAGAAGGATGCGATATTGCGGCAAGTGGTTCTGAATAATCTTTGCCATCAGAGGTATTGTCCGGTGAATTAGATCAAAGAATAACCGTCGCCAGGTGTGCCATCAACCTCTAGCTATCATCCCCGACGTCCATCCTTCGATAGTCACCCACGCCCTAACCAAGGGTGGGGGTGGGGTGTTCCAACCACTCGCCCTCGGCGATACGATCACCTTTGTCGGCTGCTCGGTGGAATTCGATAGCAACTGGTACGGCTATATTCCGGCGTTGCTTCGCAAGATGAACCACCGCCTTCAGGCGAACCCGTATGGCGTCTTGGGCTTTCCCGGCAGCCTTCCCGATGAGTTTCCAGTCCAGTTGCCCGCTGCGCTCGCGCAGAAGCCGGCCGTGCTCTGGATTGGCGATTGGGTCAATGCCACGATCCCCGGAACGCCTCCGACGTTGCAGGCCCTCACTGACGCCGTGCAATCAATGATGAACCAGTTCGCGGCCCTTCCGACGTCGAAACTGATCATCCTCAGCCCGACCCGCAAGGCGACAGCGGGCCTCCCAAATATCTCGCTGTTCAATGCCATCACGGCGTGGTGCCTGGCGCAGGACGGCAAGATGATCGGTAACGTCAAGGTCAAGTACCTCAACGCTCCGTACGACATCAGCTCCGGCGGCGCGGATAATGCCGACACGCGAGACCAGCTGCACGACAACACTCGCGGCGCGTTCTTCAATCGAGCAAAGAAGTTCTACGACATCCTGGCGCCCATCCTGCCAGCCGGCCGCACCTTGCCGACATCAGGTTCGCCGCCATCGGGAAACCTGACATCCAATCCGAATTTCTCCGGTACAGGTGGCGGAAAGTCCGGCGCTGGTGCGGCGAATATCAGCGGCACGATTGCTGACGGATACACGCTGATGAACGGCGTTGCCTCGGGCGTCAACATCGTGGCGGATGCGAGCGGCGGTCGACAGCGCTTTACGCTTAGTGGCAACCAGCCTGCGACGGCCGATATCTATCTTCAGGTCAATGTGCCGGGCCTGACGCGCGGCAAGAAGTATATCGGTTATGTCGGGTATAAGGTCTCAAAAGCTGACGGTGTCAGCGCCGCGACATCGTTCCGAAACCTCAGCATTCTTGGCGGGGCGCAGCTCGGATCAGATGGCCGTGGCGCTTTGATCTCCGGCTATGGCGATGTTCCGACGCCATATCGTGATGGTAATTTCCCGCTGAACCCGGAAACAGGCATTGCGGAGGATATCGGTGAAGCGTGGATGGTGACGCATCCGACCGTCTCGCCCATCACCGGATCCACGACCACCAGAATCTATCTGACGCCGTTCGTCGGCGCGGTCGATATCATGCTCGACTTCACGGATTTCTTCGTTGTCGAGTTCCACGACAAGAAGGGGTTGCCGTACTATCAGAACCAGCTTTACACCCGTCCTAGCGACGGCTCGACGATGCGGTTCTTTCAGTCGACGCTCGGCCCATATACCGTTGGCGGCATCTTCCCGACCTTCAATTCCACCACGAAGCTCTACAGTTATACGGCGGCGCAGGCCAACGCGTCATGGATATTCCAGCCGGGCGATTGGTCTGGCGATCCGGACAGTTACGATGGCGTCGTTTCCGTCTCTACTGACGGCGGCACCACCTATAACGTCGTGGTGGCATCCCTTGCGTCCGCGAACTGGACATGGAACGCCGCCTCGGCCGGTCTCGTCGCCGGCAACAAGGTCAAGATAGATGTCACGGCTACGTCGACAGGCTTTGGCAGCACGACGGCAAGTGAAGTGATTTCGATCACCTAAGCGCACCCCGCCCTCCTAAATTCGTTCGCCGCGATCTTCTCGAGCCAGTCTTCGTCGATCGTTCCGAAATTTTTTCGAAAGCGGAGATGTCCTAAGTTGAAAAATCGATACATCGGTGCAATTTTCAAGTGATCCAGTCCTGGCTTTACCATTTACGCTGACCGCCGAGGAGAGATGACAAATCAAATGTTGCCTTGGGTGATTGGGCCAGTCCCCCTCATTGGAACCATTTTATCTGCTGCTGTTTTTTTGGGGAATGTCATCACTCGAAAGGGATTAACTGTTGGGTCGTTGTTCGCTAGCATTGTGTTGACCGCGTTTATTGTTGGCTATGCGGAATTGATAACGCAGCCGCCATTGCAGCCGTGGCTGACTATTGCGCTTGCTCAAGTCGCCGGCGTGCCGATACTGGGGATTTTTTTAGTCGTCCTCAGATCTGTTCAGGCTAACCGAAAACCGCTGCGAAATCCGGATTGGGGTCCGCTTCGAAACGGCATCGGGAAAGCCGTTGCGTTTCTTGCTCTCTGGAATGGACTTACAATTCTTTTTTTTAATACTGGGTGCGAAGATCTAACTTACTCAGCCGATTATGAAAAATGCTACACCGGCGAGAAGATCCTCGGGATGCATGGACCTTTTCTCAATGTATTTATCGTCGTGCTATTTGGCGTGCCATCGCTTTGCATGATCGGATTCGGAATCATTGGCTCGTTTTGGAAGCAGCGCCAAGACGCTCGCAAAGCCGCCACGCTAAGTGATCAACGTATCCGAGAGGTCCGGGACACTACGAAGCCGCCACCCTGACAAACTTTGAGCCAGGATATGGTCGCATAAGCGTCTCGCTCTGCTGCCGCTGCAGTATCATAGAGACCTGAAACATAGGTCTCGCACCAGTACGAGTACGGGCCAAACTCCGCAAATTCGTCGTATTGTTTCGTTTCTTCTTCGAAAGAATACAAATCGCCTGTATGTTTATAGAACACAACGCGAGTAATCTCATCTCGCTCGATTGTCTTGAACAGATGCTTCACGAATAACAAACTCCCAACGCATGGCTGGTCAATTAGGTCTTATTGACAAGCAAATTCAACCAGGAAAGCTTGGGCGGCAATGGCGGTGTGAGTGAGGGTTGGAATGGTCGGAGCCCCGCGATTAGATCCCGAGACAAATTGGAAACCGGTGGAGATATTATCCGATGGGGCAAGCTCGTTTCGCGCCGTTATCGAACGAAGTGAAACTCACGGATTGTTTCGATACTCTGTTGAACGCTATTTCGGTCCAATAGAAGACGATCAGGGGCAGTGGCCTGAAGGTTTCTGGCGCGTCCAATCGTATTCGGGCTTATATGAATCACTCGTTGAAGTCGTGAAAGAGGCACGAGTTTCCATTGAGGCCGAGTGGGGGCTCGCGGCGAGGCAACGTCTGCAATTGCACCCACACTCTTAAAGGTGGCCCTCCAATAGAAGCCTTTTGCAATCGCGGGAAAGCTGCATATGTAGGGAAGATGTGTCGGATCTCTGTGGCTGTTGTTAAATGAAATGGTGTGGAGCGTTGGGATTAAACCCCTGGCTGTTGGCTTTAATTATTTGCAATCAAATATCGATAATATTCTTCACTATTTCAGGGTCAAATTTAACGCCTTTTTTCGCGATCATTGGTGCGTTGTTTTTTTGTTACTGGGACCTGAAGTACACCGGTTGGATAAGCTCGCTCACTCCTGGGAAAGCTAAGAGTCTGACTCGAAAAGGGTTCAACGATAGCAATATCTTGCGAGCCGCCGCGTAAGGATGCGGATATGGGCGATGGTTATCCAGGCTTCGGCTGAGATGATGGATTTTTCCCAATCCTT